>NZ_JBFTRB010000015.1:0-120916 GCF_056399305.1 Arthrobacter sp. 01N444
TCCGGTTCCGAGCCCGGCGGGGAACTTGAAGTTCAGGCCGACCCGGCCTGCCTTGGGCAGGTCGATCGCGTAGTAATCGGTGTCATCGATGCCTCCGCTGAGTGCCGAACCGGAAACCGTGGTCCCCAGGGGCACCACCGTCGCGGCCGCCATGGTGTTGTTGGGTTCAGTTTCTGCCGTCGCAGCTAGGGAGGGCGCAGCTGTCAGAAGTGAAAGAAGCACCGCCAGGAGTGCTGTGAGTGCAGTGCGTGCCGGACTGAAAATGCGACGCATGGCGCCGATCCCACGTGATGCCAATTTTTCCCCCTGAATTGTGCGTCTGTTGCATTGCACTAGATAAAGTGTGGAGAGCGTCCGCTCAAGATAATGAAGTGCTCGAATTGTCATGCTGAATTTTGCTAAATGACCGGCTTCGTCACATCGAAAGGAAGCTGTCAAGTCGCTTGAGTCGCGGCATGTTGGTTAGGTGGGTGCGGAGAACTCGCTTTGCCGGGGTCGAGCCTCGCTATTCTTGGGGGGGAAAATGACGTTGTGGCGTGACGTTGGCTGCGTTGCTGTGCCACGTCGCAAGGCTAGGTATCCAACCTGTACATTTTCTTGGCTTCCTCGTCGGAACCCGAGTGCTTTCTCGCACGGTGAAGCGCCTGCGCAGAGTGCGGCGCGGTGGTAAATCCGCCCCCAGCGCGAATTAGATGGCATCGACATCATTCGTCGACGTCACCAATTCAGCATCCTGCCAGTCTCCTGGCCCAGTGCACCCGCAGCTCAGGTGGTGCCGGAAACGGTGCTGGCGGAAGCCGTGCTTGTTACCCAGTCGCAGGCTGCGGCGCACCCGTGACGGCGCGCTTCGGATCAGCCGGGGCCGCGAGTCAGCCGGGGCGCTGCCCCGGCGCTTGCTCCGGCCCGGGGCCGCGGGCCGCTTCCTCACCGGCCCGGACAGTGGCATCGATCATGGAGTTCATGAAGCGGGTGGCGATCTCCAGTTCTTCGGGCGTGAAGGTCGCCATGGCTGCACCCATGTGGCGGGCCAGCGGCAGGAACATTGCGCCGCCGTCCCGGTACGCCTTGGGCGTCATGCGCAGCTGCACCTGGCGGCGGTCCGCGCCCTCGCGCTCACGGACCACGTGGCCGGAACTGTGGAGCCGGTCGATCAGTGCGGTGGTGGCCGGGGAGCTGAGGTTCAGCTCTTTCCTCAGCACCCCTGGAGTGACAATCTGGTCCCGCGCCGCGTGCCGCATGATGACGGCGAGGGCGTTGAGGTCCGTGCGGTGCATGTCATTGCGGCCGCCGGCGGAGTCCACATAACGGTTGGCTTCGAGGGTGAATTCCTGCAGGAGCCGGACGAGGGGCGGCGGACCGGCGGCTTCGGGCGGGACTGTGTTCTTGGGCGAGACCGCGTCTTCGGATAGGCCCGGGGATTCGGCTGACACGGCGGACCTCCTTCGTCCCTTGATCCTGCCCCGGCGGTCTGACCGCGGCAGGTCGGCGCTGTCGAGGGCGCCTTCGGGAGTCTACTGCAGGGTCTGCGGAGCGGCCTGACGCCGGCTGTCTCTATTCTCCTCCGGTGCCCCGGGCAAATGGGTTATCTCTATGATGGAGATAGTCTACTATGGAGTTGATCTCTGCTCCCACTCCGAGGCGCACCCTGGAAGGAAACATGAAAACGACTTCGTCCGCGGCGACCCGTGTCCCGTTCTGGCTGCGCTGGCTGGTCCCCGCAGTGCTCGTCTTGGCCTGGCTGGCGATCGCCGGCGTCGGCGGCCCTACATTCGGCCGCCTGAGCGAGGTGTCATCGAATGACCAGGCATCGTTCCTTCCCGCCGGGGCCGAGGCCACCGAGGCCGCGGACTGGCAGGCCAAGTTCAGGGACTCCAAGGAGATCCCGGCAGTAATCGTGGTTGAGAGCGACTCCGCCTTCACCCCGGCCCAGCTCCGCGAGACCGCGGCCCTCAAGGGCAAGCTGGAGGCCCTGCAGGCCGGGAGCACGGTGATCGGTCCCATCCCCTCCGAGGACGCCAAGGCAGTCCAGTTCGTGGTGCCCATTGCTTCCTCGGCGGAAGTGAAAACGGTCGTCAAGGAACTGCGCAACGAGGTCCGGGCGTCCGCGCCAGCCGGAATGCAGACCTTCGTCACCGGACCGGCCGGCCTCACCGCGGACCTTGTGAGTGCCTTTGCCGGCATTGACGGCATCCTGCTGCTCGTGGCCCTGGGCGCCGTGTTCCTGATCCTGCTGATTGTCTACCGTTCCCTGCTGCTGCCCGTCATGGTGCTGTTCACCTCGGTCTTCGCGCTGTGCGCCGCGATCCTGCTGGTGTTTGGCATGGCTAAGGCCGGCTGGATCCAATTGAACGGCCAGAGCCAGGGCATCCTGTCCATCCTGGTGATCGGCGCAGCCACCGACTACGCCCTGCTGTATGTGGCCCGGTTCCGCGAAGCCCTGACCCACACCACCAACCGGACGGCCGCCGCCGTCACCGCATGGAAGGCGGCCTGGGAACCGATCCTGGCCTCCGGCGCCACCGTAATCATCGCGCTGCTCTGCCTGCTGTTCTCCGACCTCAACTCCAACAAGGCCCTCGGCCCGGTGGCGGCGGCGGGCATCCTCTGCGCGCTCTTCGCCGCCCTGACCCTGCTGCCGGCCCTGATGGCACTGCTGGGCCGGGCAGCGTTCTGGCCGTTCCGGCCCAAACTGCTCCCGGAAACCGATCGGGAACCGGAACTGGTCACCGGCCTCGAGGGCCAGAAGGGACTCTGGCGGGCCACCGGTTCGCTCGTATCCCGCCGGCCGCGCACGGTCTGGGTCGCCTCGGTGCTGCTGCTCCTGGTAGCCGCTACCGGCCTCCTGCAGCTTAAAGCCAACGGCGTCGCCCAGACCGACGTCATCCTCACCTCCTCCAATGCCGTCGACGGGCAGGATGCCCTGGGCCGGCACTTCGACGCCGGGTCCGGCAGCCCCGCGGTGATCGTGGCCGACGAGGAAAACGCCCAGGACGTTCTGGCGAAGCTGCAGACCAGCGACGGCGTCGGAGACGCCTATCTGCTGGCCGAAGGGGGCGCCCCGGTCATCACCGGCGCCCCGGGCGCGCCGGCTGCCCCCGCAATCAGGGACGGGAAGGTCCTGATCAACGCGACGCTGAACCACGCCGCGGACTCCGCCGAGGCCGAAAACGCCGTGGTGTCGCTCCGCCAGGACCTGAAGAAGATAGACAGCGGTGTGATGGTCGGCGGTGTGACGGCCACGGCGCTGGATACCAACACCACTGCCCAGCGCGACCTCGTCACCATCATCCCGGTGGTCCTGGGCGTCATCCTGGTCATCCTCATGCTGCTGCTGCGCTCGGTGCTCGCGCCGGTCCTGCTGGTCGCCTCCGTGGTCCTGTCCTATGCCGCGGCGATGGGCGTCTCCGCCTTCGTGTTCAACAATGTCTTCGGCTTCCCGGGCGCGGACGCGACGGTGCCCCTGTTCGGCTTCGTCTTCCTCGTGGCACTGGGCGTCGACTACAACATCTTCCTGATGAGCCGGGTCCGGGAGGAATCCCTCAAGCACGGTACCCGGGCCGGCATCCTGCGCGGCCTCGTAGTGACAGGCGGGGTCATCACCTCTGCCGGGGTGGTCCTGGCGGCCACCTTCGCGGCCCTCGGCGTCATCCCGATCATGTTCCTGGTCCAGCTCGCCTTCATCGTCGCGTTCGGCGTCCTGCTGGACACGGTGCTGGTCCGCTCCCTGCTGGTGCCCGCGCTGGCCTACGACATCGGCCCGCGGCTTTGGTGGCCCGGCAAGCTCGGCCGGCCAGGGAGCGGGGCTGTGGCCCGCGACGGCGCCCGGGCCACGCTGTCCGCCGAAAATCCGAAGGCAGATCCGGCTGAAAACGAGGAGGCCGGGGTCCGCTAGGCGGAACCGAAGACCGCAGCCGCCGTCACTGTCCCTGGTCCCTCCACCAGGCAACGGTGGCGGCGGCTGCCTCGTGCAGCGGGGTCGGTGTCAGCCCCAGCGCGGCCTGGCTCGCCGTGGAATCCATGACGAAGGGGTGCTCGAACTGGTACAGGGTCTCGGCCAGGTCCCGCATATCCGTGGAAAACACTCCCATTGCCCTCACCGCCCACCCGGGAACGCCGGTGACACGCGGTGCCCGGGCGCCGGCCGCCTTGGCGAATGCCCCCGCGATCTCGCGCTGGGTCAGTGCAGGTCCAGTGGGCGCATGCCATACCCGGTTCCACACCTGGGGCCTGTCAGCCGCCGCAATCATGGCGGCCGCGAGGTCCGGGACATACGTGAAGGAATGCGGCTGGTCCGCCCGCCCGATCACCTGCATTGGCTTGCCGGCCGCGACGGGCCGGACCATGCGCTCGCCGGCGTGCGAGTTGCGGACCCGCGGCCCGAAGAAATCGCCGGCCACCATGCTCACGGTGGCGGTGGGGGAGGCCGCCCGGGCCGCGAGCAGTGCGGTCCTGACTCCGCGCTTGCCGCCCTGCGCCTGCCGGGGGCTGTCCTCGGTCATGATGTTTTCCGGGGTGCTGTAGGAGTACAGGCTTTCCGGGAAGACCACGACGGCGCCCGCCGCGCCCGCCGCGGCGAGCACATTCAGCTCGGCGGCCGGGAGCTCCCTGGCCCAAACCTCGGCGTTGTAGCGCGAGCCGTGGATGCAATGAAAAACGGCCGCGGCGCCCTGGACGGCCTCGCCGAGCCGGGCGGGCTCGGACACATCGATCGACACTCTTTCCACCAGCGGGTGGGCGGGTCCGCTGCCGGACCTCGTCAGGAGGCGCACCCGGTGGCCCGCCGCTGCCAACTGCTCGGCGACGGTCCAGCCCACCGGGCCGGCCCCTGTGACGACATAGAGCCTGGACGGTTGGTGCCCGGAGGCTGCAGGTTGGGACATTCCGATCTCCTTTTGAAATAACGAGAGCAGTGCTCTCCCATTCAGGATGCGACGCCGTGGCCGACAAGTCAAGAGCGGTGCTCACATTTGTTGACAGTGCTCTTGGATGTGGAATGCTGGACTCATGCCAGAGGACAGGATTGCGGGCGCGATAGACGCCGGCGTTGCGGCAGGCCCGGCCGGAGCGGCCGGAGCGGCCCCGGCGGCGGTGCGGCTGCGCACCCCGCGCGAGCGTGCCCGGGCCCAAACGGTGGCCGATATCGTCCGGCTGGGCCGGGAGCATCTGGTGCTGCACGGTGCCGCCGCGCTGTCCCTCCGTGCCGTGGCCCGTGATCTCGGGGTCGTCTCTTCGGCGGTCTACCGCTACGTGGAGAGCCGCGAGGAGCTGCTGACCCTTCTGCTGATTGATGCGTACAACGAACTTGGCGATGCGGTGGATGCCGCCGTCGGGGCAGTGCCGGAGGATGACTTCGGCGGGCGCTTCGCGGCGCTGGGCTGCGCGGTGCGGGACTGGGCGCTGCGCGAGCCCTCCCGCTACGCCCTGCTCTTCGGCAGTCCGGTGCCCGGTTACCAGGCCCCGGCGGGGCGGACCACCGGCCCCGGGACGAGGGTGATTACTGCCCTCATTGGAATCCTCGACGGCGCCTTCCGGGCCGGGCGGCTTGCCGTGACCGGCCAGCGGAGTCCTGCCGTGGCCGCCGGGCTGGCGGGGGACCTGGCGAAAATCCGCGCCGAGTTCGGCCTGGCGGTGCCGGATGACCTCCTGGCCCGCGGCGCACTGGCCTGGACCTCGCTCTTCGGTGCCGTCAGTTTCGAGGTTTTCGGCCAGTATGGCCCAGACACGTTCACAGCCCGGGAAGAGCTCTTCGGCCACCACCTCGCGGTGCTGGCCGACGTCGCGGGTCTGCCGGCGGCCGGCGCTGCCCGGTAAACCAGGTTCCCCTGTTGCCTTGCCGTGGCGCTCGATAGACTGCCCCTGCGCCCGCACGGGCGCGCCAGATGCGTCCAGGAAGGATCCATCCATGTCTGAAGAGACCAGGCCTGAAGAGAACAGGCCTGCAGAGAACACGCCTGAAGAGAATGTCCCCGGAAAAGCGGCGCCGCGGAACGTCGATGCCGTTCCTGCGGAAGATGAGGCAGAGGCCGCGGCACCTGAGGGGCAATACGTTGAGGGCGACTACGGCTCCGCCGGCACGGCAGGCCAAGTCCCGCCCACCGCCGTCGAAGGGGAGTACGCCGCGGGGGACTACGGCGAGGCCGGCGTGGCCGGAGCCGCCGTCGTCGGCGACGTGGAAGGCGACTATCCCGAGGGTGACTACGGCGAGGGCGGGGTCTCCGGTGAGCCGGCCGGCGTCGCCGAGGAAGGTGAATACCCCGAAGGTGACTACGGGAGCGCCGGTACGTCCCGTCCCGAGCGATCCGCCCGGCCGGCAACGGGAGAGCCTGCCGACGGCGACGCCGCTCGGGGCGACAACTAGCGAGAGCAAAGCTGGCGGGACCAGCCGGCGCGGGCGCCGGCTGGTCCTCTGCCCAGGTCTTCGCCCCTGCGCCCAGCGGGCAGGTTCGCGCAGGGCGAAACGCCGCCCGGGACGCGCGAGAAGGGCTGGATTGAGGGGAATTTAGGCGGCGAGGAGCTGCCGCGGGCGAGGCGGAAAAGCGAAGTTGAGTCGACTTCGCTCAACTTTAAATTGACTTATGTCCCCCTCTGGGTAAAGTTGAGTGTAGATCGCTCAATAACGGTCGGACCCACTGCGGTTAGAGCAATTGAGGTTAGAGCCACAGCCACTGTGTTGGAGCCACTGCGGGTCCGCGGCCATCTCCGCAAGATTCCAAGGAAGTAAGGAAGCAATCCATGTCACGTGCAGTAGGTATTGACCTCGGAACCACTAACTCCGTCGTCTCCGTTCTCGAAGGTGGCGAGCCCACCGTCATTGCCAACGCCGAGGGTGGCCGCACCACGCCGTCGGTTGTTGCCTTCTCCAAGTCCGGCGAGGTCCTGGTCGGCGAGATCGCCAAGCGCCAGGCCGTCAACAACATTGACCGCACCATCGCGTCCGTCAAGCGCCACATGGGCACTGACTGGACCGTCGCCATTGACGACAAGAAGTACACGGCGCAGGAAATTTCCGCCCGTATCCTCATGAAGCTTAAGAACGACGCCGAGTCCTACCTCGGTGAAAAGGTCACCGACGCCGTCGTCACCGTGCCGGCCTACTTCAACGACGCCCAGCGCCAGGCCACCAAGGAGGCCGGAGAAATCGCCGGCCTGAACGTCCTGCGCATCGTCAACGAGCCCACAGCGGCCGCCCTGGCCTACGGCCTGGACAAGGGCAAGGAAGACGAACTCATCCTGGTCTTCGACCTCGGCGGCGGAACCTTCGACGTCTCCCTTCTGGAGGTCGGCAAGGATGAGGACAACTTCTCCACCATCCAGGTCCGCGCCACCGCCGGTGACAACCACCTCGGCGGCGACGACTGGGACCAGCGCGTCGTTGAATACCTGCTGAACCAGCTCAAGGTCAAGGGCATCGACCTCACGAAGGACAAGATTGCCCTGCAGCGTCTCCGCGAAGCCGCGGAGCAGGCCAAGAAGGAACTCTCTTCCTCCTCCAGCACCAACGTTTCCCTCCAGTACCTGTCCGTCACCCCCGACGGCCCGGTCCACCTGGACGAGCAGCTGACCCGCGCCAAGTTCCAGGACCTCACCAAGGACCTGCTGGACCGCACCAAGAAGCCGTTCCAGGACGTCATCAAGGAAGCAGGCATCAAGCTCTCCGAGATCGACCACATCGTGCTCGTCGGCGGCTCCACCCGCATGCCGGCCGTCTACGACCTCGTCAAGGAACTGGCCGGCGGCAAGGAGCCCAACAAGGGCGTCAACCCCGATGAGGTCGTCGCCGTCGGCGCCGCCCTGCAGGCCGGTGTCCTCAAGGGCGAGCGCAAGGACGTGCTGCTGATCGACGTCACCCCGTTGTCCCTTGGCATCGAAACCAAGGGCGGCATCATGACGCACCTGATCGAGCGCAACACCGCCATCCCGACCAAGCGGAGCGAAACCTTCACCACCGCGGATGACAACCAGCCGTCCGTGGCCATCCAAGTCTTCCAGGGCGAGCGTGAGTTCACCCGCGACAACAAGCCGCTGGGCACGTTCGAGCTGACCGGCATCGCGCCGGCCCCCCGCGGCGTTCCGCAGGTCGAGGTCACCTTCGACATCGACGCCAACGGCATCGTGCACGTTTCGGCGAAGGACAAGGGCACCGGCAAGGAACAGTCCATGACCATTACCGGCGGCACCGCGCTGTCCAAGGAAGACATCGACCGCATGGTCCACGACGCCGAAGAGCACGCAGCCGAGGACAAGGCCCGCCGCGAGGCAACCGACACCCGCAACACGGCCGAGCAGCTCGCCTACTCCGTGGACAAGCTGATCGCCGACAACGCCGACAAGCTGCCCGAAGAGGTCAAGACCGAGGTCAAGGCCGACGTCGACGCCCTCAAGAAGGCCCTCGAAGGCACCGATGACGCCGCCGTGAAGACCGCGTTCGAGAAGCTGCAGGCTTCC
Organism: Arthrobacter sp. 01N444; assembly: GCF_056399305.1. Classification (NCBI taxonomy): domain Bacteria; kingdom Bacillati; phylum Actinomycetota; class Actinomycetes; order Micrococcales; family Micrococcaceae; genus Arthrobacter; species Arthrobacter sp. 01N444. The sequence goes on from NZ_JBFTRB010000015.1 coordinate 8,446, forward strand.
CAGACCAAGCTCGGCGAAGCCATCTACGCCCAGGCCGGTTCCCCCGACGGCCACGCCGGTGCGCAGGGTGCCCCCGCAGGCGAGCCGGCAGCCGGCTCCGACGAGGACATCGTCGACGCCGAAATCGTTGACGAAGACGAGAAGAAGTAATCATGCCGCATCACGGTAACGAAGAAGAGCACGGTTCTTCCGAGAGCCGGCGCGACGCGGAACAGCAGGAGAACGAGCCGCAGAAGCCGGTGATCCACGACAACCGCAAGGTTGATCCGAAGACCGGCCAGGCCCGCCACCCCGGCCAGGAGCACGCAGCTGCCGCGGCAGACTCCGGAGACGCACTGTCCCAGGCGGAGGACATCCTCAACAGTGTTGAGGTGCCCGCCGCGGAATCTGTGGCCCAGGGCGCGCCCGCTGCCGAGGCGGAGGAGCTCAGGAATGACCTCCGCCGCCTGCAGGCCGAGTACGTCAACTACCGCAAGCGGGTCGAGCGCGACCGGGCCGTGGCGGGCGAGATGGCCGTCATCGGCGTCCTGAACGCGCTGCTGCCGGTACTGGACGACGTCGACGCCGCCCGCCAGCACGGCGACCTCGCGGACGGCCCTTTCGCCGCGATCGCCGCCAAACTGGAGGCTGCGCTGAAGACGTACGGGCTGGTCCGCATCGATGAGACCGGCGTGGAGTTCGATCCGACCATCCACGAGGCCCTCATCCAGCAGCCCGGCACGGATATCGAAATCGATACCGTCAGCCAGGTGCTGCGCTCGGGCTACAAGTCCGGCGACCGTGTCCTCCGCGCGGCCCAGGTGATCGTGGCGGTACCGGCGTAGGTTGCCTCTGGCGCTCCGCCGGATAGGGGGCGGTGCCCGCTTCGCGGTGCCCTCCACACCGCCGCCCCCTATCCGGCCTCCGCGCCAGCGTGTTGCTCGCCTAAAGTGAGTTGAGAAACAGCGCGAAGCAGATGATGGGCCCCGGGAGTGGCATCGGGCCTGTCGGAGCGTGGGGACACCAATGCGGGGAACGTCGCGTCGGAGAAGAAGTTCAAGGACATCTCCGAGGCCTATTCCGTGCTCTCGGATCCCGATGAGCGCCAGCAGTACGACGCCATCCGGGCCATGGGCGGCGGCGCACGCTTTGCCCCTGGCGGAAGCGGCGGGGCCGGCGGCGGAGCTGGCTTCGAGGACCTCTTCGGCGGGCTCTTTACCGGCGGCGGAGGCCGCCACTCCGGCGGCTACAGCACGGCCGGCGGCATTCCGCCCGAGTTCGCAGATCTCTTCGGCGGCGGCGGATTCGGCGGCGGGGGCCAGTCCTTCCAGCGGGCTCCGCAGAAGGGCTCGGACCGCACCGCGTCGACCTCGATCTCATTCGGCGGGTCCATCCGCGGCACCACGATCGGCCTGCGTGAACCGGACGGTGAGGTCATCGACGTCCGCATCCCGGCCGGCATCAAGGACGGACAAAAGGTCCGCGTCCGCGGCAAGGGGCAGTACGCCCCCGCCGGCAACGGCGACCTCATGGTCACCGTTTCGGTAAAGCCGCACGAATTCTACGTCCGCGACGGCGACAACCTCCGGATCCACGTCCCGGTCTCCTTCCCGGAGGCGGCCCTGGGCGCAGACATCGAGGTTCCGACGGTCGACGGCGACACGGTCAAGGTCAGGGTTCCGGCAGGGACGCCCTCGGGCAGAACCCTGCGCGTCAAGGGCCGCGGCGTCAAGCACGCCAAAGCCACCGGCGATCTGCTGGTGACGATCGACGTCGCTGTTCCGCGGAAGCTGAACAAGGAAGCGGAGGAGGCCGTGAAGGCCTTCGCCGCGGCCACCGCCAATGAGGACGTCCGCGCGGGCCTGGCAGCCAAGGCCCGGCTCTAGGAACGGGATCCAGCCATGGCCATCGACTTCGACCAGCCGATCTTCGTCATCTCCGTTGCCGCGGAACTGGCGGACATGCACCCGCAGACGCTGCGCCAGTACGACCGGCTGGGCATCGTCTCGCCCAGCCGTGCCCCGGGCAAGTCGCGGCGTTACTCGCAGCGGGATGTGAATATGCTCCGCGAGGTCCAGCGGCTCTCCCAGGAGGGGGTCTCGCTGGAGGGCATCAAGCGGATCCTCCAGCTGGAGAACCAGGTGGCCGCCCTGCAGCGCCGGGTCGGAGAACTGACTGAGGAACTGGGCCGGCGCCGCCAAGGGGCCGATTCGCGGATCTTCGCCGCAGGAACTGCCGGCGACGTCGTCAGCCTGGCCCGCGGCAAGCGTCCGCAGGCGCGGTCGCAGGCGCTGGTGGTGTGGCGGCCGAGGGGCATGGGCTAGGACTCATCTCGCGGTTTCCCCAGGTTTCCCTGGCGAGCAGGGCGGCGATGACACGGCCGCGGGGAATGTGTCAACCATCACGTTTTTCGGTTACGTCGCAATGCCGGGGCAAGTAGCGGCAGGAGCAAACCGAGTACACCGGAACGCAATCAGGTACCCGACCATCCGATAGTCGGGTACCTCATTTGCGTGACTTCATGCCCATTCCGCGCGTTGAATTGGAGTGTCAGAAAAGGCTGGCATGACACGCCTACAGCTCCTGCGGGAAGCCCGGGCGCGGAGCCAGCGCAGGAGCAGCGTAGACGCCGGGGGGCATCGCATGCATGATTCAACCGAGTTTGATCAGTCCAGGTGTGATTCGCCCAGGTTTGATTCGCCCCTTCGGGGCGGGTCCCGGCTGCGGCCAGTTGCGTTGACGGGCACGCCGTGAGCCCGGGACTCCAGGCGGCCGTCCTGTTTGCCGGTTCCCTGCCGGGGCACATCCTGATGTCCCTGGGGCAGGCCCTGGTGGTCGTCTGCCTGTGCTTCGACTTCGTCCGCGCGGTCTCCGTGCCGCGATCCCGCAGCCGGTTCGTCGCCAACACGTGGTTCCGGACACTTGCACTGCCTTCCATCGTGGTCATGGCGTTCAGCGTGCTCCTCGATGCCGCCTCCGGCTCTTGGCCCGAGGTCGCCGCCGGAGTGTTCGTCATGGTCGCCGTGATCTTCAGGTGGCACCATGGCAGCGACGAGGACAGCTGGTGGACGGGCAAAGGCAAGGCCGTGGGCCGTTGGCTCCGGAACCGGGCAGCCTCCGGGTCCCTGGTTGCTCCGGCCACGGCCTGAAAAACTACGGCCTGAAAAAGACCTTGCTGTCCGGGCGTCCCAGGGTGTCCAATCCTTAACACAAGGCCCTGCAGGGCACGAGTGGATGCGACGCCGGGAGGTTCTCATGCCGTCGAAAGGCGCCAAGACGCCGTCAAGGGGACCGGTCCGGGGTACGTCTGACCTCCGGCGGGCAGACGCCAACGGCGTCGCGCCGCCGGAACAGCCGGACAAGGTCCGCAATGTGGCACTCGTGGGGCATTCCGGTTCCGGAAAAACGATGCTCACCGAGGCACTTCTTGCCGCCACCGGAGCCATCACCCGCAAGGGCTCGATCGCCGAGGGCACTACGGTGAGCGACTCGGATCCTTCCGCCATCGCGCAGCAGCGCTCCGTGGCGCTCGCGGTGGTGCCGGTGATGGTGGGGGACATCAAGGTCAACCTGCTGGACACTCCGGGCTATACGGATTTCATCGGCGAGCTGAGGGCAGGGCTCCGGGCGGCGGATGCGGTGCTGTTCGTCGTCTCGGCCACCGACGATGTCGACGCAGCGACCACGGCGCTTTGGAGCGAGTGCCAGCGGCTCGGGATGCCGCGGGCCGTGGTCATCAGCCGCCTGGACCATCCGCGCGCGGACTTCGACGCCGCCATCGCCCGCTGCCGCCTGGCATTCGGCGACTCCATCCTTCCGCTCTACCTGCCGGTCCCCGCGGACGGTCCCGTCACCGGGCTGCTGGGACTGCTGACCGACACGGTCTCCGACTACAGTGATGCGGAACCGGCGCCGGCCACCCGCGCCGCGACCGGCGTCGAACTCGCCGCCGCGGAGTCCGCACGGGGCGCGCTGATCGAAGGGATCATTGCCGAGAGCGAAGACGAGACGCTCATGGACCGCTACCTCGGAGGCGAGGAAATCGCCCCCGACGTCCTGATCACCGATCTGGAGACGGCCGTGGCCCGCGGGTCCTTCCACCCGGTGCTGCCGGCGTCGGCGGAGTCCGGGCTCGGCCTGGCGGAACTGCTCGAGGTCCTGGTGCGTGCGTTTCCGACGCCGGCGGAGCGCGGCGTCCCCGCAGCGACCGACCTCGACGGGGTGCCCGCCGGCGCGCTCGGCTGCGACCCCGACGGTCCGCTGCTCGGGGAAGTGGTCCGTACGACGATCGACCCGTTCCTTGGCCGCGTCTGCCTGGTGCGCGTTTTCTCCGGCGTGGTGCGGGAGGACGCCGCCATCCATGTGGGCGGCCGCGGAATGGCCGACCGCGGCCACGAGGACCACGACAGCGACGAGCGGGTCACCCACCTGTACTCGCCACTGGGATCAGGACTGCGGCCAGTGCCTTTCTGCGTCGCGGGGGATATCTGCGCGCTGACCAAGCTGGGCACCGCCGAGACCGGCGACACGATTTCGGCCAAGGAGCTGCCGCTGCTGGTGGCCGCCTGGGACATGCCGGACCCGCTCATGCCGGTCGCCATCGAAGCCGCCACGCACGGCGACGAGGACGCCCTGGCCAGGAACCTGGGGAAGGTCACTGCCGGGGACCCGACGCTGCGGGTGGAACGCAACTCCGAAACCCACCAGCTGATCTTGTGGTGCATGGGCGAGGCGCACGCCGACGTCGTCCTGGGCAGGCTGCGGGACCAAGGGGTGAACCTGCAGAGCGTCCAGGTCATCACGCCGCTGCGGGAGACGTTTGCCGCGCCGGCCGCCGGACACGGGCGCTATGTCAAACAATCCGGCGGCCACGGCCAGTACGCGGTTTGCGACATCGAGGTGGAACCGCTTGACCGCGGCGGCGGGTTCGAGTTTGTCGACAAGACCGTTGGCGGCGTGATTCCCGGGCCGTTCATTACCTCGGTGGAAAAGGGCGTGCGGGCCCAGATGCAGAAAGGCGTCTCGGCCGGTTTCCCGGTAGTGGATATCAAGGTAACGCTGATCGGCGGCAAGACGCACAGCGTGGATTCCTCCGATGCTGCCTTCCAGGCGGCCGGGGCGCTGGCCCTCCGGGAGGCGGCCGGGGCAACCCGCATCCAGTTCCTGGAGCCGGTCTCGTCCGTGACCATCAGCGTTTCGGAGGACCACGTGGGCGCCGTGATGAGCGACTTGTCCTCCCGGCGGGCACGCCTGACCGGAACCACCTCCGCAGGCGCCGACGGCACCGAGATCAGCGCCGAGGTGCCGGACCAGGAACTGTTGCGGTACGCGGTGGAGTTGCGGGCCCTGACAGCCGGCAGCGGCCGGTTCCGGCGCAGCTACCTGCGGCACGAACCCGTGCCGCAGGCGCTGCGCTGATGGCCCCTGCTAAGTGCAGCGTCAGCCGTTGATGACCTGCGGAACGCCGAGGGCCTTGAGGCCTTCGACACCGAATTCGAGTCCGTAGCCGGACTGCTTCGCGCCACCGAACGGGATGCGGGGGTCCACGGCCCCGTGCTTGTTGATCCAGACGGTGCCGGCCTCGAGCCGGGCCGCCACCTTGCGTGCTTCGGCGGGGTCGGAGGACCAGACCGAGGCGCCGAGTCCGACGTCGACGGCGTTGGCCATGGCGATGGCCTCGTCCACCGTGCCGTAGCGGATGATCGGCAGGGCGGGGCCGAACTGCTCCTCGGCGACCAGCGGGTTGCTGTTGGCGATGTCCGCGACGAGGGTGGTGGGGTAGAAGTTCCCGGGCCGGTCGTTCTCCGGGTTGCCGCCGAGCAGGATCCTGGCGCCGGAGTCGCGGGCTGCCTCGACGAGCCTGGCGACGATGTCGAACTGCTGGCGGTTCTGCAGCGGGCCCAGGACGTTGGCCTCGTCGAGTCCGTTGCCCATGGGCATGGCACGGGCCACGCTGGCGAGTTCCTCGCAGACGGCGTCGTAAATGGCGTCGTGGACGTAGAGGCGCTTGAGCGCCGCGCAGGTCTGGCCGGTGTTGATGAAGGCGCCCCAGAACAGGCCCTCGGCGATCGCCTTGGGGTCGGCGTCGGGCAGGACGATGCCGGCGTCGTTGCCGCCGAGCTCCAGGGTGAGGCGCTTGACGGTGTCGGCGGAGGATTTGATGATGGCCTTGCCGGTGGCGGTGGAGCCGGTGAACATGATCTTGCCGACCGCGGGGTGTCCGGCCAGGGCCTCGCCGACGTCGCGGCCGCCGGAGACCGCCGTGAGGAGGCCTTCGGGGAGTTCCTGGTTGAGGATTTCGACGAGGGCAAGGACGGACAGCGGGGTGTATTCGGACGGCTTGATGACGACGGCGTTGCCCATGCGCAGGGCTGGGGCGAGCTGCCAGACGGTGATCATCATGGGCCAGTTCCAGGGGCCGATCGCGCCGACGACGCCGATGGGCCGGTAGTGCAGTTCGGCGCGGGTTTCGCCGTCGTCCACCACGGTTTCTGGGTCCAGGGGCGTGCCGGCGGCGACGCGGAGCCAGGCGGCGCAGGCGCCGACCTCAAAGCGGGCGTTCGGGCCGTTCAGCGGTTTGCCCTGCTCGCGGGAGAGCAGGCGGGCGAGTTCCTCGGCGGAGCGTTCGACGGCGTCGGCGGCCTTGAGCAGCGCGGCGGACCGGGCGTCGTGGCCCAGTGCAGCCCAGGCCGGCTGCGCGGCGGCTGCGGCGGAGATGGCGGCTTCGAGGTCCTGAACGGTGTGGACCGGTGCTTCGCCGACCGGCTGTCCGGTGGCCGGGTCACAGATCGTGCGGGTTTCCCCGGACACCGGGGTGATCGAGGCGAGCAGGGCGTCGTAGGTTTCCATGGGGGTACTCCACATCGAGTAGGTCAGAGAACGCGGCCGGTGCGGCCTAAGAGTGCTGTTTCAAGCGTGCTCCGGCGAGGGGCCGAGGGGCTTGTCTATCCGCGAAGAGCTGTTGTGCGGGAGCGAACGGAACACCGAAAGCTATTTCCTGAGGCTGCGGACCCGAAGCCGTCCGGCCCGCCGTGCGGCCGGCGCAGGGCCTGGTGCTGACTACGCTCAGGAACAACAACCGGTCGCTAATCGACAAAAGCGTGACGGGCGCCACCTGCCATGCTGGATTTCACGGTGCAACGCACCCCATCTCCCAGACTCATGACCGTTAAGAAGGATCCGATGAGTATTTCAAATTCAGATTCCCGGACCGCAGAATCCAGCCACCGCACGGAGCACTCCACCGCGCTGCGTGCCGGCAGCGTCGGCGTCATGGGCATTCTCTTCTTTGTTTTGTCAGCCCAGGCGCCGTTGACCGGAATCGTCGGGGCATCACCCCTGGCCGCAGCGCTCGGCAACGGCGCCGGCGCCCCCGGCGCGTATCTGGTGGTGGGCATCGTCATCGTGATCTTCGCGGTCGGCTTCGTGGCCATGAGCCGGAAGATCCAGGCCAACGGCGCCTTCTACGCCTATGTCACCGCCGCCTTCGGACGGAAGGTCGGCGCGGGAGCGGCGTGGCTCGCGCTCCTCGCGTACAGCACGGTCCAGGCCGCGATGTATGGGCTGTACGGCGCGGCATTCTCGGGCCTCCTCGGATCTGCCGGGATGGTGGTCCCTTGGTGGCTTCTGGCCGCCATCACCATGGCGGGCGTGCAAGTGCTGGGCTCCTTCAACATCGAACTGGGGGCGCGGGTCCTGGCGGTGCTCGTGGGTCTGGAGGTCGCCATCCTGCTCATGTTCGGCTTCACCGTGCTGTTGCGGGGCGGCGGGCCGGAGGGGATCAGCCTGGCGGCGTCCTTCTCTCCCGCGGCGATCGGCGCAGGCGCCCCGGGCGTTGCCATCATGTTCGCCGTCGCCTCCATGTTCGGCTTCGAATCAACGGCCATCTACTCGGCCGAGGCCAAGGACGCCCACCGCACGGTCGCCCGGGCCACGTACCTTTCGGTAGTCGTCATCGCGGTCTTCTTCTCCTTCATTTCCTGGATGCTGGTCAGCTACTACGGACCCTCGCACGTCATCGACGCCGCGGGCGCGGCCCTCGAATCGGGCGATTCCACCGCGTTCGTGCTGACGCCGATGGTGGAGCTGTTCGGGCCGTGGGCCGGAACGGTCACCGGCATGCTGCTCGTGACCTCCCTGCTCGCCGGCATCATCGCCTTCCACAACGGCATTAACCGCTACCTCCATTCGCTGGCCCTGCGCGGGTCGATGCCCCGCGGAGTGGCCCGGACCAACCGGCACAAGGCGCCCGCCGTCGCTGCGCGGATCCAGACCGTGGTCGCCTTCCTGCTCGTGGCGCCGTTCGCGGTGCTGTCCCTGGATCCTGTCCTCACCCTCTTTTCCTGGTTCAGCGGGCTGGCCGTGGCCGCGCTCCTGGTGCTGTACATGCTCTGCTCGCTGGCCGTCGTCGCCTACTTCCGGCGGGAAAGGGTGTCCGGCCAGCTCTGGCAGACCGCGGTGGCACCGGTGCTCGCCACCCTGCTGCTTGGCTGGGTCCTGTCCCTCGTCATCATCAACTTCACCGCTCTGATCGGCGGCAGTGCCGAAACGGCCGTGGGCCTGCTGCTGACCGTACCCATTGTGTTTACCGCCGGTGTGCTGGTGGAAATTGCCGTGGAGCGCAGGGCCGCGCGCGCAGGGGTCACTGCCTGACGGCGGGCCCTGCCCAGGGCGCCGTCCTGCTCCGGATGTCTTATTTCGACACGTTTATCCTCATCGCTGTCGCTCCGTCCGTAACATTGAAACTAATAGAGGCTTCGGCTTGCCAAGTTCGCTGTAAAGGACTAGTCCGCATTGTCACTCGAATCATTGCCCGTCCTGGACTTCTCCCGATTGAATGCAGGGCCTGAGGAGGCCTCCCAGTTTCGGGACGAGCTGCGTAACGCCATGCATGAAGTCGGGTTCCTTTATCTGGCGGGCCATGGCATCCCGCAGAAGCTCGTTGACGACATGCTCGACGTCGCACGCCGCTTCTTCGAACTGTCCGAGGAACAGAAGCTCTCCGTCGAGAACGTCCACAGCCCGCAGTTCCGCGGCTACACCCGCGTCGGCGGCGAACTCACGGACGGGGCGGTGGACTGGCGCGAGCAGATCGATATCGGCGTCGAGCGTGACGCTGTGGAGCCGGGTGCCGGCGTCGCTGACTACTGGCGCCTGGAGGGGGCCAACCTATGGCCGGATGCACTGCCCGAAATGCGGGCGATTGTCTCTGAGTGGACCGAGCGGCTGAGTGCCATTTCCCTCGCTCTCCTGCGGGCGCTTGCCGTGTCCCTGGGAGCGCCCGAGGACACCTTCGACGCGGCTTTTGCCGCACGGGCTTTTCCCCTGCTTAAGGTTGTACGTTATCCGGGGGAGTCCAATCCGGAGCCCAAGCAGGGCGTCGGGTCCCACCGCGACGGCGGCGTCCTGACGCTCCTTCTGGTCGAACCCGGAAAGGGCGGACTCCAGGTCGAGTATCAGGGGAAGTGGATCGACGCACCTCAGGTGCCCGGAACATTCGTGGTCAACATCGGCGAGATGCTCGAACTGGCCACAAATGGCTATCTAAAGGCGACTCTGCACCGCGTGATCTCGCCCCTGCGCGGCACTGACAGGATCTCTCTGCCGTTCTTCTACAACCCTGCGCTGGACGCGACCATGCCGAAGCTTGCGGTGAGCCCGGAGTTTCAGTCCAAGGCCCGCGGACTGTCCGTTGACCCGACCAACAGCCCGATCCTGGAAACCTACGGAGACAACGCTCTTCGCTACCGGCTCCGGGCCCACCCGAACGTCGCCGCAGTTCACCACGCGGATCTGATCACGAACTGACGTTGGCGCCGGTGCTGACGACGGCAGGTGCTCTCGGCAGGGGGTGAAGGCCAGGCTCAGGCGCCGCGCCGCCAGTCGCTGGGGGACTCACCGAAGGCATCACGGAAGGAGCGGCTGAAATGGGCCGCATCCAGGAAGCCCCAGCGCGCGGCCACGGCTCCGACCGGCATTCCGGCCAGGAGCGGATCGCGCAGTTCGCGGCGCGCCCCCTCCAGCCGCTGGGTCCGGATCCAGCTCGCCACGGTGGTCCCGGATTCATGGAAGACGTTGTGCAGGTGCCGGGTGGAGATGAAATGGGCCGCCGCGATGGACGCCGGTGACAGCATTGGATCGGCCAGGTGGGCATCGATGTACTCGCGGACGGATGCCGCCAACAGGGCCTGGGGCCTCATACGGTCGGGGGACATGTCCAGTTCCGAATGCAGCATCGTGGAGACGAGATCAAGGGCGTTGGTGGCCAGCCGCGATCCGCTGGGGCCGCTCAGCGCCTCCAGGTTCTCGGCGAGATGGGCGATGAAGGGACCGACGATCGCGGCGAGGCCCCCGTCGGCGGCCATCCGCAGCGCCGAAAGCTGCGCGATGCAGTCCGGCGGCAGGGACAGCGCGTCCCAGGGAAACATCAGCACCATGAGCCGGGCGTCGCCCTCGAAGGCAAGCGTGTACGGGCGGCTGGTGTCATAGATGGACAGATCGCCCGGATGCAGGACTGCCTCGCGGTTGTCCTGGATGAGGAGCCCGGTGCCCTGCAGCTGGAGATTGAGCTTGAAATAGCGCTGGTTGGACTGCGCAATCAGCGCCGGCGTGCGGTGGACCTCATGGCTCGAGGAGGAGACCTCGACGAGTGCCACACGGTCCAGCCTGCGGGCCCGCATGCGGCCGCGGAAGTTGTCCGCATCGGCGCTCGAGGCGGCCAGGGGAACGAAGGACTCCGCGACCAGGTGCCTCCAGTGGTCGAAAGATTCTGCTGTGCTGGTGAGTACATGCTGTCCGGCGGGGCTGGCCACTGGGCGGGTTGCAACTGCAGTCATCGAAGATCCTGACGCCGTCGTAATTCTTGGAATGTGTCATGGGACACAGTCCTTTCAGAGTAGCGGCGCGGCCCGCCGATGTCATCTTTTTTCGACGCTCGGCGAATAAAGATTGCCTGGGGCCTAGCAGGCCAGCAGGGTCAGGAAGCCTTCCAGCTGCTCGTTCAGCCCGAGTTCCACCTGGCCTTCCGGGGTGAGTGCCGCCGTAATCTGCGCGCCGAGGAGGAGGTTGAGCAGCTGCCCGGCCAGGGCGGCGTCGTCGACGGCGGTGGTGACGGCGCCGGCCTGCCGCGCCTCGGCAAGGTACCGCCGCATCGCCGCAAGCCATTGCTCCATCGAATCCCGGTGGATCCGGGCCTTGCCGGGGTCATTGATGGCCTTCTGCCAGAACGGGATGACAATCCGGGCCTCGTTGATCCGCTCCTCATCCAGCGGCAGCACCTCGACGCAAAACGACCGCAGGGCCGCCAGCCCGGCCTGCCCGGCGGTGACTCCAGCGATGCGCTCGTTGGTGCGGTTGAAGACGTGCCCGAACGCGAAGGTCAGCAGGTCATCCTTGGTGGGGAAGTAGGGCTTGAGGGCGCCGTTCGCGAAACCTGCCTCGAGGGCAATTTCCCGCATGGTGGCACTTTCAATCCCGAGCCGGGCGATGATCCGCCACGTGGCGTCGACGAGTTCAAGCCGCCGCTGGTCGTGGTCGACAATCTTTGGCACCGGACAGCTCCCCAAATATTTTGAGTCGGACTCTTGTGGCACAGCTTACATTTCCGTATTCTCTACAACTATAGAAAATAAAGTTCTGACCCGCCAGGGTCACCGAACGAAGGCCGTCATGATGACCGCACAAACTGACACCCGCACCCCTTACAGCCCCTACAGCCTGGCCACGGGCGCCGAAATCACCGCGGTCCAGGGCATCCTGCGTGCCGCGGGACTGCTGGGCGGGACCCGGCGCATCGCGTACCTCGGTCTGCTGGACCCCGCCCGGAACGCGCCGGCCGAAAGTGAGGATCGCCGGTTCCGGGTCTTCCTTCACGATGCCGCAGGGGGAAGACCGGCCGATGTGACCGTTTCGGTCTCCAGCGGCACGGTGGTTTCCGCCGTCGAGCTGGACACGGCGGCGACCGGCGAGCTCCCGGTGCTCGAGGAGGAATTCGAAGTCGTCGAACAGCTCCTGGCCACGGACGAGCGCTGGCTCAAGGCCCTCGCCAGCCGCGGTCTGGACGTCAGCAAGGTCCGCGTTGCCCCGCTGTCCGCCGGCGTCTTCGAGTACCCGGAGGAAAGGGGCCGCCGGATCCTGCGTGGCCTGGCCTTCGTGCAGGACTTCCCCGAGGACAGCGCCTGGGCGCACCCGGTGGACGGGCTCGTGGCCTATGTCGACGTCGTGAGCCAGGAAGTGACGCAGGTGCTGGACACCGGCGCCGTCCCGATTCCCGCGGAGCACGGCAACTACACCGATCCGGAGCTCACCGGCCGGCTGCGCACCACGCAGAAGCCCATCAACATCACGCAGCCGGACGGGCCCAGCTTCACGGTCACCGGCGGCAACCACGTCGAATGGGAAAAATGGAGCCTCGACGTCGGCTTCGACGTCCGCGAGGGGGTGGTGCTGCACAACCTTGCCTTCCAGGACGGCGACCGCCTGCGTCCCATCATCAACCGTGCATCGATCGCCGAAATGGTGGTCCCGTACGGGGACCCGTCGCCGATCCGGTCGTGGCAGAACTACTTCGACACCGGCGAATACCTCGTGGGCCAGTACGCCAACTCCCTGGAACTGGGCTGCGACTGCCTCGGCGAGATCACCTACCTCAGCCCCGTCATCAGCGACGCCTTCGGCAACCCCCGCGAGATCCGCAACGGCATCTGCATGCACGAGGAAGACTGGGGGATCCTGGCCAAGCACAGCGACCTCTGGACGGGCATCAACTACACCCGCCGCAACCGCCGCCTGGTGATCTCGTTCTTCACCACCATCGGCAACTACGACTACGGCTTCTACTGGTACCTCTACCTCGACGGCACCATCGAGTTCGAGGCCAAGGCCACCGGCGTGGTTTTCACCTCCGCCTACCCCGAAGGCGGCTCGGCCAACATCTCCCAACTGGCTCCGGGCCTGGGCGCCCCGTACCACCAGCACCTGTTCAGCGCGCGGCTGGACATGGCGGTCGACGGCCTCACCAACCGGGTCGAAGAAGAGGACGTGGTCCGCCAGGGAATGGGCGAGGGCAACGAACGCGGCAACGCGTTCTCACGGAAGCGGACTGTCCTGGCGCGCGAGTCGGAAGCCGTCCGGGAAGCCGACGCGCGCAGCGGCCGGACCTGGATCATTTCCAACCCGGAATCACGCAACCGCTTGGGCGATCCCGTGGGCTACAAGCTGCATGCCCAGGGCCAGCCCACTCTCCTGGCAGACCCGGAGTCCTCCATCGCCCGGCGCGCCGCCTTTGCCACGAAGGACCTGTGGGTCACGCGGTTCGCGGAGGAGGAGCGGTACCCCACGGGCGACTTCGTCAACCAGCACGCCGGGGGAGCAGGCCTGCCGGCCTACATTGCCCAGGACCGCGACATCGACGGCCAGGACATCGTGGTGTGGCACACCTTCGGCCTGACCCACTTCCCGCGTCCGGAGGACTGGCCCATCATGCCGGTGGACACGGTCGGCTTCAAGCTCCGGCCCGAGGGCTTCTTCGACCGCAGCCCCGTGCTGGACGTGCCGGCCAACGCTCAACAGTCCTCTGGCTGCCATGGCGATGGCGACGCCGGCGCACACTGCCACAGCTAGGCCGACGCCGTGAGTGTCGCAGCCAGCTTGGGCCGCCGGGCCGGCCCCGCCGGCGTCGTCTTACATTCCCGGATCTGCGCCGCCGTGACCGCGGCGTCGTGCCTCGCGCATCTGTGGCTGGCCGCCGGGAACCAGCACGGGACCTGGCTGAACGTGCTCATGCTCGCCATGGTGGCAGTGTGCCTGCCGTGCGCCGTGCACATCTGGCGCCACGGCAGGCTCAGGGCCCTTCGCCAGGTGATGGCCGCGGCGCTGGCCATGACCGCGGTGCACGCGGTCCTGCTCCTCGGCACGGGAGCCGGCGGCACGGGCCACAGTCACCACGGAACCGCCGCAGCGGCCGCAGGGGCCGGCGCGGCGCCGTCGGGTTCCGGGGCGCTGCTGGCAGTCATCGCGCTGGAAATGACGACGGCGCTAATCGCCGCGACGCTGCTGGCCCGGCTGCGGGCGGACCCCGGTCGGCCGTATCTTGGTTGAAGCGCGGCTGAAGCGCTGCTTCCGGGTTGGTCAGCGTCAGTCGTTGAACAGGCCCGCCAGGTCCTCCGCCGTCAGGGCGCCGCCGGTGAGTGCGTCGCCTTCCATGACGTCGGCGAAGAGCTGGGATTTTTTCGCCTTGAGCGCCATGACCTTCTCCTCGATCGTGTCCTTGGCGACCAGCCGGTAGACCATGACGTTCCGGGCCTGGCCGATCCGGTGGGTCCGGTCCACGGCCTGGGCCTCCGATGCCGGGTTCCACCACGGGTCCAGCAGGAACACGTAATCGGCCTCGGTGAGGTTCAGGCCGAAGCCGCCGGCCTTGAGGCTGATGAGGAATACCGGTGCGGCGCCGTTCTTGAACTCGTTCACGACGTCGGTGCGGTTGCGTGTGCCGCCGTCGAGGTAGCAGAACTCGATGTTCTCCTCGACCAGGCGCTCCCGGACCTTGCCCAGGAAACCGGTGAACTGGCTGAAGATCAGGGCCCGGTGCCCTTCGGCCACCAGGTCCGCGAGCTGCTCGAACAGGACATCGAGCTTGCTGGAACGCACCCCGGACAGGGAGGGATCGATCAGCGAGGGATCCAGGCTCAGCTGCCGGAGCAGGGTCAGCGACTGGAAGATGGTGAACCTGTTCTTGTTGACGTCCTCAATCAGGCCCAGGATCTTTTGGCGCTCCCGCTGCAGGTGGGTCTGGTAGACCTTCTGGTGCCGCGGGTTCAGCACGACTTCCAGGATCTGCTCCTGCTTGGGCGGCAGGTCACTGATGACCTGTTCCTTGGTGCGCCGCATCATGAGCGGCCGGACGCGCCGCCGGAGCTTGTCCAGCTGCCCCTTGTCGCCGTTCTTCTCCACCGGCTTCTGGTAATACTCGGCGAACCGTTTGGGGCTGGAAAAGAGCCCGGGAGCCACGATCGAGGTCAGTGCCCAGAACTCCATCAGGTTGTTCTCCAGCGGAGTGCCGGTGATGGCGAGTTTGAAGGCGGCGGGCAGTTTGCGGGCGCACTGGTAGGCCTTGGACTGGTGGTTCTTGACGAACTGCGCCTCGTCCAGGACCAGCCCGGCCCAGGTCTGGGAGGCGTAGGCCTCGTAGTCGATCCGGAACAGGGCGTAGGAGGTGATGATGATGTCCGCTCCGGCCATCGCCTCGGCCGGGTGCGAGCCGCTCTTGGCGAAGGTTTCGCCGATGGCGCGCACGCTGAGCCCGGGCGCGAACCGTGCCGTTTCCGCCTCCCAGTTGCCCACCACGGAAGTGGGGGCGACGACGAGGAACGGGGCGGCCCCGGACCCGGGCCCGGCTTCATCGCCTGCGGCGGCGTCTTTTGCGGCACAGATCAGTGCGAGGGCCTGGACGGTCTTGCCCAGGCCCATGTCGTCGGCCAGCACGCCGCCGAGGCCGTGGCGGTACAGGAAGCTCAGCCAGTTGAAGCCCTCCAACTGGTACGGGCGCAGCTCGGCGTTCAGCGACCCGGGCAGCGGAAGGCCCTTGATGCCACCTTCAAGGAGACCGCCCACGGACTCGCGCCACGCCGCGGCCTGTTCATCCACGATGCCCAGGTGTGCGAGCTCGTCCCACAGCCCGGCCTGGAAGCGGCTGATCTGCAACGGGGCGTCCTTGTCGCCGGGGTTGTCCTGCAGGGAGCGGGCCTCGTCGATCAGGGCCCGCAGCTGGTGCAGCTCCGGCAGGTCCAGCGCGAAGTACGCCCCGCTGGGGAGCAGCATGCGGGTCTGGCCGGCGGCGAGGGCGGAAAACAGTGCCGCGAAGGAAACCGGTTGGCCCTCCAGGGTGATGACGATGCCCAGATCGAACCAGTCGCGGCTGTCCGTCGCCTTTGTGGAGATCGCCACCACCGGGGCTTCGTCGGCTTCGCGGTAGTCCGCAATCTCGCCGGAGGTATCCACGGAGACGTCGGGGAGGTCCCGGAGCCGGGGGAGCACGTCCTCGGTGAAGGCGAGGGTGTCCAGTCCGGCCAGCTCTGCCGTTGCAGCCAGGCGCGGCGTGCCCCAGCCGCCGGTCGCGGATTCGCCCAGGGCAGGCACGACGTCCCAGGGCTGCCCGACCGCCTCGAGGATGCGAGCCTCGGCCGGGTCGTCCCGGTAGCCGTGATCGCCCGGGTGCCGCCACAGCGGCTGCGCCGTGACGAGGTTTCCGGACGTGTAGTGCCATTCCCAATGCAGCCGGACCCGGTGGTCGGCCCCGTAATTGGCCAGCAGGGACAGGGTGGGGACGGCGAGCGTGGGCAGTTCCACCGACTCGTCGGAGGCGGTAACCCGGGCGGTTTGCTTGAGCTTGGGGTAGAACCCGGTCAGGAAGCGGCTTTCGTCCCGTGCGGGGATGTGCAGGGTGGTCCCGCCCGTGACGAAGGTCAGCAGTTCCTCGCTGAGACCGCTTTCCAGCGGGGCGAGGGTGATGACGGGGTCTGCGGGGGCGGTACCGGGCAGGGCGCCGCTGTCGGACGCCAGGAAGATTCCGTGCGCCGGGCGGCCGATGGTCCCGACCGACGCCGGATCCACCACCTCACCTTCGACCGTGATGGTCGGCGCGAGCTCGAGACCGCCGTCGTCCCCGCCGGTGCCGATCCGTGCCAGGTTCAGCCCGACGGCGGCAGGCTGTTCGACCAGGCGCACCGGCTCCGTGCCGCGGCTGTGCACCAGGGCGACGCCGATTTTCTGGGCCTGGGACAGCAGGCTCCACAGGTTCTTGCCGGCGTAGGTGTTCAGTCCCAGCCACAGTCCGGTGCCGGAGTGCTGGCGGTTTGCCACAGCGGTGTGCGAGGCGAGGAATTCCTGCATCCACTCGACGTGCGCCTCGTTGCATTCGCGCCGGTAGTTCAGGTAGCTCAGTGTGCTCCAGGAGACGTCGCCGCGGATCCACTTGCCCTTGGCGCCCATGATGACGGGGCGTGCCTTGAGCTGGCGGACGCTGCGGAGCGGGTCGCGGCGGCCCGTGTAGGAAAAGTGCGGGGCGGGTTCCTCGACGTCGAACTGGAGCGCCAGGGGGGTACCGTTGGCGGATGGCGTGATCCCCGGGTGGGCGATCAGGGGGCTAAGGGCCTGCTCCCAGTCGGCCATTTCCGGTGGCGCGCTTTGGCGGGAAAGCCGCGTGCCCTCGGCGGGGGCCAGCAGCTGCATCCTGGTGGCGGGGTTGTCTTCGGCCGCGAAGAGCAGGGCCGCCACGTGCTTGCAGTCCTTGCGGACCGGGCAGCTGCAGACGCCCACCGTGCAGCTCCAGCCGCCTGCCTTCCGGACCAGCTTCGCCGTCGTGGAATAGGGCACGTCGGAACCGCCCCGCACCTTGCCCAGCAGCAGGCCCGTGGCGGCGTCGAAGGAGATCCCGGAAACGCGGCTCCCCATGGCGTAGGCGAGCCCGGCCGCGAGGGAGCGGTCGTTGATCGCGGGAGTCTGTATTGCCAGTGCCGCACTCTCGTCCGGATGGGATGGCATGTGCGCGCTACTTTCGGCAGGTGGTCATCTGATCCATCTTACCGAGCCGGCCGGGACCCCGGAACTTCGCCGCCGCCAGCACAAGCGCCGCTTAAACTTCGCCTGACGTTCAACCGGGGCTCGGCCGCCCGCCGTGACGACGGCCCTACCGTGGAGAGGTCCGGAGTATCAGCAGCGCCAGCAGTAAGGATTCCGCATGACCCACAGTGAGCCCACCATCCAGTCCGCCCACAGCTACCCCACCGTGCTGACCACCGAAAGCCTCAAAGGCGGAAACGAGGACGTTGTCGACGCGAACGTCAACGTGGTCAACGCCATGTTCGAGGAGTTGCTGGACACGGAAGAGATCTCCCCGGCTGCGCTGCGCAGTTACTACGTGGACTTCTACCTGACGCAGGCGCTGGCCGGCGGCTTCGCGCAGTACGTGTTCACCGCGCCCGAACGCGAGGAAGTCGACCCCTACGTCCGGGAAGGCCTGGAGGCCATGGGTGCCGCCGCGCACTTGGACCTCTTCAACCGCACGGTGGCCGCCTTCGGCGCCCTGAGCGACACCGACGTCGACAGCTACCTTGATGGCGGCAGCGGCTGGGCCGCCGGAAGCACAGAGGAAGACGAACCGGGCGACGGGGTCTCCGACGCCGTTCGGCGCATCGAAGAACTGGACGGGGAATTCGAGTCGATCCTCGCAACAGAGGACATCGCTGCGCTGAATGCCGCGTGGCTGCGCGGCCAGGAGGACTTGCTGGTCCTTTCCGACGACGACCTCGACGCCCACATTGCCGGGCGGGTGGCCCGGCTTTCCGACCTCGCGGAGCGCCAGGCGGCAGCCGCCGAGGAGGCGCTCCTGGACGCGCCGGAGTTCGAGCAGATCATCCGCGAGCTGTGCGCCCTCGCGGGCCACAGCCTGGTGCGGATCACCATGGGCGATCCGAATTATGAGCACAACGGGGAAACCACCCTGGCCTGGCACTTCACCACGGAACAGGGCGAATTCCTCATGCTGGAGGACGACGAGGAGGCCTTCATGCTCAATCCGCGGACCCAGGAAATCCTCGCGGCTGTTGAGTTCGAAGGGGCTGTTGAGTTCGCAGGGTCAGCGGAGTTCGAAAAGGCCCGCCCGTAGGCGGCCTTCCGCGACAGTTTTCCGGTACGGCCGGCGTCTGCCCCCAAATGCAGGCGCCGGCCGTGCCGTGTTGAGCAACCCGTGCCGACTAACTCTGGCCCGGCCGTGCCGGGTTTAGTTTTCCTGCCCGGCGGACCGGCCGCGGATCCGCGGCCGGTGAGCCTACCCGGCCGGCGGTGCCGTGATCATTTCCCCGGAGGGTGACACGAGGAACCAGACCCCGCCGACGCCCTGGCCGTTGATGTCCCCCGCGGCCTGGTCCTTGGAGTAGTAGTAGATCGGCATCCCGTTGATGGTCACCTGCATCTTTCCGTCAGCCGTGGGAATGGTTCCGACCTTGCCGGTGACGCCGTTAACTGTGGGAGTCGCCGTCGTCGACGTGACAGCGGGCCACGACGTCAGGCACGCGCCGGTGCAGACGCTGTTCCCGGAATCCTTCGTGTTCTTCGTGAAGAAATAGACGCTCAGTCCCTGGTCGGCCACCACGATCTGGCCCGCCTTGGACTCGCCCACCGAGAGCTCCGCCGCGGTCATGGACGACGGCGCGGAACTCGCCGGCGCGCTGGACTCTGCGGGAGCCGACGTGGCCGGTGCCGCCGACGTCGGCGTCGTGGTCGTTCCGCCGCCGCAGCCGGACAGGAGGGCGGCCAGAGCGAACGCGGACAAGCCAATGCTGAGATGCTTCTTCATTTGCTGCTCCTAGACTCGAGCCAGCCCAACTCGGAGGCCGGCGCTACGAGATACGACGCCATGGAGAGCGGAATGGTTCATGGCGGAACCGACATGTTCGTGTCGGGCTGTCCTGGGGCACACTGAACTATTGGGCCTGCCCGTACGTCGTAGAGGGGCAGAGCACGAATTTCCGGGAGGTGGGCAATGCCGCTGGACGAAGACGTCGTGGCTGCGATTTACCGCGACCACGGAACGGCCCTGAAACGCTTTGTCCTCAGCGTCTCCCGGGATCCTCAGCTCGCCGACGACGTCGTCCAGGAGACGGTGCTGCGGGTCTGGCAGCAGGCGCCGCAGATCACAGGCAGCCTGCGCAGCTACCTGTTCCGGACGGCACGCAACATCATGATCGACAATTACCGCAAGGCCCAAAGGCGGCCGCAGGAAGCCGGCGACCGCGATGTCCAGGCCCTCCCGGAAGGCGGCGTCGGCGCGGGGCGCATTGACGAGCTGCTCAACAAGGTGCTGATGGAAGAGGCGTTGCTGCGGCTCAGCGCGGAACACCGCGAAGTCCTTGTTGCGCTCCACTACCGCCGCTACACAGTCCAGGAGGCATCCGCCCAATTGAAGATCCCCAGCGGCACGGTGAAGTCCCGGGCGTTCTACGCCGTCCGGGCCCTACGGACGATCCTCGACGAAATGGGGGTGCAGCAGTGAACGGGACCGAGTTGCATCACTACCTCGGCGCGTACCTGCTCGGCGGGCTGGAGCCGGCCGAAGCCGCGGCCTTCGAGCAGCATCTTGCGGTGTGCGCCCACTGCCGTCAGGAGCTGGACGAACTTGCCAGCCTCCCCGCGCTGCTGGACGCGATCCCGGTGTCCGACGCCGTCGCGCTCACCGCCGCGGCGGCGGCCGCCCGGGACCGCGCGCTGATCCCGCCGGAACGCGAACCTGTCCCAAGCCGGCTCCTGGACGAGCTCGCCGCCCGACGCCGGAAGGTGCGGCGCCGGTGGACGTCGGCGGTGGCCGCGGCGGCCGCCGCATGCCTGGGGCTGGGGATCCTGGCTGGTCCGCTGCTGAACCAACCCGCCAAACCGGACGCGAGCTATTCCGTTGCGGCCAGCAGCGGGTTGGAGGTCACTGTGGGGCTCGTCAAGAAGACCTGGGGCACCGAACTGGCGGTGGACGGCCGCAGCCTGCCCGTCGCCGGGACCCTCTCACTCTGGGTAAAGGACCGTGACGGCGGCGTGGACCGCGCCTGCGCGTGGACGGCGACGCCCACCGGCAGAGTCCGGATCACCGGGGCGACGCCGGTGCAGCTGGCCAGGATCGCCAGTGTCGAGATGCGCGATGAGCAGCAGCAGACCGTTGCTGTCATTGCCGTGCCCCAGGGGTAGCCCACTCGTGGGGCGCGGCGGTCCGTCCGGTCCGGGACATGCTTCCGGTCCGGGACATGGAAACCGACGCGGGCCTACATCTTCGCGAGCTTGGCCCGCATCGCCATGTAGATGCCGTAGCAGATCAGGCCTACGCCCACTGCGGCCAGCAGGTACACGCCGAACGGCTGCTCCCGCAGGGCCTTCAGGCTGCCGTCGAGCCCGGTTGACTCTTCGGGGTGTGCCTTCACCGTGGCGATGATGATGAGCAGGCCCACCAGCAGCAGGGCAAAGCCTTTGGCAACGTAGCCCACCATGCCGATCACCGTCACTGCGGTGCGCGCCTGCGGCTGGGACGGCATCCGCAGGTACTTGATGAAGGACTTCTTGAAGCCGCGGATCGCGTAAACGATCCCGGTGACGGCTACCGCGGCGCCGATGATCACCAGGAGTGCGACGCCTCCCGGTGCCTTCATGAGGTTTACGGTCATATCGGACGTCGACTCGCGGTTGTCGGAGCCGGCCCCGGTGGCGACCGACGCGAGCGTCAGGGCGAACGCGGTGTACACCACGGCCTGCAGGGCCGCCTTGAGTTTCTTGCCGACCTTTTTCTTGGTCGGCAGGTGCCCGAAATCGAAAATGGCGTCGGACGCCTGCCAGATGGCCAGCGCCACGCAGGCGGCAAACGACGTCCAGAGCAGCAACGGCCCCGCTGGCTGCCCGGCGAGCTCTTCCACCGCGCCGCTGACATCGGCCTGGCCCTGGCCGCCCATGGCAAGCCGGATCGCGACCAGCCCGATGAGGAAGTGCAGCAACCCCGACACGGCGAACCCGGCCCGCGCTGCGATTTCGAGGGGCTTCGAATTGGTGACGTCCTCGGCGACGTCAGCAGCGTCGTTCAATTCTCGTTTGATGATCGTTTCCTTAGTACTACCCAGCGTGGTTCGTTCCGTAATCGTGCCACGCGAAGCCGCTCAACAAAAGGTACCCGCGCGCCGTGGTGCCTAAATCCGGCGGTAGCTGAGGTCGAAGATCAGGCGGCCGGCTTCGTGCGCCTTGTTTTCGAAACTGGTCAGAATACGGCCCTCAAACCGCGGCGCCCACCCGCCGGTCCCGTCGACGCCCTCGTTGGGTCCGGTGTGCTCGGTGCTGACCGGCGCCCGGCCTTCCTTGACCGGTGCTCCGCCCACGCGGGACTCGACGCCGGATTCCCACACCTGGGTCAGGGGGCTGTCCGCGCCGGCGCGCTCGCCCTCGTGCAGGTTCTCGAACTCCGCCGAGCCCGCCATGACCTCGCGGACGTGAACGGCGTAGTTGGACCAGTCGGTCGCGATCCGGAAGATGCCGCCGGGCTTGATGGCCCGGGCGGCGAGATCAGCGAACGCCGGTTGAATGAGGCGGCGCTTGTGATGCCGGGACTTGTGCCATGGATCCGGGAAGAACACCCATAGTTCCGTGACGGAGCCGGCCGGGAGCATGGTTGCGAGCACCTCAGGGGCGTTCGCCTCGACCACCCGCACGTTGCTCAGTCCGCGGCTGTTGATTTTGATCAAGGTGTTGGCCAAGCCGGGGGTGTAAACCTCCACGGCCAGGAAGTCCTTGTCCGGGTTTTGCTCCGCGGCGTGGCAAACGGCGTCGCCCAGTCCGGAGCCGATCTCGACAACCAGCGGAGCCGTGCGGCCGAATTCGGCCTCTGCGTCGAACACATAGTCCGGGTGGACGGAGGTGTTGGCGACATGGCGGGGGACCTCAACCGCCCAACGGTCTGCGTGTTCCTCCCAGGCCGCCTGGCGTCGGCCCTGAAGGCGCGTGCCGCGGCGTACAAAGCTCACCGGGCGGCCCCCATAGGTGCCGAACGAGGCCTGGCTGCCGGGGGTCACGGGGCGCGGCAACTGGCTCTGGTCCGGGAAGCCGGACTCCGGGTTTGCCTGCAGGCCGGGGGATTCTGGGGATTCGCTCATCCCTTCCAGAATAGTTGAGTTCGCCGGGCCGGGCCGCCCGGGGATCCCGCGGCCGCCCCGGCGGGCCGGTCGCGGAGGAAGGATTGAAGGGAAGGGGTGAAGACGCGGGCCTGCAAGAATGGGGCGGGTGACCTCAGCTGGGAAAACTGACGAGTTGGACCATTCGGCCGGCGCCGTTCTCCGGGACGGCCCCGTCGGGCCGCCGCGCGCTGCCGGCCGCCGGCAGCTCGCGTATTTGGGGATCTGCCTGGTCCTGATCGGGCTGAACCTCCGCACAGTGTTTTCGAGCTTCGCTGCGGTACTGCCGGAGGTGACGGCCGACGCCGGGCTTCCGGCCTGGGCGGTCATGGTGCTCACCACCGTCCCGGTGACGCTGCTCGGGGTGTTCGCTCCGCTCGCCCCTGGGCTGGCACGCCGGTTCGGGGCCGAACGGGTGCTGCTCGGTGCCATGGCGGTGCTCACCGCCGGGCTGCTGCTGCGGCCCCTGGAGCTGCCGGCGGCCGGCCACCTTCCGGCTCTGCTCGCCGGGACCGCCGCGTGCGGGGCCGCGATTTCACTGTGCAACGTGCTGCTGCCGGGCGTGGTCAAGCGTGACTTTCCGCATCGCCTGGGCCTCATGGGCGGCCTCTACACCACGGCGATCTGTGCCTCGGCCGCGCTCGGTGCCGGCTTCACGTTCCCGGTCTTCCGCGCGAGCGGGGAATGGACGGCGGCGCTCTGGTTCTGGGCGTTGCCGGCCGGCGTCGTCCTTCTGCTGTTCCTGCCGCCGGCGCTCCGGGCCCGTCCCGGCGGGGCGGCGCGGCCGGCCGGAGGCGTCAACGTCTGGCGTTCCGCCGTGGCCTGGCAGGTGACCGGGTTCATGGTCCTGCAGGCCATGATGTCCTTCAGCGTCTTCGCCTGGCTGGCGCCGATCCTGCGCGAACGGGGGGTGGACGGCGGCACGGCCGGCCTGATCGTCTCGGCCTCGATTGCGCTGCAGATGCTGGGCTCGCTGTTCGCGCCGGCGCTGGCCACCAGGTTCCGGGACCAGCGTGCCCTCAACACGGTGGTGGCGCTCATGACCGGCGGTGGCTTCGCGCTGAGCATCTTCGGGCCTGTGGAACTCCTGTGGCTGTGGACCGGGCTGCTCGGCCTGGGGCAGGGAAGCCTGACCGCCGCCGCGCTGACGCTGATCATGGTCCGCACCCGGGACGGGCACACCGCGGCCCACCTTTCCGGGATGATGCAGGGCGTGGGCTACGGGATTGGCTCCAGCGGCACGCTCCTGGTCGGCCAGCTGCACCAGTCCACCGGATCCTTTGCCGCGGCGGGTGTGCTGTTCATGCTGGTGGGCTCTCTCGCAGCGGTGTTCGGGTACCGGGCCGGGCGCGACCGCTACATCGGCGACTGACGTTTTAAATGCGATGAGCTATCAGTTGTGGCTGTCCTGGACCCTCCAGAACAGCCACAGCTGATAGCTCAACCGGGCGGGACCGGATCAGAGCGTGAGGTCCTTGCCCTTGGTTTCCGGGATGGTGAAGACGCAGGCCGCGGAGATGGCAAGCAGCAGCACGGCGTACACATTGAACAGCTGCGGCATCTGCACGGTGGTGCCGAGCCACTGCTGCAGATAGGGCGCGGTTCCGCCGAACACGGCCACACAGATCGAGTAGGGCACTCCGACGCCCACGGTGCGGATGCTGGTGGGGAACAGCTCGGCGTAGACGGCCGGGACGATCGCCGCGCTGGCGGCGATGAAGATCAGCATGACGGACATGCTGACGGCCAGCTGCCAGGCGGAATCCTTGAGCAGGGCGGTCATCGGGAAGTGCATGATTCCTGCGCCGATCGCACCGGCCCACAGCACTTTCTTGCGTCCGATCCGGTCCGCCAGCTTGCCCCAGAAGGGCAGCGCCGCGATGAACACGATGTTGCCGATCACGCCGGCCCACAGGGCCTCGCCCCGGTCGATCTTCAGGGCGGTGGTGGCGTAGCTGGGGGCGACGACACCCCAGATGTAGTAGATCACGGTCAGGCCGACCGTCAGGCCGATCACCTGGAGGGCCTGCTTGCGGTGGCGGACAATCTGCGGCCAGATCGGAGCGCGCTTCTCCGTCGCGGCCTCACCCTCGAAGACGTCCGTTTCGTGCAGCCGGGACCGCATGATCAGCGCGTAGAGACCCATGGCCGCGCCGATCAGGAACGGGATGCGCCAGCCCCACGCGTTCATGAGTTCGGTGCTCAGCGTCATGTTCAGCACGGCACCGAGCAGGGTTCCGAACAGGATACCCACGGTGCCGGAGGTGTAGATCAGCGTGGCCCAGAAGCCGCGGTGTTCCTTCGGCGCCATTTCGGACAGGTACGTCTGCGACGACGGCAGCTCGCCGCCGTGGGCCAGGCCCTGGATCAGGCGCGCCACCAGGAGCGTGAGCGATGCCCAGACGCCGACGGCCGCGAACGTCGGCGCGATGCCGATCATCAGGCTGCCCACCGACGCCAGCCCCACGGCCAGGGTCATGGAAGCCTTCCGGCCGATCCGGTCACCGATCCAACCGAACAGGAAGCCGCCGAAAGGGCGGGCAACGAAGCCGACGGCGAAAATCGCCAGGGTGGACAGCACCGCGGACGCAGGATCCGACTTGCTGAAAAGCTGGCTGGCGATGAACGGCGTGAACGTGGCGTAGATGGCCCAGTCATACCATTCGACGGCATTGCCGATGCCGGTGCCGACGAGCGTCTTGCGGGTGGATGTTCGGGTTGCCGCCGGCGTGATCGTGGCTGCAGTCATGGTCTTCTCCCTCGGGGTGCGGGTTAGGAAAGGGCGGAGGCGGCGGCTACCGTGTTGGCCGCGGCAGGAGCGTCGGCGGCCGCGAGTGCGGCCAGCCTTGAGATGGCGAGCTCGGCGTAGAGTGCGGCGCCGTCAGCCAGCACGCCGTCGTCGAACGTGGCGTACGGGGAGTGGTTGAACGCGGAGGTGGCATGGTCGGTGTCCCGGGGGACGGCGCTCAGCCCGATGAACGTGCCGGGGACCTCGGCCAGAACCCTCGAGAAGTCTTCGGAGCCGCTCAGCGGGGTGGCCCAGCGGGAGAGCCGGGAGTCGCCGAACAGGCCCGCAATGACGTTCTCCGCGGTGTGCGTTTCGTCCTCGTCCGTGATGGTCAGCGGATACTCCTGCTGGTAGTCGACGTCGACGTCCAGGCCGTGTGCCGCCGCGATTCCCTTCAGCAGCCGCGGCACGGCGTCCATCATTTTCTGCCGGGCTTCCTCGGAGAAGGTCCTGATGGTGGCCTCGATGCGCGCGGTTTCCGGGATGATGTTGCGCTTGGTGCCGGCCTGGAGGACCCCCACGGAGAGGACTACGGGGTCGAACATGTTGAACTGGCGGGTGATCATGACCTGGAGGGCAGTGACCATCTCGGCGGCCGCCGTGACGGGGTCCTTGGCCGAGTGCGGGGCCGAGCCGTGACCGCCGGCGCCGAGCACGGTGACCACCAGGCCGTCGGAGGAACTCAGCATGACGCCGGGCTTGGTGCAGAACGTGCCGTGCGGTTCGAGGGCGGAAAACACGTGCATGCCGTAGGCGGCGTCCACACGCCGGCCGGCGGCATCCAGCACGCCTTCGCGGATCATGTGGCTCGCGCCGTCGAAGCCTTCCTCGCCGGGCTGGAACATCAGGACGACGTCGCCGGCCAGCTGGTGCCGGCGTTCGGCCAGGAGGGTGGCGGCCCCTGCCAGCATGGAGGTGTGCAGGTCGTGGCCGCAGGCGTGCATGGCGCCGTCGATCCTGGACGTGTAGTCCACGCCCGTCTTCTCCTGCACCGGCAGGCCGTCCATGTCAGCGCGCAGCAGCACCGCCGGGCGCGAGCCCCCTTCGGCCCCGGGCCCCTGCCCCCGCAGTACTGCGGTGACCGACGTCGTCTCCTGGCCCAGGGTGATCTCGTAGGGAAGCCCGTCCAGGGCCTTGAGCACCTTCTCCTGGGTGCGGGGCAGCGCCAGGCCGATCTCGGGTTCCCGGTGCAGTTCGTGGCGGAGCCGGGCAAGGTCCGTCTGCATTTCCCGGGCATCTGCGGTGATCGGCACGTGTTCTCCTTGTTTGTCGTTTGTCGTTTGTCGAAAATCGCCTGGCTGGCGACTGGCTTGTTTTTCGAAGTTCCTTGGTTCACGTCCGGCGGGGACGTCCTGCGTCTATTCTCAAGTGACACAGTTCACACCCGCCCGAAGGGCAGAAAAAATGCACGAATAGACTGTTGCCGCAGGTTTCGTGCACGGATGAAGGGATAAATGATGGAACTCAGCGAGGACGATCTCGCCCTGATCAACGTCCTGCAGATTGCCCCGCGGCTGAGCTGGGCGGATGCGGCCCAGGTGCTGGGCGCGCACGCCACCACCCTGGCCGCCCGGTGGGAGCGGCTGCTGGACTCTGGCGTGTCCTGGATCACCGCCCACCTAATCGGTGACCCCCAGCAAATGTGCCTGGCATTCGTCGCCGTGGATTGCGAAATGCACCGGCGCGAGGAAGTCACCGCCAGGCTCGCCGAGATGCCGGAAATCGTCACTGTGGAGGAGGCGGCCAGCCACCGGGACCTCATGCTGACCGTCATTACGCCCTCCCTGGACGATTTCAGCCTGAAAGTCATCTCCCGGCTGAAGGAGATTGACGGCCTCCTCAAATATCAGACCGCCCTGTGCACCAGGCTGCACGCGAGCGGCGGCTCCTGGCGGCTGAACGTGTTGAGCCGCGCGCAGCAGGCCGCCGTGCGGGCGTTGGCCGGCCCCGAGGCCACCGGGGTTGCCCAGGTTGCCGCCCGGGAGGCGCTGCCGGACAGCCACCTGGCGCTCCTGCCGTTCCTGGCCAGGGACGGGCGGGCCACGGCGGCGGACATTGCCCGCGGCCTCGGCAGGCACCCGGCCACCGTCCAGCGCCAGCTCAACCGTGTGCTCGCCAGCGGCATCCTGTCATTCCGGTGCGAGGTGGCCCAGAAACTCTCCGCTTTCCCCGTGACCTGCCAATGGTTCGTCAACGTCCCCGCCGGGCGGCACGAGGCCGCCGCCGCCGAGCTGAGGACCATGCGGAACGTCCGGCTCAGCGCCTCCACCACGGGGCCCACGAATTTCGTGATCATCATGTGGCTGCAGTCCCTGGCGGACGTCATGAACATCGAGGTGGCGCTGCAGCAAAAAGTTCCCGGGATCGAGCTCGTGGAAAGCGTCGTCATGCTGAGCACCGTCAAGCGTGTGGGCTGGATGCTGAACCCGGACTCCAGGGCCAGTGGCGCCGTCGTGGTTCCTGTCCAGGGGTTCGACGAGGCGGGCTGACGGCGGCGGACCGGCAGCTGATGGGCCCACCGGCCAGCTGATAGGCCCACAGGCGGGCGGGCTGTGAGGGTCCGGTTGTAAGCTGTGGCACGTGCCCCAGACCGACCCGCCCCATCACCAGGAATCCCGTCCGAAAGCCGTCCCGGAATCGGCCGGCATCTTCCACCGCAGCTACCTGCTGGTGACCCTCGGCGCCTGCGCGCTTGTGTTCCTGGCGGCCTTCGAGTCCCTGGCGGTGACCACCATCATGCCGCTCGTCAGCCGGGAACTGGACGGTGCGGGACTCTACGCCTTGGCCTTCGCCGGGCCGCTTGCCACCGGGGTGATCGGCATGGTGGCCGCGGGCAGCTGGTCGGACCGCAAGGGGCCGGTGGCGCCGCTCCTGGCCGCAGTGGGCATGTTCGTGCTCGGCCTGCTCATCGCCGGTACCGCCGGAACCATGCCGGTCCTCGTGTCCGGACGGCTGGTGCAGGGACTCGGCGGCGGCGGGCTTACCGTGGCCCTCTACGTGGTGATTGCCCGGGTCTACCCGCCGGTCCTGCATCCGAAAATTTTCGCCGCCTTCTCCGCGGCCTGGGTCATCCCGTCCCTCGTGGGACCGTTCGCGGCCGGCGCCGTGGCCCAACTGGCCGGCTGGCAGTGGGTCTTTCTCGGTGTGGTCGGACTGGTGGTGCCGGCCCTGCTCCTGACGGCCCCGGCCCTGCGCGGCCTGAACGGCAGCACGGGCGCCGACGGAGATTCCCCGGCCGCTGAGCCAGGGTCCCGCGGCCGGCCGGGAGGCCTTGCCAAGTTGGCGCTGGCGGCACTGGCAGCGCTCGCCGTGCTGGGCCTGAACCTGTCCGCAGCGGTACCGGTCGCCGGCGGGGTGCTGGCGGCGGCCGCCGTCGCCGTCGCGCTCCTGGCCGTCCGTCCCCTCATGCCGCGCGGAACGCTGACCGCCCGGCGCGGCCTGCCGAGCGTGATCCTTACCCGCGGCCTGGCATCCGCGGCGTTTTTCGGCGCCGAGGTCTACCTGCCGTACCTGCTCGTGGAACGCTACGCCTTCGCCCCGACGTTTGCTGGCCTAACGCTCACCGGCGGCGCCATCGCCTGGGCTGCTGCGTCGGCCATCCAGGGCCGGCTGGGGACCCGGCTGGAGCACCGGAGGGCGGTGCGGATCGGATCGGCCCTGGTCCTTGGCGCCGTCGTCCTGGCCCTCGTGACCACGGTGCTGGCCTGGCCGGCCGCGGTCGCGATCGCGGGATGGATCTTCGCCGGGGGCGGCATGGGCCTGATGTATCCGCGGCTGAGCGTCATGACCCTGGCACTCTCCACCAAGGACACCGAGGGTTTCAACAGTTCGGCGATGTCCATTTCGGATTCCCTCGGCGGCGCCCTGGCCCTCGCCGGCACCGGGATCGTGTTCGCAGCGTTCGCGACGGCGGCGCCGTCGGCGTCGTTTGCCGGAGTGTTCGCGCTGACGGCGGTGATCGGGACCGCCGCCGTGGCCGTCGCGCCGCGCGTCGCCGTCGCCCCGGCCGCCGTCACCAAACGCGCGTAGCGGCAAGCACTATGACGGGCACAGCACCATGACGGGCACTGCACCATGACGCGCACTGCACCATAACAAGCACTGCACAGGAGCCCCGGCCGGATGATCCGGCCGGGGCTCCTGTGCGTCAGCGCTCCTTTGTTTCAGCGCTCCCTTGTTTCAGCGCGGGGATCAGGCAGACGCGCGGGCTTCCTCCTGCGAGCGGACGGCCTTCCATTCCACAATCCGGGCCTGCTGCAGCGGGGACTTGCGGTTGAAGTGCCAGGCCGCGCCCAGCAGCAGGAACCACACGGGCGCCACGAAGAGTGCCAGCCGGGTGTCGTCGGCCTGCCCCAGGGCCACCAGCATGAACACGAAGAACGCGAGCACGACGTACGGCATGAAGGCGGAGCCGGGCATCTTGAAGGACGAAGCCTCGTGCAGGGCCGGCCGGCGGCGGCGGAAGACGATGTAGCTGACCAGGATCATGGACCACACAAACATGGTCAGCACGGACGCCACGGAAGTGACCACCGTGAACGCGCCGATCACGGAGTCGCCGGAATAGAGCAGGACCAGGCCGGCCAGCAGGAAGATGCAGGAGAACAGCAGCGCGTTCTGCGGTACTTTGCGGACGCTGAGCTTTCCGAACGCTTTGGGCGCGTTCCCGTCCTGGGCGAGGCCGTAGACCATCCGGGAGGTTGAGTAGATTCCGGAGTTGGCGCTGGAGGCGGCGGAGGTCAGGACCACAAGGTTGATGACCACCGCGGCGATCCCCAGCCCGGCGAGGGTGAACATGCCGATGAACGGGCTGCTGGCGGGGTCGATGGTGCGCCACGGATTGACGGCCATGATGACCACCAGGGCGCCCACGTAGAAGAGGAGGACGCGGACCGGGATGGAGTTGATGGCGCGCGGCAGGTTCTTCTCCGGGTCCTTGGTTTCGGCGGCGGCGGTGCCCACCAGTTCGATTCCGGCGAAAGCGAAGATGGCGATCTGGAAGCCGAGGACGAAGCCGAACATGCCGTGCGGGAACATGCCGCCGTCGTTCCACATGTTGGCGAGGTTGGCTTCTGCGCCGTTCGGGGACGTGAAGTGGGTGGCGATCATGACCGCGCCGGTGACGATCAGGGCCACGATGGCGACCACCTTGATGATGGCAAACCAGAACTCCGCTTCACCGAACGCCTTCACGGTGGGGAGGTTCAGGAGGATCAAGACCACGGGCGTGAGCAGCGCGGGGATCCACAGGGGCGTGCCGGGAGCGAGCTTGTCCACGTAGCCGGAAATGGCGACGATGTCCGCCACCCCGGTGACCACCCAGAAGAACCAGTAGGACCATCCGGTGAAGAAGCCGGCCCACGGCCCGAGGAGGTCACCGGCGAAGTCGCTGAAGGACTTGTAGTTCAGGTTGGAGAGCAGGATCTCGCCCATGGCACGCATCACGAAGAACAGCATGAAGCCGATGATCATGTAGACGAAGATGACGGAGGGGCCGGCGAGCGAGATGGTCTTCCCGGACCCCATGAACAGGCCGGTGCCAATCGCGCCGCCGATGGCGAGCAGCTGGATGTGGCGGTTGCCGAGGGCCCGGGCGAGGTGCGGTTCGCGGTTCCCGGAGTCACCGTTGGCGGAGGCGGCAGTTCCAGTTTGGGCAATGTCAGATTCTGCAGTGGCCGGAGCGGCCGTGGTGATGCGTTCAGACATGAGGCTTCTTCCTTGTCACAGGCGGTCGCCGGCGGGGGTTCCACAGTGCGGGCCGCACGGATCCGTCAGAGTGTGACGGAGGTAACAGTTTTGGCGGGTAGATCAAGGTTAGGGCCGGTATTTCGTGGTCCCTGTTGTCACGTCGGTCCGTGTAGGTGGACCGTCTGGTCGGTGGAGTGCCGCCGCGCTCCCGGCGGGACGAAGCTCCCGGAAGGCGCGGGAGCCGGTCCGGGACCCTCATCTTTCGCCGGGCCCTAGGGAAAATTGCGACGCCGGCACGCCCGCCCGCTGCGGGGCTCCGAATCGCATTGGCGCAGATCACCCGCCCGTGGGCGGCTTCGACAGCTGTCGATCATCTTAGCTTCAGTTGTCGTCCGCTGTCTTTTGTCATATTTTGCGCGTAGGGGCTTCTGAAACCTGGTCGGTGCCGATCTGGACGATGCCAACGTGGACATTCACAGGGTGCGGGCTGAAGTGCCGCCGCACCGCCGCGGCCACGGCCCGGGCCACCTCCGGGGCCGGGTACGCCCCGCTCACGCCGATGCGCGTCCTCACAGTCGAAGGTGTCGCGCCGGCACCGGAATCGATGACGTCAACAGCCGGCGGCGCTTCTCCGGTCACGGCCGACCGGGCCGCGCCCGCGATCGTTTGCCAGAGCGGTCGCGCCGGATACACCGCCGTCACGCCGTGAACGGCATCGATGACCGCCCGCAGCTCGGCCGGCAGCGCGGCGTCGGGCAGCTCGGCCGGCAGCGCGCCGTCGGGCTGTTCGGCCGGCAGCGCGGCGTCGGGCAGTGCCGCAGGCGTGCCGTGCCCGGGAGGCAAGGGCTGGGTCATGGCGTCTCCTCTGGGTCTGGATTGCCGGGCTCCAAAACGTCGGTGATCGTGACATCGATCGCCGTGATGTTCAGTTCTGTCTGCAGGGCCAGGGTCGTGGCCAACTCCCAGCGAAGCGCGGTGGCGCGCTGTTCCAAGGGATGCCCGTAGACGACGGCGAGGTCGACGCCGATGGTGATGGGGGCCCCCGGCTCGGTGACGTCCCCGTACAGGCGGCATTTTCCGGCAGCGGTGCCGGGCAGGGAATCCGCAACAGAGCGGATCAGCGCCGATATGGCGCCCTCTGTCTCGGTGAGGAGGTCGCCGGGTGTGTCGGCGCGCAGGGGAATGTTCCTGCCCGGCCGCAGTTCCAGGTGCAGGTTGTCCAGAATGGTCTTCATCCAGTCGTCGCTGCCGCTGCCGGCCGCAGCGGTGTCGGCGTCGAGCAGTTCATTGCCGAGGGCCGCGAGCCTGCGCAGCGAGGCCAGCCCGGACTGGCATTCGGGACAGTCCTCAAGGTGGCCGGGATCGCCGATCCGTCCGGTGTCCAGGTATTCGCTCAGGTCTGCCAGGTTGTGCCCGCAGCCGAGAGTCTCGCCAGGGGTGCTCATCGCCAGTCCTCCATTTCGCGGGCCAGAGTGATGCGTGCCCGGGAAAGGCGGCCGCGGACGCTGGCAGTGCTGATGTTCAAGGTTTGCGCAATTTCCTCATAGCTCTGGTCATTGAACGCCTTCAGCACCCAGCAGCGGCGTTGTTCCTCGGGCAGGGCGGCCAGCGCGGTCTTGAGCGCGTCCATCCGGGAACCGCTCAGGGCGGAGTGTTCGGGGTGGTCCCTGTGAGCGGTGCCCGCACCAGCCTCCAGCCCGTGGTGGAGATCGCCGAGGTCCGAATGGTTTCTTCGCCGGCGCAGGTGGTCGATGCTGCGGCTGCCGGTAATACGCAGCAGCCAGCCCTTCACGGCGTCCCCATCGCGCAGGGTGTCGAGCTGCTTCCAGGCCTGCATCAGCGATTCCTGCACTACGTCGTCGGCATCGGCGAGGGAGCCGGTCAGGCGGCGGGCGCAGGCCCGCATAACGGGGCCATGCCGTCGGGCCAGCGCCTCGAAAGCGGCAGTGTCGCCGTCGGTGGCCCGACCCACCAGCAGGGCGTCCGGTACGAGGTCCAGTTGATGCGGCGCCGAAGGTGAACCAGTCACGCGCTTATCTCTGCTTTCATCGCGGGCCTATCGGGGTGCGGGCTACTCCTTGCTGAAGCCTTCCTTGAGCTTCCGCGCGGCGTCCTTGATGTTCTCTCCGATATCGGCCGCGGCGTCCTTGACCCGGTCGCCGGCCTCCTGCAGTTTTGCCTGGGCCTGCTCGTGCTGGCCTTCACGCTTGAGGCCCTGGTCGCCTGTCATGCTGCCGGCGCCTTCTTTGGCCGCACCGATGTGGTGGATGACTGTGTAGTTGACTTTGTCGTCGATTCCCATGATGTTTCCTTTGCTGCCATTACGGCGTGGTGCGGTGTTGCGGTACGTACTTCCGGCCGGCTAGCGGGCGCGATCCGGTGCGGCCGCCCAGGTTTTGGTGCCGCTGGTGATTCGGACTAGAACCGGGAGCGGATGGCCGAGCAATGTGTCGATCCCCTGGACCAGGACGTCGGCGGTGTCCGCGATCTCCCTTGGAGATGCGCCCTGCCGCGCCTGGAGCCGCAGCCGGAGTCCCGTTGTGCCTCTGATGTCCCATGCCGATACCGAGGTGCCGAGTACCAGGCGGTTGCCGGCGAGGGCCTGTTTGACGGCCGCCGAGACAAACCCGGTTTCGACGACGGTGGTGCCGCGGCCGCCGTCGGATTCCCGGCCGACGCGAGGTGTCCGGCCGCCACCCTGCGATGCGATCCAGGCGATACTGAGCCCGGCGGCCGCGGCCAGCGCGGCGAGCCCGGCCACGGCCCACCAGCTGCGGGCGGGGCCCGGGAACGGTGCCGAGGCGAGGAGTGTTCCGGCCTGGTCCAGGAGGGAGGATCCTGTGGCCGCCCATGCGGCCGCAACGTCCGGCAGGATCCCGGCGGCAGCCGTTGCAGCGCCGGCCGCGAGCAGCACGAGCCCGGCCAGGGCCAGCAGGATCCGATTCAATGCCCTGTTGGTCCGACTCATTGCCCCAGCGCCCCTTCCCTCATGATGTGGATTGTCGGTGCGATCCGGCGGCCAAGGGAGTACCCGGCCAGCTCGTCGTCGACCGCGGCGCTGATCGCGTCCCGGTCCACGGAAACGCCCGACGTCGGACGGATCTGGACGCGTACAGCCCGCTTGCCCACCGTGGTGATGATCTGCCCGGGTGCCAGCCCCGCGGTGAGGCGCGCCCGCCGGGATACTGCCGAGGCGATCACCTCGCCATCGACCACCACGGCGCTCCGGCCGCTGTGCACGGCGTGCCGGGACCGGCGGCCGGGCATGGTTGCGGCTGCGAGCAGCGCCAGACCGAGAACCGCCAGGCCGGCGCCGGCGGCCACCAACCCGGCCGGGAGCGTGGTGGCCGGCACGCCGGTGAGCCATCGGCCCAGCCGGTCGGGGCTGCCAAGGAGCGGGCTCTCCTGGAGGAGGGCCAGGACGGTCTCGAGGGCAAGCCAGAGGAAGACGGCGGCAAGGACGCTAGCGGTCAGGATGGACGCCGTGGCCCGGGAAGAGTGGGTCTCCCTGCGAACGAGGCGCCGAATGGCTCGATCCTGGCTCATGCGATTTTCCTTTCCTTGTGGTTCCGGCGTGGCGCTCCGGATGGCGCGTCGACCCTGGCAGTGCCGGAGTGCTGTGCGGCCCCGCTGAGCCGGATATCTACGCTGCTTAGCGTCCGGCCGGTGAGGTCCAGGCCGCGGGCAATGATGGCTGTCCGGGCCGCCCGGGAGCGGTCGAAGACGGTGCCGCCGTCGGGCCCCCGGCGCGGGCCGAGGAGCGGCGGGAGCGCCAGCTTCACGGAGACTCTCGCGGCGAGCCGGCCCGAATCGTCATCCAGCACCGCGGCGACGTCGGATCTCGGAACGCTGAAGGCGTGGGCCGCGATCGTCTCGATGGTGTGCCTGAGGGCTGCCGGGGTGATCCGGGTGTGCCCCGCCCGCATCACGAGGAGGAGCGCTTGCCGCGCAGGGCGTCCAGCACTCCGCCAAGATCCAGCCGCCCCTCGGCCGCGCGGCCCAGCACGGCCCCTGCCCCCATGAAGAGCGCGGTGAGCAGGAAACCCCAGAATCCAAACGCCAGGGACGCTGCGGCCAGGACGGCTCCGATGGCCAGGCCGGCCAGCGTGGGGCTCAAGCCACCCTCGGCTCGGTCCGTGCGTCCTCGGTGTCCTCGTCATCGGAGGGCACATGGATGTCCGTGATGGTGATGTTCACTTCCGTCACCTCCATGCCGACGAGGTCCCCGATGGCCGTATAGACAGCGTCGCGGGCCTTGTCCGCGACAAGCTGGAGCGGGTGCGGGTACTCGACCACCAGGGTGATGTCGACCGCTACCTGCGTTTGTCCGACTTCCACGCTGACGCCCTGGGTGAGGTCCTTTTGGCCGACCTTTTCACGCAGGGTTCCCAGCGCACGGGCTGCTCCGCCGCCGAGGGCGTGCACTCCTTCGATTTCCTGGATCGCGATGCCGGCGATCTTTGCCACAACGCCGTCTGCGACAGTGGTCGCACCGCGGCCGTCGATGCCTGGGGCCGGTGCGGGCGCGCCCAGCGTGGGGGACTTCGCGGCGGGCGCCTTCGCTGCGGGTGCCTTCGCTGCGGTTGCCGGGCCGGCCTGTCCCTGGACGTCTGCCGGGGTGTGCGTCTGGGTGGTCAAGGCAATCACTCCTGATCGGTTGAGGAAGACGCTCTGTGGCGCCGTCATAGATAAGACGGGCCGCGAACGGAAATCCTCACGGTCGAATCGGAGTGAGCTGCATCACATGCGGTCCTGGACATCCCGGGGCCGCCTGAGGCAGCGGCCCCGCAGGCCATCCAGACAATGGCCCGACAGGCCGTTGGGCCGTCTACTGGGCGGCCAGGCGCGTGGCCCGCAGCACGGCATCCGTAAGGGACACTGCCTCGCCGTCGGGCCCGACGGCGCTGCGACGCCGGCTGTCCAGGACCTCGGCACGCCACATCGGCTCCTCGATCCGGAGTTCCCGGGCAAGGTCCTCGGCCGTGAAGAACTTCTCCGGAGTATGGTGCGCGCCCCACGGAGGCAGCCCGTCGGGGTGATGGCCGACGATCAGCAGCGTTCCGCCGGTCCGCACCGCGGCCGCGGCGAGCTGCAACGCCTGCTGCCACGGCATCTGGGTGGAATGCAGGAACTGGGCCGTGACGAGGTCGAACAACCGGTCCGGGACCCATGTGGCAAGATCCTGCTGCACCCACTCGATGGTGGCGTCCTGGCCCCGTTCCCGGGCGTGGGCGGCCGCACGCTCCAGGGCGACGGCGGAAACGTCCAGGCCCGTCACGCTCCAACCGCGGGCAGCAAGCCATATCGCGTCCGCGCCCTCGCCGCACCCCAGGTCCAGGGCCTCGCCGGCAGGAAGGTCCGCCACCTCGGCGACGAGTTGCGGATTCGGCTCCCCGCTCCACATCCTGGACCGGCTGCTGTACTTTTCATCCCACAGCCGGGCCGCGGAACCGGGCGCCGCATCCTCGACCGCCGCGTGTTCGGCGGCGACATGCCCGTGGCTGTTGCTGCGTTTTGTCATGGTTTCCCCTCATCATGGCGGTTCGCCGGGTTTCGCTGTTTGTTTTCAGGCACGACGGCGGTGACGAACCCTCCCGGCGCGGACCGCCGTCGGGTCTCCCTGCCGAAATTCCTGTGCTCCTCAAGGACCAGTCCGAAGCACCCAACAAAGTCCGCGGCGCTCTTCCTGGCCGGGGGAGTGTTGTCGATCCCAAAGGTCAGGGGCTCGCCGACGAATCTCGCGGCAGCCCGCGCATACCGCATGTAGGGCGATCCCGAGGTGATCGTTTCCCTGGAAAAGTAGTCGAAGGCCACGATGCTGCCCGGGGCGGTGCCGGCGATCCTGCGCAGCGTCGCCTCGACGGAGGCGCGGTCCAGGTACATGGTCACCGCTTCCCAGAGGAACAGTGCGGGCCGGTTCGGGTCGAAACCGGCTGCGAGCAGCTTCTCCATCCAGTCCTCGGTCTCGAAATCGGCGGGTACGTACGTGGCCAGGCGCGTAGAGAGGCCCGCTTTTTCGAGCATCGCGAGTTTGAAAGCCTGGGTCCGGGGCAGGTCGAGTTCAAAGCAACGCACGCGGTCCCCGGGCGCCAGCCGAAACGCCCGGGTGTCGAATCCCGCCCCGAGGATCACGAGCTGGTCGATGCCCCCGCGATGCCGTTGAACGGCCGCGTCATAGAGGCTGGTCCGTGCCGTCGGCTGGTGGCGCATCGGTGCCGGCCCCGGGTACGGATAGCGGTAGAGCCTGGGCACGTAGCCCGTGATCAGGTGGGCGGCGAGCGTGGGGGCGGTCTCCATCTGGATGCCAGTCGCGGACACGTTCGGCAGAACGGCCATGAGCCGGGCCGCGGGGACATCCGGCCGTGTCCCCAGGCGGTGCTGCATCCAGCGCGTGTAGAGGGATGCGAGCAGCGTGGCCGACGTGCCGGTGCGCCGGCTGTAGGCGAGCATCCCGGGGACGGACGTGATGTAGCCGGCCGCACTCAAGGGAAACAACGCCAGCTGGATGACCCGAAACAGGCCAGCGGAGACTATTCCCGGCATTGCGTCCGACTCCCCTCACGGGCCGCCCCTCGTGCGGCCCTTCCCGCCCACCATGGTCCTCCCGGACGTAAGGGCGGTCAATACGCCGTCCGGGCTTCCGTCCGGGCGCCGCGCAGGCGGACGGACACGTGGAAATCACGCTCCGGAAACCAATCTGAAACCTGCGTCATGAATGCTGGGCACAAGACATTGAACGCTGGGGAAGGGCAATGACCATGGACGTTGACGAAGCACGGCAGATCCGCAGCTCGGCCGAGTTGAACGTGGGGGACGAGATTGAGGCGTGGCACAACGGGAAGCTCTTCCACCGGGGCCCGGTGACCCAGACCGTCACAGGCGTGGACCTGTTCTGGATCCTCGATGCCCGGACGGGGACCCGCCGCCTCATCGACGCCGAGGCGCTCGTGATCCTGCGGCCAGCCGACCGGGGACCGGCCAAAACGCCGTCACGGGCGGCCGTCAACACATCCGCTCATGCATCCGCCCAGTTGTCCCACATGCCGCTGTTCCAAGCCCCCAGCATGGCGGGCTAGGGGCCGGGCCGGCCGTCACGGATACGGGACCCGGGCCTGCCGGGTGGTAGGCTAGTGGAACTTGATGTGCAGTGATGCCCACTTTTGATTTGGTTGACCGGCTTCGGTCCATCAGCCGGATCCCTGCCGGATTCCTTCGGGAATCCGCACGCAGGCAGTGGGATTTTTTCATGTGAGAGGCACATCCTGCGTCGATGAACGCGTTCCATTTGGTCCCGGCGGCCGCTTGCTGAAGTTTGGCAACAGCCCGGTTGATCACCTGACTTTTCTTCGGCGAACCCTTGAGCCAACCGGCATCGGGGGCCGATATCCGCACGGATACCGCCTGAAAGACTTTGAAACACATGACTACATTTGCTGCCCTCGGCACGCCCAAAGCACTTGCCGACACCCTGACCGCACAGGGGATCGTGGAGCCCTTCCCGATCCAGGTCAAGACCCTTCCCGACACCCTGTCCGGACGCGACGTCCTGGGCCGCGGCCGCACCGGCTCCGGCAAGACCATCGCATTCGCCATCCCGCTGGTGGCACGACTCGCCGAGCGCGAAGCCAAGCACTTCCGCAAGCCCGGCCGCCCGATGGGCCTGGTCCTGGCTCCCACCCGCGAGCTGGCCACGCAGATCAACGCGACCATCGAGCCGATGGCCAAGGCCATGGGCCTGACCACCACCGTGATCTACGGCGGCATCTCCCAGGCCCGCCAGGAAAAGGCCCTGCGCGCCGGCGTCGACATCGTCATCGCCTGCCCGGGCCGCCTGGAGGACCTGATCCGCCAGCGCATCCTGACCCTCGAAGCAGTCGAGATCACCGTCCTGGACGAGGCCGACCACATGGCCGACCTTGGCTTCCTCCCGGTGGTCAAGAAGCTCATGGACATGACCCCCACCCAGGGCCAGCGCCTGCTGTTCTCCGCCACCCTGGACAACGGCGTGGACAAGATCGTCCAGCGCTACCTGTCCAACCCGCTGACCCACTCCGTGGACGACCCGCAGGCCGCGGTGACCACCATGGAACACCACGTGCTGGTGGTCAATGACCAGACCGTCAAGAAGCAGCTGATCGTCGAGCTCGCCTCCGGCGCCGGCCGCCGCGTGCTCTTCATGCGCACCAAGCACCACGCCCGCAAGCTGGCCAAGACCCTGACCGACGCCGGCATCCCCGCCGTCGATCTGCACGGCAACCTCTCGCAGAACGCCCGTGACCGCAACCTGGCCGAGTTCTCCTCCGGCGATGTCCGCGTCCTGGTGGCCACCGACGTCGCGGCCCGCGGCGTCCACGTCGACGACGTCGAACTGGTCATCCACGTGGATCCGCCCACGGAGCACAAGGCGTACCTGCACCGCTCAGGCCGTACGGCCCGCGCCGGTTCCGACGGCACCGTGGTCACGCTGACCCTGCCCGAGCAGCAGTCCGACGTCAAGAAGCTGATGAAGGCTGCCGGCGTCGAGGTCAACTTCGAGCGCGTCACCGCCAACTCCCCGCTGGTTGCTGAACTGGTCGGCGAAATGGCCGACAAGATCGATCCCCGCACCCGTGCCGCCCTGCTGGCAGCCAAAGCCGCCCAGCACGGCGGCGGCACCTCCACCGGTGCCAACGCCGAGCGCAAGCGCGCCCGCCGCACCACCCAGGCTGCACCCACCGCGGGTGGTCGTGGTGGCCGTGGCGGACGCGGACGGGTGTCCGCCGAGGCACCGCGGACCGACCTGCCGCGCGCCGAGCGCCGCGCCGTCGCCTACGAAGGCAAGGCTGCTGCCCGCAACGCCGCCGACCGTGTCGCCGAGCAGAACCAGGACCGCGCAGATGCCGAGCGCGCCGAACGCCGGAATGCGCGTGGCCGCGGCCGCACCACCGCCTACGCGCACCACAACGATGTTCCGGCCGCCGGCGGCCGTGCCGCAGCCGGCCGCGGTTCGGACGGACGCGCCGCAGACGGACGCAGCGACGCCCGGGGCGCTTCGGCTCCCCGCAGCGGAGCACCCCGCACAGGTGGCGCTCCACGCACCGGCGCTTCGACAGGCGGCCAGCGCAGCGGACGCCCGGCAACCGGCCAGCGTGCGGCTGCCGGCGCCAAGTCCGCCAGCAGCAAATCCGGAGGCAGCGCGGCGGTCTGGTCCTCCAACGCCGGTGGCACCTCGGGCGGATCCTACGCCGGCGGCGGCAACGGCCGTTCCGGTGAAGGACGTCCGGCCCGCGGCTCGGGCCCCCGCCGCGCGTCGGCTCCGGCCTCGAACGAACGCCGCGGCCGCTAAGGTTCCGGTTCTCAGCTACGCAAAATAGCTGGCGCTGCGCAAACGGACGGCCGCTACGGGAATCCCCGTAGCGGCCGTCCGAAAGCGCAGCGGTTGTCCAAGAACGCCGCGAAAAGCTGAAGCTACCAGCCGCGGGCGCGCCACTCTTCCAGGTGGGGCCGTTCCGCGCCGAGGGTGGTGGGCTGGCCGTGTCCCGGGTGCACCACGGTGTCATCCGGATACACGTCGAACAGCCGCTCGCTCACATCGGTGATCAGCTGGGCAAAGCGCGCCGGATCCTTCTGTGTGTTGCCTACCCCGCCGGGGAACAGCGAGTCGCCGGAAAAGATGTGAGCCGGGCCTTCGGGGTCCTGGTACACAAGGGCGATCGAACCCGGTGTGTGGCCGCGCAGATGTACAGCCGTCACATCGAAGCCGTCGAAGTTGCCGACGTCCCCGTGATCCAGCAGTACATCCACCGGCACCGGCAGCTCCGGGGCATCCTCTGTCCCGGCCGCCGTTTTCACACCGGTGGCTTCCACCAGGCCCGGCAGCGCCCGGACATGGTCCCAGTGCTGGTGGGTGGTGGCAACCAGCGCCAGCTTCGGCGTCGCGGAAGTATCCGCGGCGGCTTCCGCGAGCAGCCCCTGGATGGCGGCCAGATCATCGGCCGCATCGATCAGGAGCTGCGCGCCGGAGGCCCTGGCCGTGAGCAGGTAAACATTGTTGTCCATCTCGCCGACCGAAATCCGGCGGATGGTGATGTCACGTAAAGAGTGAATGAGCGAGTCCATGGGCATCAGTCTACGGAGCCGCTATTCACGGCCCTGGGACACCCAGTTGGGGTCCGCGGCGCGGGAACCGACGACGGCGTCCGCGGCGGACTCGAGCGTCCTCAGTTGCGCTGCGGTGAAGTCGAGGGCCAGGGCGCCCAGGTTTTCGTCGATCCGGTCCGCCTTGCGGGTGCCGGGAATGGGGACCACGGGAAGTCCCAGCTGGCGGCCCCGCGCAAGCAGCCAGGCCAGCGCCACCTGGGCAGGAGTTGCAGCCTGCCCGGCAACGCTCAGTTCCGCAGCGACCGCCTGCACGGCCGCCACCACGCCCTGGTTGGCGCTGGCAGCGTCCGCCGCGAAACGCGGGATGTTGCGGCGGAAGTCGTTGCTGCCCAGCGTCGAGGGGTCCACGGTGCCGGTGAGGAATCCCCGGCCCAGCGGCGAATACGGCACAAAGCCCACCCCGAGTTCGGCGGCGGCGGGCACTACGTTGCGTTCCACGTCGCGGCTCCAGATGGACCATTCGCTCTGGACCGCGGCGATCGGGTGGATGCGGCTGGCCTCGCGCAGCTCCTCGGCCGTCACCTCTGACAGGCCCAGATGCCGCACCTTGCCGGCCTGTACCAGCCCCGCCATGGCCTCCACGGTTTCCACTATCGGAACGCGGAGGTCACGGCGGTGCAGGTAGTACAGGTCAATGGTGTCGGTGCCCAGCCGTTGCAGGCTGCGGTCCACGGCCTGCCGCACGTAGGCGGCGTCGCCGCGGATGTCCGTGTAGCCGGCCGACGGTGTGCCCACGAGGCCGAACTTGGTGGCCAGCTGGACTTCGCCGCGGCGTTCCTTGAGCAGACGCGCGATCAGCTCCTCGTTGCTGCCGCCGCCGTAAATGTCCGCCGTGTCGATGAAGCTGACGCCGGCGTCCACCGCGTGATGCAGGGTCCGCAGGGCCTCGGCCGGGTCCACCTCGCCGTAGACAGGGGTCAGGGCCATACCGCCGAACCCCAGGGGACTGACCATCAGGCCGTCGCCGAGCCGGACTGTTGCTGCCGTCATCTTGGTCTCCATTCGCGCACTGAATAGTTCCGTAGGACTTCCGTCCCTGCCAAGAACCCCAGGATGCGCGCGGCTATTCCGGCCCTGCTATCGGCCGGGCAGACGATTCTCCCCACCTTTGACCCTTGCGCGGCCGGCACGACGGCGCGCCGCAGGGGACACGCCGTCGGACTGCCCTAAACGTGGGGAATTTCCGCAGGGGAGGCCGGCCGGACAGCGCCTTGTGCCGGTTCCTCGGAGTCCGCCGTTGGCGGGAGGAGCTTCAGGCCCGCCGCGCAGCCGACGATTCCGGCGATGAACAGCAGCTTGAGCGGACTGGCCGGTTCGACGCCGGTGGCCATCGCCCAGCCGACCGTCAGTGCAGCGCCGATCCCCACCCAGATGGCGTAGGCGGTGCCGAGCGGAATGCGCTTCACGGCCAAGCCGAGCCCCACCATGCTGAGGGTGGCCGTCACGGCGAACACGAGGGTCGGCAACGGGCGGGAGAACCCGTCGGACAGGCCCAGTGCCGT
Source organism: Arthrobacter sp. 01N444 (assembly GCF_056399305.1). Taxonomy (NCBI): domain Bacteria; kingdom Bacillati; phylum Actinomycetota; class Actinomycetes; order Micrococcales; family Micrococcaceae; genus Arthrobacter; species Arthrobacter sp. 01N444. The sequence goes on from NZ_JBFTRB010000015.1 coordinate 51,228, forward strand.
GGCCCAGACCGCCTCCAGCACAGCGGAAGCGAGCAGAATCATCCATGACATTGCAGCTGGTTTCATCATGGTCACGCCACCAGCTTCAGGCCGGCGACGCTCGCGGCAATCCCGCCAAGAAGCAGGATCCGTGCCGCCGTCGGGCGCTCAACCTTGGCGGCTATCGCGTAGCCGGACGTCAGGACGACGCCGACCCCCACCCACACGGCGTAGGCCGTTCCGGTAGGGATGGACTGCATGGCGACGGCGAGCCCGCCGGTGCTGGCGAGGACGGAAACGAGGAAAACGAGGGCCGGGACCAGCCGGCGGCGGCCCCTGGCCTGGGCGGTCCGGTGCAGGGCGGCGGCCCAAACGGCCTCCAGCGCCCCGGAAAGAATGAGTATTAGCCACGACATGACAGCTCCTGTGGCCAGTCTTGTCGCGTGCCGGGTACTGAACCGTCGTCCGGAGGCCTGGAAGAGGGGCCTTGGCCTCCAAGTCTAGCAAATCGGCATCAGAGCCCGACGGCGTCGCTGCAAAGAGTGAACGTGCGCCCCACGGGGTACTGCGCGCACGGCTCGTTCGGCGCGGTAAGGTCGCCGGCGTCGATATCGTATGCCGCCGACACGATGGCCCGGCCGTCGGCATTGGCCAGGGTGGCCCGGCCGCCGATCCGCCGCAGCGCCGCCATGGCTCCGCGTTCCAGGCGCTGAACTGTCACGTCGATGCCCACGATTCCCGCGACCGGGCCGTCCGGGCGGGTAAACACCGGGTGCGTGAAGGTCAGGACGTACTCGTCGGTGCAGAGGAAATCCACGTAGGGCCCGGTGACGTGGGCCCGTCCTGTTTCCACGGGGATCCGGAACCACTCGGCCTTGACGTAGCGGCTGATGGAGTTGGGACTGAAGTTGGCCAGCGCGTCGACGTGCTCCAGATCCGGGCCCTGCCACCAGGCGATGTAGCTGCGCCCGGGCCCGAGCAACCCGGCGTTGGCGATGAACCCCGCTCCGGCCGCGTAGCCGCCGGGCAGCTGCACCAGTTCCTCGACCACCGGACGGATGAGCTTGTCCACGGCCGTGCCGGTGACTTTGCCGGACATGGCGGCCAGGGCGGCCCCGGTGTCAGCGGCCCACCCCGTCAGGCAGTGCTCGATGCCGGCGATGGTGGCGTCGAGTTCGGCTGCGGCCAGCTGGGCCGCCTTCTCAGCAGCGCCGGGTTCGGCCGGCGCTGCCATGGACGCTGCGGTGGGGCCTGCGGTGGAGGTGGTTTCGGACATCGGTGCTGCCTTAGCTCGAAGGTGCCGGACATTTGCGGTCAAAGATGGCCACGATCGTGGCTCCGGGATGCGGGTGCGGTCAATAGCTCTTGGCCTGCTCGGTCAGCAGCCAGTCGGTGGTGGCGGAGATGAGGGCCTTGACCCCCGTTTCGGCGGCCCCGGGGTCGTGGGTCTCGATGGCGGCCGCCACGTCCCCGAGGATCACGGCGGTGCGTCCGCGGTAGCCGGTGTCGGCGCAGGGCAGCAGCGTGAGGGTGCCGAGATCTGCCTGCAGCCGGATGAGCTCCCGGGCAAGCCGGGCCGAGCGGGCAATGGCCGCGACTTCCAGCAGGAACTCCGAGAGGGCCAGACGCCAGCTCAGGGAGTCATCGTCCGCTGCGGGGATGAATGAGCGCAGCGTGGCGATGTCGGCGGCGTCGGAGCGGCGGGCCGCCACGCCCGCGCAGGCCGCGGCGATCGCCTGGTAATGCAGCGCGAGGTCCCTGATCTGCAGCCGGCTCAGCTCATGCAGTTGCGCCAGGGCCCGTTCCCGGGAGGGCAGCACGTCGTCGGCGATGAAGCTTCCGCCGCTGCGGCCGCGCGCGGTCCGGATGATTCCCGAGGCGCGCAGCTGGGAGAGTGCCTCCCGTGCCGTTACCGCGGACACTCCGAGGGCCGCGGCCAGCTCGGTTTCGTTCGGCAGCCGCTGGCCGCTGGTGAGCAGCCCGGTCTCCACGGCCTGTTCGATCCGGCCGCACACTTCATCCACAAGCCCGCGTGATTTGATCGGCGTGAACACCGCCGCCAGGCTCCGGGAGGCGCCCGTGGGCGACAACACCATTCGGGCCTCCCTTCCCTCCGGCGGTATCCGCCCCGCACCGGCCGTGCATCCCTGCGGCTTCCGCGGTGCCGCCGCGCGTCGCCCGGGCTGATGACATCCTAATCCGGGCTTTGCCGGAGGGTCTATACACAAAACCTATGGAGTAATAGCATTTGGCCCAGCAGCCCAGTGTGGACTGGATCACATTCGGTTGCGTGGTTCCTGTGGACGATCCGGCAACGGAGTAAGGCGCACCCCATGACCGAAACACTGGCCGCCGGCACCTCGACCGGAAAGGAAGAGGTTCCGGCGATCCGTCTGCGTAAGCTCACCAAGGTCTTCGGGGACACCGTCGCGGTAACTGGCGTGGACCTGGACATCCGCCACGGGGAATTCTTCTCCGTGCTTGGCCCGTCCGGCTCCGGCAAGACGACGGTCCTGCGCCTGATCGCCGGCTTCGAGCTGCCGACGTCCGGGAGTATCGAACTCGAGGGCAAGGACGTCACGGCCATGGCGCCCTTCCAGCGGGACGTCAACACCGTATTTCAGGACTACGCGCTGTTCCCGCACATGTCCCTCGTGGACAACGTCGCCTATGGGCTGCGGGTGCGCGGCATGCCCGGGAAACAGCGGCGGGAGCGGGCCAGGGAAGCCTTGGACCGCGTCCAGCTCGGGAAGTTCCTCGGCCGCAAACCCGCCCAGCTCTCCGGCGGCCAGCGGCAGCGCGTTGCCCTGGCCCGGGCGCTGGTGGTCGAGCCCAAGGTCCTCCTCCTGGACGAGCCGCTCGGTGCCCTGGACCTCAAGCTCCGGCAGCAGATGCAGGTCGAACTCAAGGAACTGCAGCGCTCGCTGGGTATCACCTTCATCTTCGTCACCCACGACCAGGAGGAGGCCCTGACCATGAGCGACAGGATCGGCGTGTTCAACAACGGCGGCATCGAACAGATCGGCACCGCGCACGAAATCTACGAGCGCCCGGGCGGCATCTTCGTGGCCAACTTCGTCGGCACCTCCAACATTTTCGACGCCGGCCAGGCCCAGACGATCTATGGCCGGCCGGAGCCGCTGTGCATCCGTCCCGAGCGGCTGCGCGTCGCCTGGGCCGGCGAACCGGAGCGCCGTTCCGGCACCACCGCCCGGCCCGGGACAGTGACGTCGTTCGTTTACGTCGGGCACGCCACCCAGGTGCGGGTGCAGCTCGACGGCGGACCCGCCGTCGTCGCGCTCGTTCCGGAAAAGCTGCCCGGCAGCGACACCGATCTGGTGAACGGGCCCGTCACGGTCAGCTGGGACGACGACGCCGTCGTTTGGCTTCCGGTCCCCGGCACTACCTGACGCCGGGCCATGCCGGGCGGGGTTGCCGTCCGTGCCGCGGCGCAGCGTTCCAGTCCAGAGTTTTCTCCACAGCGAAAGGTACGGATCATGGCACCAAGAACTAAGGCCTCCCTCGTAGTCGGGGTGGTTGCGGCCGCAGCCCTCGCGCTGTCGGCCTGCGGAACCAGCGGCGGATCGGGTTCTGCACAGTCGGCGCAGCCGGTCAAAACCGAGATCGGCACCGGTGAAGGCCAGGTGTCCATCCTCGGATGGCCCGGCTACGTCGAGGATGGCAGCAACGACCCGGCCGTCGACTGGGTGCATCCGTTCGAACAGGAAACCCAGTGCAAGGTCAGCTTCAAGCCGTTCGGCACCTCGGACGAGGCCGTGACGCTCATGCGCACGGGACAGTACGACGTTATCTCGGCCTCCGGGGATGCGTCGCTGCGCCTGATCGCCGGCCAGGACGTGCAACCGGTCAACATGAGCCTGCTGAAGAACTACCCGGACATCTACCCGTTCCTGAAGGAAAAAGCCTGGAACACCGTCAACGGCGTCAACTACGGAATGCCCCACGGCTGGGGCGCCAACCTGCTGATGTACTCCACGGACAAGGTCGCCCCCGCGCCCGCCTCCTGGAGCGCTGTGTTTGACGACGCCGCCAAGAACACCGGCAAGGTCACGGCCTACGACTCGCCCATCTACATCGCCGATGCCGCCATGTACCTCATGGCCCATAAGCCGGACCTCGGCATCAAGAACCCCTATGCCCTCGACAAGGACCAGCTGGCCGCGGCCGTCGACCTGCTCAAGCAGCAGCGCACGCACATCGGCGAGTACTGGAGCGACGTCGTCAAGGAGGTCCAGGCCTTCACGTCCGGGAGCACCGTGGTCGGCACCACCTGGCAGGTGGGGGCCAACATCGCGACGGCAGACGGCGCCAAGGTCGCAACCCTGGTCCCGGACGAGGGCGCCACCGGCTGGTCGGACACCTGGATGATCGGCTCCAAGACCAAGAACCCGAACTGCGCCTACAAGTGGCTCGACTACATCGCCAGCCCCAAGCCGAACGCCCAGGTGGCGGAGTACTTTGGCGAATCGCCGGCCAACGCGAAAGCCTGCGAGCTGACCAAGGATCCCAACCACTGCCAGACGTACCATTCAGGTGATGCGGCCTACGCCGACAGGATCTGGTTCTGGACCACACCGGTGGCCGAGTGCCTCGATGGCCGCAAGGACGTCAAGTGCACCGACTATTCGGAATGGACCAAGGCCTGGACGGAAATCAAGGGTTGATTCCGGCTCTGCCGCACCAAACCCTTACGAACGAGCCGGCCCCGGGGGCCGGCAGAGATTAAGGCGAGATGGCACTTCATACGCAACAGCTGCCGCCCGGGGCGCCCGGTGATGCCGGGGCCGTGCCACGGGCGAAAACCAACGCCTTTTCGGCGTTGCTGCACCGCTCGCCCCGGCTGAGGCTGGCGGCCCTGCTCACCGCCCCGGCGGGCTGGCTGGTGCTGGTGTACATCGCCGCTTTGGCGGCACTGCTCATCACCGCGTTCTGGACCGTGGATACCTTCACCGGGGAGGTGTCCACGGTCTGGACCACGGAAAACATCGTCACGGTCCTGACCGATCCGGTGTATCAGCGGATCACCCTGCGGACATTGTGGATCGCCGTGGCGGTCACCGTGATTGACATGATCCTGGCACTGCCCATCGCGTTCTTCATCGCCAAGGTCGCTCCCGCCCGCTGGGAGAAACTGCTCGTTGTGGCCGTGCTGATGCCGCTGTGGGCAAGCTACCTGGTCAAGGCCTACGCCTGGCGGAATGTCCTGTCCGAGGGTGGGCTGCTGGAGTGGCTGGGGACCCCGATCGGCCTGTCCTCGCCGGGCTACGGCGAAACCGCCGTCATCCTGACCCTGTCCTACATCTGGCTGCCATACATGATCCTGCCGATCTACGCGGGCTTTGACCGGGTGCCCGACTCCCTGCTGGAGGCCTCCGGGGATCTGGGCGCGAAGCCGCTCACCACCATGCGCCTGGTCATGCTTCCGCTGCTGGTTCCCTCCATCATCGCGGGCACGATCTTCACGTTCTCCCTGTCGCTGGGCGACTACATCACTGCGCAGATCGTCGGCGGGACCACCCAGATGCTGGGCACCGTGATTTACGCCAACGTCGGAGCGGCCAACAATCTGCCGTTCGCCGCCGCGGTATCGCTGGTGCCGATCGCCATCATCATGTTCTACCTTTTCGTCGTCCGCCGCACCGGCGCCCTGAACAGCCTGTAGTGCGAGGAGCATCATGAGACTTTCCCGTAGCGCCAAGGTGGTCCTGGGCATTGTCACGGCGCTGGTGTTTTTGTTCATCTACACACCGCTGCTGCTGGTGGTGGTGAACTCGTTCAACGCAGACCGGACTTTCGGCTGGCCGCCCAAGGGCTTCACGCTGGAATGGTGGGGCAAGGCCTTTGACTCGCCCGGCGTCAAGGAGGCCGTCGTGTCCTCCCTGTGGGTGGCAGTCGTATCGACCATCATTTCGCTGGTGCTGGGGACGCTGCTGGCGATCTCATTGCAGCGCTATGAGTTCTTCGGCCGTGACGTCATCAACCTCCTGGTCATCCTGCCCATCGCGTTGCCCGGGGTTGTCACGGGCATCGCGCTGAACAACATGTTCACCACGATCCTGGGAGTCCCGCTGAGCCTGTGGACGGTGGTGATCGCCCACGCCACGTTCTGCATGGTGACGGTGTTCAATAACGCCATTGCTCGGCTCCGCCGCACCAGCGCCGGCCTCGAGGAAGCCTCCGCCGACCTCGGCGCCGGTGTTTTCACCACATTTGGCTTGGTGACCTTCCCGCAGCTCCGCTCCGCCCTGCTGGCCGGCGGCCTGCTGGCCTTCGCGCTGAGCTTCGACGAGATCATCGTTACCACGTTCACGATCGGGGCCGGCGAGACCACGCTGCCGATCTGGATCCTGCAGAACCTCTTCCGTCCGAACCAGGCGCCCGTGGTCAATGTCGTGGCGGTCGTGCTGATCGTGGTCTCGATCGTCCCGATCTGGCTCGCGCAGCGGCTGTCCGGGGACTCGGTGCGTGTCGGCGGCGCCCGGGTGTAGGCGGACAGCGCTATACGGTGCCGGGTTCCGCAGGGTCGATCGAGATGACAGCCAGGAATCCGCGGCCCACGATTTCCGGTGTCGCGGTATCGGCGCCGACGATGGCGTCGTAACGGTTCAGCTCAAGTCGCTCCGGCTCCAAGGCGGCGACGGCGGCCGGACCGGTGGGAGTGCCGCCTGCAGTCCCGGGGCTGACGGTTCCCTGCCCCTGCAGGAGGATGCCGAGTTGGCCTGCGAACACCGGATGGGCACGCTTCTTGGACAGCTCGACGATTGAGGTGTAGCCCTTGAAGGCGCCGTTGCGGGTGATGACGTTCAGATCCCGGATGTCGCCGGTGGGCAGTGCCCCCGCCGAGTCCGCGTCGCCGGAGAACCGGAACGGCCGGTACTTCTCCAGCGGATGTTCGGCCCCGTCCACGCTCAGCAGCAGCAAGTCGCCGTCAATCACTGTCAGTACACGGTCCATCCCGGCGTAGGCGGAGAAGGGGCCCGCCTTGGAGACTTCGGCAATGCTGACGCGCCAGTCCCAGGCGCTGTCCTGCCCTGTATCTTGCGGGGCGTTCCGCAGGGACGGGGTCCTTGGATGGCGCGCCACTTCGCGCGTCACCCCGCCGCCGTTGCGCCAGGGGTGGGCTTTGAGCTCGGCATAGCGGATGATCTCCATGGCCTCAGCCTATCGGCCCGTTTCCGGGGACGGCGCTCGCGCCGACGCGCCGGGACGCCGGCGGGGACTGCGCACGCCCGTGCCGACGCAAAGTCGGCGGCCGGGGCCCGGCCTTGCTAACGTCGGAGGCAGGAAGCGCCCAGAAGGAGCCCGAATGTTTGTCAAAGTGTGCGGCCTGAGCACCCCGGATGCGGTCCGCGTCGCGGCAGGCGCCGGCGCGGACGCCGTCGGCTTCGTCCTGACCCGCAGCCCCCGGGAGGTCACGCCGGAACAGGTCAGGAACCTCCTCGCCCACGTCCCGGACGGGGTGCCCGCGGTGGGGGTGTTCCGGCACGAACCGGCCGCCGACGCCGTCGCCGTCGCCCGTGAGGCGGGCCTGGTCTGGGTCCAGCTCCACGGGGACCGCTCACCCGCCGACGTCCGGACAGTGCACGACGCCGGGATGAAACTCATCAGGGCTGTCACCATGGCCGCCGCGCCGGAGGCCTTCAGCGACTGGGACGAGGATTTGCTCCTGATCGACGCCGCCGTGCCAGGCTCAGGCGAGGCTTGGGACTACGGCTCGGTCCGGGCCAAGGCCCTGACCGGACGCAAGTGGCTGCTCGCCGGCGGTCTCGATCCCGCCAACGTGGCCCGGGCAGCGGCGGAGGCCGGGGCGTGGGGTGTCGATGTGTCCTCCGGCGTCGAGTCGGCGCGCGGCATCAAGGACTTGGCCAAGATCGGGGATTTCGTGCGGGCGGCCAAGGCGCCTGAATGAGGCTGGGCCGCCCGCGGACCATCTGAGGGGCTAGGAGCGTTTGATGACGACGTCATCGATGTATTCGTCGCCCTTTTGCCGGTTGTGCTCGGCCCCGAGCTGAACTTTGCTCAGGCTGCTCCCGAGCATTTGGACGCTCGAGCTGCTGTAGCGCTGCACGCCGTCGAACCATACCTGGATTGTTGACGAATTGCCGTTGGCGGTCACCCGCATGGACACATGGTGCCAGGCGCTCAGAGAGATGCTGCTGGAGATCAGCTTCGTGTAGACAAAGGTGCCACTCGGTGACGTGACCCTGAGCCACAACTGCCCGTTGCTGTTGTAGCGGTAGATGTCCGCGACACGGGTGGAACCGGAGAAGAAACGGAAGTACGGGACGTCATTGCCGGAAACGCCGGCAACAGTGATATTGAACCAGCCGTCCGCGTACGAGGTCTTGGTCCCCGAGGAAAACGAAGGGGATGAGAGGTTTGCGAGCGAGCCCGAATCCGTGGTCACGTGCAGCTTGGCCGCATGCGTCCCGGTGTGGGGCCGCGAAGTGGACATAGTTGCGGTGCCTGTGCCGGACACTTTGGGGACGAGGCCGCAAAAGCCGCCCGCTTCAAAACTGGTGGCGAGCACGACGGTGCCCGGATAGGAGTTTGTCGGTGCCGGGCTGCAGGTTGCGGCGGTGGCAGCCTGGGCGGAACCGAAGACAAGGGAACCGGCTACGAGCATTCCGAGCGTCCCAACCATGCTGAGTGTTCTAAGTTTTCTCATTGAAATACTTTCCGTGATTGGTTCGACTTGTTGGTGTCCGCCCAGTGCCGCGGCACCGGGCGGACGGTTTCTGTCATGCCAGCTGCGCCAGATGCACCAATTGCATGACCACCGCGACGCCGACTATGGCCAGCAGGGCTGCCGTGGTGATCACCACGGCGCGCGGGAGTGCCTTGTCCGGCTGCAACACGCGAAGCACATCGCAGCTCACGAGGGCCGTCATCGTGGCCAGCCCCGTCAGGAAGATGATCATTTCGCACGCACCAGGGCACGCTTTGGCCGCTTGAACTCAATGCCCAGGAATACGAGGGTCAGGGCCGACAGGAGGCATACGGCCGCCGGCGGTGACCAGAGACGTGCGTAGATCATCGCCGTCGCCACGAGGGTGGACATCGCGAGGCTGAAGGCGATTGCGATGGCGATGCTGAGGGGAAGCGCACCAGTTGCCTGGGCTGAGCGCGGGGGGTCGAAGCGGAGGAGCAGCACCAGCGCCGTTCCAGGCCCGGCCAGCATCAGCAGGCCTATCACCGCCAGGCGCAGGCCCTCGGGGCCGACAAACGAGAGCGGTATGGCTGCTACGGCGACGGCTGCCGTCGCATAGCTCACGTAGCTGCGTTCAGTTGCCATTGCTAACTCCTTCGATGTGAAAAATCACGCCGCCTGCGTTTTCAAAAACCTTTGTCCAGCCCGGACTCGTGGCGCATGTGGCGGTAAAACGTTGAAGGTCGCCGGTGGGAGTCGAACCGCGAAGTTCGGCTGCCTCCTGCTGGCTTTCGGTAACGATGAGGTACGCGCCCGCTTTGTGGGCGATCTGGTTGGCCGCGTCACAACTGAGCGGCGCGGCGTTGGGAATGGGCTCGGCAGCAACGAGCGCCCGGTAGTCGTAGTCCGCGTAGTGCTGGTATCTCCACGGGGTGTTGCGAACTGCCTCAATGAGGACGGAACCGGTGGGCGCTGTCGCATAGAGGTGGTTCACTAAGGCGATTTCGTCGTCGTTGAAGCTTTCCATGCCGTCATTTCCGTAACGGGAGACGACAGTGGCTGTAGCGAGCACCGCGCCCATCAGCAGCAGCGCGAGGGCCCGGCGCAGGCTCAGCCCCGCGGCACTGTCTGACACCAGTGGCAGCACCGCCAGGCAGACGGCGAACGGAAGGCTGAAGAGATACAGGCGCAGAAGCAGTTCACCGCCATAGGGCTGGAGGGGAATCAGGACCAGCGGCGCCAGCGCCGCGGCCGCGGCCGCCAGCCACGGTGCCTTCCGCCGGTAGCCCACAATGGCGCCGGCAACGGCGAGCACCCAGACCAGCGCAACCTCGGCCATGCGCGTGTACACCACGAACATGTGGGCGTCGCTGCCTGAGACCCTGCTGCTCAGCGCGCCGAGGCTGTTCGCACCGATGTCACCGAGCGAGCCGAGCAGCTGGCCGAAATGCCCCTCCACGAATGTGGAAGCCGCAAAGAGCAGCCAGCCGACGGGCAGGACCACGGCCAGGACCGGCAAGAAGCGCAGCCGGAGACGTCCGGTCAGCAGGAGCGCGGCCAGGATGGGGATCGCGGCGAAGGGGCTGAGCTGGTGTGAAGCCGTCATGGCGAGCAGGATCAGTGCGCAGACCACCACGAGAATCGCCGTGTCCGCCCGGTGCGGTTCCGCGGCGCCATACCGCGGGACCGAGCTGTCCAGTTTGCTGACACTGCGGGCAAGCCACCGGGAGAAGCGGGTGCGCTCCGTGGGCCAGGCCCAACCGCCGAAGACGCTGAGCAGGCAGGCAATCAGTGTGAGCAGGAGGAGGAACGAATAGGCCTGTGGTGACAGGTAGTCCTGTCCAATCCAGCTGGCCACGTAAAAGATCCAGACAGCCGCCCAGGCCTGGCGCGGATTTGCCGTCAACCGCCGGGCCAGGGCCAGCAGTGGTGCGAGCAGGAGGATGTTGATGCCCACCGGCGCCCACGTTGCGATCCCGAAAAGATCCTTGGCGCCCGTCGCCCCGGAGAGCATTCCCAGCACGTTGAAGAATCCTGGCCAGTTGAAGTAGGCGTCCAGGGTCGGATCCAGCTGGCCCGTTTGGCTAATGGTGTCCGCAATGCCCAGATGCCGGAAGCTGGCCTCGAGCCGGGGCAGGCCATGAATGATCGGGTCAGCACCGTCGAGGAGAACCACTGTGACCAGGAGCTGCCAGGTCAGAAGCGCCGGAACCAGACGGCGGAGGCTCAGCGACGCAACAAATCCGGCGAGGCTGAGCGCGAGCGCAACGAAATAGGCCGGCGGGAGGGCATCAATCAGCCCGGCCCCGCCGATCTGAAAAGGATTGACCTGGTTCATGCTCCACACGCCGAGGGCGAGCGCGGCCGCGGCTGCCGCGGCCAGGGCACCGATGTGCCACGACGGCGTGAGTCCGAGGTTGCGGTGGGTGGGCGGCTTAGCACCGCCGACGTGCGCATGCGCCTCATGCCGGTGGGCGGTGCCCACAGGGAGGCCTGTTGCCGTTTCGTGTGTCATCATTTCTCGATTCAGGTCGGCTGGTGGCGCGCCGCTGAAGGAATCTCGCCTGCGGTGGAGGCGGGCTTCATCCGGGTCAGGGTGATCAGGCGCCAGGTGGCCATCAGGCAAGCAGCCGCTTGGGCAATGGCCCATAGGACTGAGACCCCGGTGAGGCCATATTGCTGCGCCACTGCCGCGGCGGGTGCCACGACCAGGATGGCGGCCAGAGTGGCGACTATCGTGGATTCGAAAAGCCGCCCTTGGGCCCGGCACAGCCCGTAGTAGACCTGGGTCACGCAACTCAGGAGGAGTGCCGGGACGAGTACAGGAATGAGGACCCACGCGGACGCATAATCCGGTCCGAGGAAGCCCAGAAGCAGGGGGCCGGCCAGCAGCAGTATCAGCCCGGCCACGAGAGTCAGCATAAAGCTGGCCCGTAACGCTGAGGCGAGGAGGCCCGGCCGCGCCCGTGAACCCGCGAGGGCCGTTTGCAGGGTAAACCCGGCGGACTGCGGCACGAAGAACACTGCCGAGGCCATCATCCAGACCACATACCAGGCGGCAGTCGACGCCGGGCCCAGGGTAGCTGCAACGATGAGCGGGAGCAGGTAGCCGGGCGCGCGGTCGGCGAGCGTGAGGGCGTGGTTGGGAAGCCCCGGCTTCAGGAGATTGAGGGCCGGCCGAGGCCGGAAGCCGTGCTTCCAGTCCGGGGACACGTGGGCACGGGCGAGCTGGCGCAGCCCTACGAGGACACTGGCCAGGGCGCCGGCGGCGACGGCGCCCACAATCACCGCCAGGTCACGGAGCCCGGCGGCCAGCGCGGCGGCCAGGAAGAGGAGCTGGACGAGGGACTGTGCGAGGCTTCTGACCAGCGTGCGGTCGGCCCGTTCCTGGGCTACGCCCACGTGGTCCAGCTGGTAGGCGGTGGCGGCGAGCAGTGCCGTGGCCAGGAAAAGAATGGTGACCAGGGGGTCGGCCCAGGCCTCGCCCACGCCTGTGCCGAGCCACGAGGTGACGGCAACCAGCAGGCCAGCGCCCAGCAGGGAGCAGGTTGCCACGGTAAGCAGGCCGGTGGCGATGAGGCGCCGGCCGCCGTCAGTTTCCGCGGGCAGCAGCGTCAGCGTGGCAGGCCCGACGCCGAGCATCCCCAGCTGCACGGTCAGGAGCGCGGCTGCGACCACCGCGGACCCCAGGCCTATTTGCTCCGGCGGGAGCACGAGGGCCGCGAGTGCCCAGAACAGGAAGCCCGTCACCATGGGGGCAATCCTCGCGGCGGCCAGCCAGGCCGCGTTCCCGCCGACCGAGATCGGTTTGTGGGCCGGCCGCAGGAGCTCGCCGGCCATGGCGCGGTAGTTGTAGAGCAGGAAGCCCATCCAGTACGGCAGGAAGCGGGGTGCCCGGACCAGGGACATGCCAACCCCCCGCACGGTGGCCAGCAGTGGCAGCATCACGAGCCAGCCGGCGCGGCCCGTGTGCTTACGGACGGTCCGGGCCATCCCGGCCCCGTCCTGGAGCCATTGGTCGCGGGCGTAGTCGAACGTGTCGTCAAACCGGTGCCTGACCACCACGGAGTCGGAGACGCCGAGCTTGAACCCGGCCTGCTCCAGCCGGATTCTCAGCTCCACATCCTCCCCGGAGCGGAAGTCGTCGTCGAACCCGACGTCGAGCAGCACGTCGCGGCGCATCAGCGTGGCGCTGACGCCAAACCACTTGCGCACCCGGCTGTGGTTGTGGTGCCAGGCCAGCGCAGCCCCCCAATAGCCGGGGCCGTCGGCTTCGCTGGCCAGCCCGAATTGCAGGCCGTCGTAGCCGCCGGCCTCGAATTCGGTCAGCAGCCGGGACAGGCTCTTCGGCGGAAGGACGACGTCGGCGTCGATCAGGGCGACAACGTCGCCGGTGGCACTGCGGGCGCCGAGCATCCGTGCGGCAGGCAGGCCGCGTCCTTCATCGGAGATGACAGTCGCCCCGCAGTCGCGGGCGATTTCGACAGTGTCATCCGTCGAGCAGCCATCGACCACGATCATTTCGTACGGGTGTTGGCTGCGGATCGACTCCAGGCACTCGCCCAGCCAGGCTGCGGCATTGCGCGCCGGAACAACAACCGACACCTTCAGATCGCTCACGTGGCCTCGCCTCACTCATCCAGTTTTGAACGAACCAGATTCGCGATGAAGTCAGAGGCCTGGTCCGCTGACCAAGCGGCGGGAAGCCGGAGCAGCCAGCAGGGAACGTCCTCCAGGGCCCGGCGCACCACGGCCGCCTTCTGGCCAAAATGCTCCTCCAACGGGACCAGGCTGGTGGCGCCGAGGGCCTCGACAAGGCGCCGCGAGACCATGGGCAGTTCCGAATGGAAGTTGCCGACGACCCGGGAGGTCATCCACTCGGCGCTGCGTGCTTCCAGCCGCGCGTCCGCGCCGTCGAAGCGCTCGAGGAAGATGGCCAGCTGTGCCGGCGCCGCGGACGAGATCCGTTGCGCCCCGAAAACATGCTCCGGCTGCACCATGCGGTGTTCGGGGGACCAGCGCCGGGTGAATGCGGCTGTTTTCGGATAGCGGACAATGACCGGATGGACCGCCGTGGCCAGATGGGCGACAGGAGTCGTCAGCCATCCGGGGGCCAGGGGCTTGCGGGTTCCCCGGAACATGTCCGGGTAGATGGCGCGGTGGTGGGGTTTGATGAACATCGGTTTGGCGTAGCCCATGAGCATTCCGCCGGCGCCCATGAAGGCCCAGTCGTCGGCCATGAACCGCACGTCGGGCATGGCCACCAGCTTCGCCACCGTACTGGTCTTTCCAACACCTCCCCAGGCCGGCAGGAGAACCCCGGAGCCGCGGAAGTCCACCACGGCAGCATGGATCATGGCCGTCTCCTCCTGGACACACAGCCGGTCCAGCAGCGGAATCACAGAGGTCAGGAGCTCACCGGCGCCTTCGATCCGGTAGCCGTCCTTTGTTTCGATGATCTGGACGCGGTCCGCCGGAATATAGAGGGACTCCCCGGTGAACCGGTAGGCATCCTCCGCGTGCGACTGGCTGGAAACCGGCGATATCTTGGCGCCGATGGTGATCCGCCGCGGCGCGGTGGAATTCCCCAGGAACGGGGCGAGCATATCCCGCAGTTGCGGTTCCCCTGGTGTGCCCGCCTCCACGTCGATGCCCACGATCCCGTGGACATCGAAGGAGGCTCCGGCAGAGGCGCCAATGGGCTGTTTCACGTCGCGCTCAGGTTGGCTCATGATCCAAGCTTTCTGGGGTCGGGTTCCTGCGGTCAGGTGGTTCCGGGTGCAGGGCCTGCACCCGGCGCTCTACGGGGAAGGGCGCAGCGCGGTTCATTTGACTTCCCGCCACGGCTCTTCCGGCGTCACAACAGCCGCTTTGACCGGCGACGGCGCCGCAGGCAGCCGGCGGCCGCGCACATAGCCGGTCGCGGTGGCCGCGAGCACGGCGATGATGGCCGCTGCCCGGCCGAGCCCGGCACGGTCCCCGCCGCCGAGCCAGCCGCGGATTCCGGCGAATACTGCACGAGGCAGGACCTGCCGGACATAGCGCCGTTCGGGACCAAGTGCCCGTTTGTGGCCGACCACCCTGCTGACCTGCGCCTTGGAAATCCCTTCGCCCCAGGAACGGGCCAGCATGTAGCGCAAGGTGCCGCGCTCGGCCGGAACGTGGTGGTGCACCAGGGCCGCGGGCTCATAGACCACCCGGGATCCGGGAGCTCCGATCACCGCGCGGATGCACAGTTCGGTCTCTTCGCAGCCCAGCGGGACGGCATCCTGACGGCCCAGGGTTGTGTTGAAACCGCCGACCCGTTCCAGGACGCTGGCGCGGAAGGACATGTTCGCGCCAATGACGTTGCGGACCTCGGCGGCGACTTTGGGCATTCCCCGGTAAGTGCAGCCGACAATCCAGTCGAGCTCGTTGGCGAAGTAGCCCGGCCGTCCGGCTTCCCAGAGCGGTTCCACCCGGCCGCCGACCGCCAGAACGTCGGGATCGTCGTACATCGCCGCGAGCCGTTCGAGCCAGTCCGGCTCGGCTTCGGCGTCGTCATCGAGGAAGGCCACGATCTCGGCCTTAGCGATGCCTGCTCCGGTGTTGCGGGCGCCCGAGAGACCCTTGGGTCCGGCGTTCTCGATAATTACGGCATCCGGGACGGTAAAGATCAGGCGCTTGTACAAGTCCACGTTGTAGTCCACGACGACGATCGTCTGCTTGGGTGGGAAGGTCTGGGTGCGGACGGAGTCCAGGGCGCCGATCAGCTGGTCCCACCGGTCCTCCGAGTAGGAGCAAATGACCACGGATACTTCCGGAAGGCTGGAGTTCTCGGACATCCTATTCGCCTGCCCGTACGCCCAGGACGCTGCTGGGATCGGTGGGAACGTGCGGGAAGACCTCGTTGGGGTACTTGTACTTGACCCGACGCAGGGCTTCGGGGCGGGCGCCGGCGGTCGGGGCTTCCCAGCTCACTCGCTCGCGGGCCAGGGTGCGGAGGACCCGCCAGCCGTCCCGGAAGGTATGCAGGTTTGACTGCCCCGAGATGCGGGACAGTTCGTGGCTGGGCACCTCGGCAATGCGCAGGCCCGCCCTTGAGGCCCGCACAATCAGTTCAGTTTCGATCTCGAACCCGTCCGACTCCAGCTCCAGAATGTCAACGCATTCGCGGCGCAGGGCGATGTAGCCGTAGCAAAGGTCCGAGTAGTCGCTGTGGAGGACAGTGTTGGCGAGCCGGGTGAGCATCTTGTTTCCGCCGCTGCGCAGCCATGTGAGATCGTCTGAGCCGCCGCCCGTCACATAGCGGGAGCCTTTGACGAAGTCGTATTCGTGCTGGAGCGGAGTCACCAGCCAGCCGATCTCCTGGGGGTCCATACTGCCGTCCCCGTCGAGCATGACGATGATGTCGCCGGAGGCTGCGGCGAATCCGGCCCGCACGGCGTTTCCTTTGCCAGGGCGGGGCTCTGCCACCACCACGACGTCCAGGCGCAAGGCCCGGGCCACCTCCACTGTGCCGTCCAGGGAACGGCCGTCAACAATTACCACCTCATCCACATAGGAGGGCATACGCCGCAGCACCCACGGCAGGTTCATTGCCTCGTTCAAAGTGGGGATCACCACGCTGACCGAGGGATTTGCCGGCGGGGGCGTCGTTTGGGGGCGCACGTTCGGCTTGAGATTCGGGATGGACACTGGCCTCACCACTCAATGACGTATTCTGCTCGTCGCAACTACAGCGCTTTCCGACTCCTCCGACCGGAAAATAGACCCAATGCTTACGCTGTTCGGTTGTCGACAACTTAGTGATATACCCCAGGGTTAAAGTTTGGTTTCGCCACCTTGCATTAACCTTGGATTAACTGGAACTTTCAACCAAATTTGAGGCACAACTGTTGATGGGCGGTTGCCTCCATGCGACACTGGCTCGATGCGGACACCCGTTCATTGGGGGCGCGTGCCGGCAGGACGCCGGCGTCTCCTGACCTTCAGGACCATGGCGGTTCCCGCCATGGTCCTGGTCATGGCCCTGGCGGCGTGCGGCACGGATGCCGCTCCACAGGGCGAGCGGCCGCTGTTCACGTCCATTTCGGCGTCGCCGGCGGCTCCGCCGACCGACGCCGGAACAGGGGGGGCACAGCCCGGGCTCCAGTCGGTGGCGCCGACCGAGCCGCCGGCAGGTGGCACCGCCACTGCCGCCCCTGCGACTGGGAGCGCGCCGGCGTCCCGGCCTGCCCGGACATCGGCACCGCCTCCGGACCGGACCACTGACACGGCCATGTCGGGGGATCTGCCCGGATGGAGGAACGTCTTTGTGGAGGACTTCTCCGGCGGTGACGTCCCCCTGGGCTCCTTTCCCGGACCGCTTTACCGGGACCGGTGGAGTGCCGGATACAAAGACGGAACACCGGATACGGACGGACAGGTCAGCGGCGGAAAATCGGGCTACTATCCCTCGAAAGTCCTGAGCGTCAAAAACGGCGTTCTGGACTGGTTCATGCATTCGGAAAACGGTGTCTTCATGGGTGCCGCGCCCACGCCCAAATTTCCGAATGCCAGCAAAAATCCCCCGAGGGCCAACAGCATGCTGTACGGCCGCTACTCAGTCCGGTACAGGGGGGATGCCATGCCTGGCTTCAAGACGGCGTGGCTCCTGTGGCCGGATAGTGGCATCTGGCCGCGGGACGGGGAGATAGATTTCCCAGAAGGCGACCTCGGAGCAATCCTGACGGCAGCTGCCCATTTCATGTCCTTGGATCCAAAGCGCTTTGAACAGTTCTTTTCCAATAAAGTTTCCACAGACTGGCATGTTGCCACGACAGAGTGGACTCCCGGCCGCGTTGAGTTCTTCATTGACGGACGATCCATCGGCGCGAGCACAACGGACGTGCCCTCGACGCCCATGCATTTCATCCTGCAGACCGAATCCTGCCTGCCTCTGTGTCCGGCTCCGGAAACCCAGGGCCACGTCTACCTGGACTGGGTCAGCATCTGGGTGCCGGCCTGAGCCCTCTCGGGGCGCGTCCGACGGCTTACCGGCGGCCTACCCGCCGCCGCACACCTGAGCCCTTATGCCGCAGCAGGTTACCGGCGGAGGATGAAGGAATCCGAGAAGCTGTAGCCGTCGGCGGGAATGAACCGGGCGGCAAGTTCATCCGCCGTCGCCATGACGTCCAGGGTCCCAAAGGCCGGGTCCTGGTTCTTCCCGGATGTGCTGGCGAAGTAGCGCATCTCCGGGTCCTCGGATCGGACGTTATAGAGTCCGACGCCGCCAACGCCGACGGTGGCGAACACGGTCCCCGAGCCCTGGGCCATGGCGTCATCGGTATCGGCCAGGCATGCGGAGGCGAAGGTCGCGGGAACGAGTTCCGCGCAGCCTCCGCCCGTGGCCAGTTGATGCGTCCGCTGATAGACATGGTCGTGGCCGGACAGGACCAGGTCCACCTGCTTTTCGATCAGCATGTTCGTGAAGTCCTGCCCCGCCTGGCAGTCGTAGTTGCCGACGCTCAGGCACGGGGTATGCATGCCCACCACCGTCCAGGGGATGTTCTGCGATTTGGCCTCGTCGATGGCGTCCGCGGTCCAGCGCCAGCGTTCGCTGTCCCTTGAGTAGTCCAGCGGCTCCCCGCCCCGGAAATCGATGCCGGGGGAAACCATGATGAAGCGGACAACCGGATTCTGCTCGGGGACATCGAGGCGCCATTGGACGCCGTATTCGCCCTGGAGGCCGGGCATCCTGTTGGGCAGGCACTGGACATACTTCTCGATGTCGCCATCCCGGCCGTCACTCTCGTGGTTTCCGGTCACCAACTGGTACGGGAAGTTCTCGCCGAGACGGGCGGTGACCATGTCGCAGAACTCCTGTTCGAGCCCGGCCTTGTATGCGAAGTCGCCCAGAGCCAGGTTCAGGTGGGGCTTGAGGCCGGCAACGGCGTCGAGCACTTTCTTGGCGCCCGAGCCTACGCCGATGTCACCCTGGGCGGTGAAATGCACGGGCTCGCCGGCCGACGGCGCGGCAGACGACGACGGCGGTGCGGTGGACGGCGATGGGGGCGACGGCGCGGGGGACGACGGCGTGCCGGGGCTCGGGCGCGGTGCGGGTTCCGGCGGCCCGGGCTGGCAGGCGGAAAGCAACAGACCCAGGCTCAGCAAGCAAGCGCCGATACCCGCCTTGCCATGTTTCCCCAGGGACCTGGCCACGATTCCTCACATCATTTGGTTGATCAGGACTGTGTAAATAGTTCTGCGAAATTCGGTGATTGGCCGGCATTTATAGGCCAGAGTAACCCGGCCGTGGAGCGAAGGCCAGAGAACGCGTCGGCCCCGGATCGCTGGACCCGCCTTCGGAAATCCCGCCGCCGACGCGCGACGCCGACGCGCGACGCCGCCGCCCGGGGTGGCCGCTGGCGTGTCGCGTGCCGAGTGTCCCGCGTCAGGGCCGGTGGGACCTAGCCCGGGACGGGCTTCCTCGTTAGCATGCAGAGTGGGGAATACCCCGACCGCCCCGGCGGGACAGGCCCGCCACCGCTCGAAGGAGACCGTTGTGACTCTGCCCGAAGGTTTGACCCCCGGAGTGTGGACATTGGACATGTCCCACAGCGAAATCGGTTTCAGCGTCCGCCACGCGGGCATCAGCAAGGTCCGCGGCCGGTTCAACGAGGCCTCCGCCGAGGCAAGGGTGCGCGAGTCGCTGGCGGACGCAAGCCTGCACGCCACGGTCAAGACCGCCAGCTTCGATTCGGGCGACGCCAACCGCGACGGCCACGTCCGCGGCCCGGACTTCTTCGACGTTGAGCAGTTCCCCGACATGACTTTTCGGGCCACCGGGATCCGGGGCGAGGGGGAAGACTATGTGCTGACCGGCGAGCTCACAATCCGTGGAGTCACCAAGCCGGTGGAGCTCGAAGTCGAGTACACCGGTGTGGCGGTGGACCCCTTCGGCGCCACCCGGGCCGGATTCAGTGCCGAGGCGGACATCAGCCGGAAGGAATTCGGCCTGACGTGGAACGCCGCCCTTGAAGCGGGCGGCCTGCTGGTCAGCGACAAGGTCAAGATCAACGTTGAGGCCGCCATGGTCAAACAGGCCGATACCTAGGCACCGACGAGGCGGACCGAACCCGGCCGGGCACCCGTGGACCGGGCTCGTGGAAACCTGTCCGGGGTTGGGCGCGAAAATCAGGGATCTTTCCGGGTAAACCACTGATCCGAATGTCACTCCTACGGGCGAGAATTAATCCATGAAGACACTCCTGAACATCATCTGGCTGCTCTTCGGCGGCCTGTGGCTTGCCTTGGGATATTTCCTGGCCGGCGTCGTCTGCTGCCTGCTGGTCGTCACCATTCCGTGGGGCCTGGCCTCGTTCCGCATCGCGTCCTATGCCTTGTGGCCGTTCGGCCGCATGGTGGTGGACAAGCCCGGCGGCAACGGCATATTCACCCTGGTGGGAAATGTCATCTGGCTGCTTGTGGCCGGGATCTGGATCGCGATCGCACACGTCGTTACGGCCTTCGCCATGGCCATCACGATTATCGGCATTCCGCTGGCGATCGCCAATCTCAAGCTCATACCCATCTCGCTGATGCCGCTCGGGAAACAAATCATCCCGAGCAACACCCCGTATGTGACCGCCTACAGCCCCGGCCGGCGCTAGGCGGCGGCAGCGCAGCCAGCAGGCCGGGGCACTTCACCTGTCAGTTCAAGCAATCCGAGGGAGAGGACCATGAGCCAACCGGCAAACGGCGAAACGGACCTCATGCTGGTCATTGTCCGCGAGTTCAGGGCGCCGATCCAGGGCGTGTGGTCGGCTTTGACGGACCCGGACCAGGCTCCGCAGTGGTGGGGTCCGCGCGGCTTCCACGTCCCGCGTGAGAGCGTCGACGCGGACCTCGAAGTCGGCGGCCTGTACCGCGCCTGCATGATCCAGGACAGTACCGGGCAGCAATTCTGGTGGAGCGGGGTGCATACCGATGTCGAGCCGCCGCACCTGTTCGTGTTCACCCACGCATGGGACAGGCCGGACGGCACCCGCGGCTTCGAGACCGAGGTGACGATCCGGTTGGAGGAGATCGACGGCGGCACGCAGATGACCTTCACCCAGGGGCCGTTCGATTCCGCGGAAAGCCGCGACCGCCATGGCGAAGGGTGGCGCGAGTCGTTCGACCGGCTGGCGAATCACCTCAGCGTGGCTGCCTGAGCCGCCGGTCTCTAGTGGGAGGGCGGGACACCGCTCACGCGAGTTCGCCCTGCAGGTTCCGGCGGGCCGCGTCCAGCCACAGTGTGCGGCCACGGTCGGTGTGGAAGAGCGGATCGAGCTGGAGCAGCTGGCGGACGACGGCGGCGCGGCCGGCGGCGAAGTCGGCGTCGCCGATGTGGGCGAAATCTTCCCTGACGGCGGCGAGGTAGCGGGCGTAGGCCTCCGGTTCCCCGCCGAGGACGGAGAGGTCGGCGTCGCTGAGCAGAGCGCCGTCGTCGTCTCCGGGCTCCGGACAGTGGTCGGCCGTCAGCAGCACCAGGCGCACCACTTCGTCCACCTCGGCGGCCGGGAGTCCGGCATGCCGGAGCCGGTCGTCGGCCAGCCGCGCCGACTCTTCCTCGTCCTGGCCTGCCACGCCGCGGTAGACGGCGTCGTGGAACCAGGCGGCCAGCAGCACGGTCCGGGGCGGAACGGCCGGATCGCACAGCAGGTCCAGGGCTTCCAGCACCGCCAGCAGGTGGGTGCGGCCGTGGTACTTCCGGTGTTCCTCGCCCCAGCGGTCCAGCAGGTCCAGGAAGAGGGCGTCGTGGCCCGGCAACGCCTCGTTCCAGCGGTTCAGGAGCGGGACCCGGAGGGCCTTGCCGCGCCGTCGGGCCGGGATCCGCAACCCGCTGGCGATCAACTTTCGGACGAGGACCCGGCCCTCCACAGGAATGGCGCCGGCCGCCACCAGGGCCTCGTACCGGGCCTCGGCGACGTCGTAGTGGTCGCCGTCGAACGCTCGCCCGGGGATGCCGGCGGCTGCGGCGAAGGCGTGCAGTTCCGCGATCGACGTGTCCGAGACCAGATGGGAAAAGTGGGTTCCGTGGGCAGGCCAGAGCGGCGGATCGACGTAGACGGCCATGGTGGCAGTCTAGCCCCGACCGCGGACACGCGCGGCCCGGACTGCGCGCACCGGTGCGGGCACCGGGAGGGCGCCGCCGTCGGGGTCATGCCGCGACGGCGGGGCCACCGCCGTTGTGGTCACACCGCGACGGCGGGTCGGATGTTCTGGTTCCCGCGGAACACGTTCCCGGGATCAAACTCGCGTTTCACTTCCGCCAGCCGGTTGTAGTTTTCTTCGCCGTAGGCCGCGCGGATCCGGGCCTGGCCTTCGTCGCCAATGAAGTTCAGCCAGACGCCCCCGGTCGCGTAGGGGGAGATGTCCTGGCGGAAGCGTTTGACCCATGCCTTCGCGTCCTGCCCGCCCTGCGGGGTGTCACCCAGGCCGAACGGGTGGCTCACCCAGTTGGCGGTCCGGTTCAGCAGCGGGGTGGCCGCGGCGGCCGGCCCGCTCACCGCCCCGCCCCAATGGGCGATCAATTGCTGGGAGCTTGGTCCCGGGAGGTTCCGGGCCGAGTCGATGATGACGTCCAGGGCGTCGTCGGAGAGTTCATCGTGGTAGTCGGCACTCCAGTAGTTGTACTTGCCCGGCGGGTCGTCCAGGGAGCACTGGAAGTCTGCGTAGCCGGTGTCTTCCACCAGGTCCACAACAGGGCCCAGTTCCCGGTATGCCCTGGCATGATCTTTGCCTTCCTCGGCATCCCCGGCGAAGACATACACGACGTACACCGCCATCTTGCCCACCATGGCCGCGGGCACGAAGGGTTCCGCCGGTGCAATCCCGTAGATGAGGGTGGCGGACTCTTCGTTGGGAGCCGCGGAGGCCAGGTCCCGGTATCCGCGGCTGAGTTCCGGGGCTGCGTCCCCCGGCCACATCAGTACCCCGGCATGCACGCGTGGCCCCAGCTGATGCAGGCCGAACGTAAACGAGGTGGCGACGCCGAAGTTTCCGCCGCCGCCGTGCAGGGCCCAGAAGAGTTCGGGATTCTCCTGGGCGCTGGCCCTCACCTGCTCGCCGGTGGCGGTGACCAGATCCACGGAGACGAGGTCGTCGCAGGCGAAGCCGAAGGCGCGCTCGAGCCAGCCGGACCCGCCCCCGAGCGTGAAACCCGCGAGCCCGGTCGTGGAGACCCGCCCGCCTGTGATGGCGAGGCCGTATTCCTGGGTGGCGCGGTCAAACTCGCCGCAGGTGAGGCCCGCGCCCACCGTGGCAGTGCGGGCCTCCGGGTCCACCCGCACGGACTTCATCGGACGAACGTCGATCACGAGGCCGCCGTCGTTCATGGACATGCCGGCCACGGAGTGGCCGCCGGCCCGGACGGCGACTTCGAAGCCGTGTGTCCGCGCGTACGCCAGCGCCTCGGCCACCCCTACCGGGTCGGCGCACGGGGCTATGACGGCCGGATGGCGGTCGATCATCGCGTTGAAGAGTCTTCGTGTTTCGTCGTACTCCGGGTGACCCGGCCTGACCCACCTCATGGCAGTGCTCCCTCGGTGACCGCGGCTCCGCCCCACTTTTCGAGCTTACGACTGCACGCCAGTTGTGGCTACGGCTCATTGCTTAGCCAGCCGCGCACTGCCGGCGCCATAGTCGCCGACACCTGTCCGCCGACCGGGTGTTCTTGTGCGGGCGGCTGGCGGGAGTGGACGGTGGTTTAGCCGCGGGCGTCGCGGACCGGGTGCTGGCTGACGATGGAAACCCGGTTGAACGCGTTCATCGTAATCGCCAGCCAGCTGACGGCGGAAAATTCTTCGGCAGTCAGGTGCCGCCTGGCCTGTGCGCCTTCATGGTCGCGGGTATGGGCGTCAGAGATGGTGGTGATGGCCTCGGCCAGCGTCAGGGCTGCACGTTCCTTTTCGGAGAACAGGGTGGTGTCGCGCCATGCGGGGAGGACGGCCAGGCGCTGGGCCGACTCGCCGTTCTTGACGGCGTCGCCCACGTGCATGTCCAGGCAAAAGGCGCAGCCGTTGATCTGCGAAATGCGGACATTGAGCAACTCGATGAGGGTGTCGTCCAGCCCGGCCTCGGTGGCGGCTTCCTTGGCTTTCAGGCCCAGCCCGTTGAGTGCGCGCCAGGCAGCGGGGTGCGCCTTGTCAAGGAATATGCTCCGGTGCCCGGGATCGTGCGGTGCCGTCGTGTCATTCATGGATTCCACAATACCGACGGGCCTCGGCACGGCCCGGAGCGGCGTGTGACAATTTTGTCAAACCTGTGACAAGCTTTGGAGGTGGGAGTGTTTGGTTCGGCGGCCGGCTCCTTGGGGGACCCGGCCGCCGGACCGCTCCTTCTGAGCCGGGCCTCCCCGGGCAGCTACTTTCGAGCCGGGCCAGACTTCGCACCGCCGAGCTCCGCTAGGCCGGGCTTCACGAGCCGGGCCGCATTAACCGGGCCACATTAACCCGGCGACTCCTTCTGAGCCGCTCCTTCCGAGTCGCGCCTTCCTAGCCGGGCCTTCCGAGCCGGGCCAGGCTTCGCGCCGCCGAGCTCCGCCAGGCCGGGCTTCACGAGTTGATTTTCGCCAGTTCCCGCTGGGGGGACATGTCCAGTTTTCAGCCAATCGTGCGGCCGCGGGAATACATGTCCCATGGTCACGTCCGGCAGCGGGGCACATGTCCACTCTTAAGGTCCGGGTATGGGCACAAAGGGCGTATGTCCACTGGCACGGGGCGGCGGAGGGCACGTCCGGTGGTCACACGTGGCAGCGATGGGCATGTCCATTTTTTGGGCAATTTTGCGGAGCGGGGGAGGGCATGTCCCTTGGTCACGCCGGGCAGCGGAGGACATGTCCAGTCTTCAGGCCCGGGGATGGGCACAAAGGGAGTATGTCCACTGGCGCGGGCCAAGGAGGACATGTCCCGCGGACTCACAGGTGAGCAGGAGCAGCGCCAGCAGCAGGGGAAGCCGCCGAAGCCGCGCGGGCCAGTTCCGCCCCCGCCGCCTGCATGGCTGCCGGATCTCCGGCCAGGATGATGCGGGCAAAGCTGTCTGCGTAGTCGCCAAGGTCCGGATCCACCGATCCCACCACCGCGTACACCGGCGTGGTGCCGGCACGGGCCAGGATGGCACCGATGATCTTCCCCTGGCCGGTCTGGGAATCCAGCCGGCCCTCGCCGACCACCACCGCGCTGCTGGCGGCCAGTTGCGCGTCGAAGCCCAGCAGATCCAGGACATAGTCCGCCCCTGACACCAGGCGGGCGCCGTAACGGGCCCACATTCCGCCGGAGAAGCCACCCGCCGCGCCGGTCCGGGCCACCAGACGGGGATCGCGGCCGTAGTCCCGGGCGAACTCCGCCGCGAGCAGTTCGAGTCTGTGTGTCAGCAGCTCAACCGCGGCCGGCCCGGCTCCCTTCTGCGGCCCGAACACGCGTGCGGCGTCGGAAAAACGCGTCGTGACATCACTCAGGATCACCAGCTCGGCACCGCGGAGCCCGCCGCGTTCCTCGATCGCGGCGATGGCGCCGGCCCCGCCGTCGGTGGTGGCCGAGCCCCCTGCCGCCACCACGATGCGGCGTGCGCCGTGCCGGGCGGCCTCCGCGATCAGGACGCCGGTGCCGTACGTGCTCGCCGTCAGCGGGTCCCGGCCGCCGGCGGACGGCAGGTTGAGGCCGCTCGCGACGGCCAGTTCGACGACGGCGGTCCCGCCGGCGGTGAGCCCGACCGCCGCCTCGACGGGTTCGCCCCACGGCCCGACCGTGGTGACAAAGACGGGCCGGGCGTCCAGACCGCGGGCGAGGGCCTCGGTGGTGCCCTCGCCGCCGTCGGCCACGGGCAGCTCGCGGGCCGCCGCGCCGGCCGTGCGGATGCCGGCCGCGATGTGCCCGGCCACCTCGGAAGCGGTGAAGGTGCCCTTGAAACTGTCCGGGGCCACCAGGATGCTCATCGGCTCAGAACCCTACGTTTTCCCGGCCCTTGAGCTGCAGCATCTGCCGCGCCTCGTCGGGGGTGGCGACCTCAAAGTTGAGGGCTTCCAGGATGGTGCGGATCCGGGTGACCTGTTCGGCGTTGGACGCGGCGAGCTGGCCGGGACCGATCCACAGGGAATCCTCCAGGCCCACCCGGACGTGGGAGCCCATGGCGGCGCCGATCGTGGCGAGCGGCATCTGGTTCCTGCCGGCGCCCAGGATGGACCACTCGTAGTCCTCGCCGAGCAGGCGGTCCGCCGTGCGGCGCATGTGCATGAGGTCCTCGGGGTGCGCGCCGATGCCGCCGAGCAGGCCGAAGACCGACTGGACGAACAGCGGTCCCCTGGCCAGCCCGCGGCCGTGGAAGTGCGCGAGGTTGTTCAGGTGCGAGATGTCGTAGCACTCGAACTCGAAGCGGGTGCCGTTCTGGTTGCCGATGCCCAGGATGGTCTCGATGTCCTGGAAGGTGTTCTTGAAGACGAGGTCGCGGCTCTTTTCGAGCCCCTCGCGCTCCCAGTCGTGGCCGAACTCGGTGAAGCGGTCCAGCATCGGGTACAGCCCGAAGTTCATCGAGCCCATGTTGAGTGAGGCAAGCTCCGGCTTGAACAGCGCCGCCGGCTGCATCCGCTCCTCGACGCTCATGTGCGGCGAGCCGCCCGTGGTGATGTTGATGACGGCGTCGGTGTTGCGCTTGAGCTTGTCCAGGATCGGGGCGAAGTGCTCGGGGTCCTGGGAGGGGCGGCCGTCCCTGGGGTCGCGGGCGTGCATGTGCACAATAGCGGCGCCTGCCTCGGCGGCGCCGATCGCGGCGTCGGCGATCTCGTCGGGGGAGACGGGCAGGTGCGGGGACATGGACGGGGTGTGGATGGCGCCGGTGACGGCGCTGGTGATGATGACCTTGCGGGCAGCAGCCATGGGAATGTCTCCTTGGTGGGGCGGGGCGGGGCGGGGCAGCGTGGGTGCGGGGCGGGCGGCGGCCTGGGGCGGACCGGCTCCCCAGGCAGTTCAGTTCAGGTCAGTAGAGCTTTTCGGTGTTGCCGTCCACGGCGAGTGCCTGGCCGTTGACGTTGCGGGCCATGTCGCTGGCCACGAAGGCGGCCATGTTGGCGATGTCCTCGGCCTCGATCAGCCGGCCCAGCGAGGACTGGTTGTGGTACAGCGCGGACACCTCGTCCGCCGGCAGCTCGAGCATCCGGGCTTTGGCGGCGATCACGGAGTCGATGCGTGGGCCGTTGACGGCGCCGGGGCAGATGGCGTTGACGCGGATGCCGTCCGGGCCAAGTTCGATCGCGAGGGTTTTGGTCAGCCCGACGACGGCCCACTTCGACGCCGAATAGGCGCTGCGGCCGGCCATGCCCAGCCGCCCGGCGGCCGAGGACAGGTTCACGATAGAGGCGCCGCTGCCCTCGCGCAGCAGGGGCAGGGCATGCTTGATGCAGAAGAACTGGCCATGGATGTTGACGTCGAAGGTTGCCTTCCACGCCGCGGCGTCGAGGGATTCCAGGGGCCCGGTGGGACCGGCGATGCCGGCGTTGTTGACGAGGACGTCGAGGCCGCCCATTTCGTCCCGGACGGTGTCCATGAGTTCGCGGACCTGGCCCTCGTCCGAGACGTCGCTGACCGCGGCGAGGAGCCCGTTGACGCGGGCCTTGTCGACGGCGTCGGGGTCGATGTCGGTGACGAAGACGGTGGCGCCGAGTTCCCGGAACTTGCTGGCGATGGCCAGGCCGATGCCGTTCGCTCCGGCGGTGACGAGAATGCGCTTGGCGGTGAAATCCATGAGTAGTCCTTGCAGTGAGATGGCTTGCGGACCCGCTCCGAACGCGCGGCGGGGCGCATCCGGAACGGGCGGTGGGAGCAGTGCGTCAGTGGGCGGCCGGAACAATCGCGGGCTTCTCCGTGCCGCGCTTGAGCAGCAGGGACAGCAGCGCGCCGATGACGCACATGCCCACGATGAACCACAGGCCGGAGAGCTTGGAGCCGGTGGCGTCCTGCATGAAGCCCATGACGTAGGGGCCCAGGAAGCCGCCGCAGAGGCCGATGGTGTTGACGAAGGCGATGCCGCCGGCGAGGGCGGCGCCGCTGAGCCGGGTGGCCGGGTAGGTGAAGAGAATCGGCTGCAGGGCGAAGAAATTGAAGGCGGCGAGGCAGAAGCCGATCATGCCCAGCAGCGGCCCGCCGACGGCGCCGAGGGCGAAGCCGGCGACGATGCCGGTCATGGTGCCGGTGACCAGCATCCGGGAGCGGCGGCCGTCGGTGGCGAAGCGGGGGACCAGCAGGGCGCCCGCCGCGGAGAAGATCCACGGGATGGCCGTCAGCAGGCCGATCTGCAGCGGGCTGAGCTTGCCGTACGTGCCGATGATGGAGGGCAGGAAGTAGGACAGGGCGTAGACGGCGATCTGGTGGGTGAAGTAGACGCCGACAACGAGGAGGATCTGCTTGTCCTTCAGGACATCGCGGAGCAGGTGGTTGCCGGAGGCCGCGGCGCCGGCGGTCTCCTCGGCGGCGATGCGGGCCTCGAGATCGGCGGCTTCCTCGGCGGTGAGGAACGTCGCCATGCTGGGGCGGTCCGGGAGCTTCTTCCAGACGACGTAGGCGAGGACGCAGGCCGGGAGTCCTTCGACGAGGAACATCCACTGCCAGCCGTGCAGGCCGCCGAGCCCATCAAAGGTCAGCAGCAGCCCGCCCAGCGGGGCCCCGAGAATGTTGGCGATGGAGACGCCGAGCAGGAACATTCCGTTGGCCTTGGCGCGGTCCTTGACCACGAACCACTGCGTCAGGAAGTACATGACGCCCGGGAAGAGTCCGGCCTCGGCCACGCCGAGCAGCATCCGCATGATGTAGAAGGACCATTCGCCCTGGACGAAGGCCATGCCGGCGGAGATGATGCCCCAGGTGATCATGATCCGCATGATCCAGAACCGGGCGCCGACCTTGTGCATGATCAGGTTGGACGGGATTTCGGACAAGGCGTAGGTCAGGAAGAACAGCCCGGCGCCGATGCCGTACGCGGTGGCCGAGATGCCGAGGTCGATCTCCAGCCGGTCCTTGGCCATACCGATGTTGGTGCGGTCCAGGAAGGCCATGATGTAGGCGCCGATCAGCAGCGGCATGACGCGGCGTAAGATCACGCCGTTGATTTCCTGTGGCGTGCGCATCTTCTTTGTTGCGGATACAACTGACATGGGTCGGGGTCCTTGGCTCGTGGGCGGGATAGGTGGTCAGAGCGGGCATGCGGAAAGGGCAAACGGGAGGCAGACGGCCGCGGCAGTGCGCGCGGCGCGTGGTTCGTCAGGGTCGCGGGAATGGGTAGGGCTGGCCGCGGACGGGCCGGCCCGCGTGTAGCGCGGCCTCAGCTGTCAGGAGGCGTGCAGCCGCACGTCCGCCCGACGTGCAGGCGGTGCCGGCACACTTTCGAGGTATAGGTGGCGGACGGGGAATCGATGCGTTTGAGCAGCATGGCGAACGCCTCGTTGGCCATTTCCTGCTGCGGTTGGACAATGCTGGTCAGGTTGATCAGCCCGGAGCGGCTGTGCGGCAGCCCGTCACAGCCGGCGACGGCGACGTCGTCCGGGATGCGCAGGCCGCGCGACAACGCGTATTCCATGACGCCGATGGCAAGCTCGTCGCTGCCGCAGACCACGGCCTGCGGCGGCGTTCCGGCCGAGAAGAGCCGCTCCGCCGCCAGCCGGCCGCCCTCGTTGTTCACCCTGGTGCTGATCTTCCGGTCGCCGCTGATCGTGATGCCCGCCGCGGCGGCTGTGCGGACAAACGCCTGTTCGCGGGCCAGGGAGGCCGTTGAGAACCGGGGGCCGATCACGGTGGCGATTTCGGTGAAGCCGTGGCTGAGCATGTGCTGCATCAGCGTGGTGGCTGCGGCGTCGTCGTCGATCCCGACGAAATCCGAGTCGAGGAAGTCCGCCCGGCGGGACAGGCACACGTAGGGGATGCGGGCCGCCCTCAGCGTGCGGAGCGCGGTGGCGTCGTCCCGGAGCGAGGCGGCCAGGATGATGCCATCGACGTTGCGGTGCGCGAGCGTCGAGGTGACCTGGGCGAGCACCTCCGGATCGTCCTGGGTGGTGGCGACGAACACTTCGTAGCCGGACTCCGCCGCGGCCGTAATGACGCCCTGCGCCCAGCGCGGAAACATCGGATTGATGATGTTCGGCAGGATCAGCCCGATTACCCGGGTCCG
Source organism: Arthrobacter sp. 01N444 (assembly GCF_056399305.1). NCBI lineage: Bacteria > Bacillati > Actinomycetota > Actinomycetes > Micrococcales > Micrococcaceae > Arthrobacter > Arthrobacter sp. 01N444. The sequence goes on from NZ_JBFTRB010000015.1 coordinate 81,034, forward strand.
CTGCGGGTCGGTTGACTGCGACGGCTTACGGGGCCTGAAGCCGAGCTCGTTCGCCACGTGGATGATGTGGCGTCGGGTCTCGGGCGAGACGCCGCCCTTGCCGTTGAGGACGTAGGAAACCGCAGCCGAGGAAACCCCTGCGGCGCGGGCCACGGCAGCGGCCGAAACCGGCGGAACGGGGCCGTCGACGGTGGCGCTTACGGCGTGTTCGTGCATGTCCGGCCCTCCTTCGCGTCGGTTCGTTTTGCTGTGACCCCAGTTACAGTAAGGAGCCCGCCGATCGTTAAGCAACGTTAAGTCATTCACGCGGGCCGTGCAGGCAGACTGCTGATGGACATGCTCATTGTTGGAGCCCGGGCCGAGGGGGCATGCTCATTGTTTTTGCCCGGGCCGGGGGACACGTCCATTGTTTGTGCCCGGGCCGGGGGGGGCATGCTCATTGTTCGCGCCCGGGTCGAGGGGGCACGTTCATTGTTCGCGCCCGGGCCGGGGGGACATGTCCAGCCGTGGGCCCGGGCGCTGGGCATAGTGGCACTATGTCCACTCTTCGGGCGCGGGGGAGGGCATGTCCCGCGGCGGGGTGCCCAGGGGAGGGCATGTCCCTCGGCCGGGGTGCGCGGCAGGGGTGCGCGGCCGCGGGGCGCACGGTGGCCGCGGGCGGTCGGCCCTAGACAGGCGTTTCGCTGTCGGCAAACATGGAGCCAGCCGCCCTCTTATCAAAGTTGAGCGATGTAGACTCAACTTTGATATCAGAACCTTTCCGGAAGGAGCCCTCGTTGGACGCCAAATTCACCACCAAGAGCCAGGAGGCCCTCGCTGCGGCCGCCATGAACGCCTCGACCGCAGGCAACCCGCAGCTCGAGCCCGCTCACTTGCTCAAGGCCCTCATGGACCAGCGGGAGGGCGTCGCCGTCGCGCTGCTCCGCGCCACCGGCGCCGACCCGGACGCCGTCAGTGTCCAGGCGAGCACCGCCATCAAGGCCCTTCCGTCGACCTCCGGGAGCAGCGTGCAGCAGGCGCAGTTGTCCCGGGCAGGGCTGCAGGCGATCAAGAATGCCCAGAACGAGGCCGAGCGGCTCGGGGACGCCTTCGTTTCCACCGAACACCTGCTGCTGGGCCTTGCCGCCGGGAGCGACGGCGTCGGGAAGCTCCTGCGCGAGGCCGGAGCCTCCCACGAGGCACTGCTGGCCGCCCTCCCGGGCGTCCGCGGCGACCGCAAAGTGGACAACGCGGACCCGGAGAACTCGTTCCAGGCGCTGGAGAAGTACGGCACGGACCTCACTGCGGTCGCCCGCTCGGGCAAGCTGGACCCTGTGATTGGCCGTGATGCCGAGATCCGGCGGATCATCCAGGTCCTGAGCCGCCGCACCAAGAACAACCCCGTCATCATCGGCGAGCCCGGCGTCGGCAAGACCGCCGTCGTCGAGGGGCTCGCCCAGCGGATCGTGGAAGGCGACGTGCCCGAAAGCCTGCGCGGCAAGACGCTGATCGCCCTGGACCTCGCCTCGATGGTGGCCGGGGCAAAGTACCGCGGCGAATTCGAGGAGCGGCTCAAGGCTGTCCTGGAGGAAATCAAGAACTCTGAGGGGCAGATCGTCACGTTCATCGACGAACTCCACACGGTGGTGGGTGCCGGCGCCACCGGGGACAGCTCCATGGATGCCGGCAACATGCTCAAGCCGATGCTGGCCCGCGGTGAGTTGCGCCTCATCGGTGCGACCACGCTGGACGAGTACCGCGAGAACATCGAAAAGGACCCCGCCCTGGAGCGCCGGTTCCAGCAGGTCTACGTGGGCGAGCCCAGCGTGGAGGACACCATCGGCATTCTGCGCGGCCTCAAGGAACGCTACGAGGCCCACCACAAGGTCTCCATCTCCGATTCCGCCCTCGTGGCGGCCGCGACGCTCTCCAACCGGTATATCTCCGGCCGGCAGCTGCCGGACAAGGCGATCGACCTCGTGGACGAGGCCGCGTCCCGGCTGCGCATGGAAATCGATTCCGCCCCGGAGGAGATCGACCAGCTGCGCCGCCAGGTGGACCGACTGACCATGGAGGAACTGGCCCTGGCCAGCGAGACCGATCCCGCCTCGGTGGAACGGCTCGCGGCCCTGCGGGCGGACATGGCGGACAAGAAGGAGGAACTCGCGGGCCTGAACGCCCGGTGGGAAGCCGAGAAGGCGGGGCTGAACCGGGTGGGCGACCTGCGGGCCAAGCTTGACGAGCTCCGCTCCGCCGCGGACAAGGCCCAGCGCGAGGGGGACCTGGAGACCGCATCCAGGATCCTCTACGGCGAGATCCCCGCCCTGGAACGGGAACTGAACGCCGCCGCCGAGGCCGAAGCGGCCGTGCCGGACAAGTCCGGGCAGATGGTGGCCGACCAGGTTACCGCCGACGACATCGCCGAGGTGATTTCGGCCTGGACCGGCATCCCCGCGGGGCGCATGCTCCAGGGCGAGAGCCAGAAGCTGCTGAACATGGAGCACGTGCTGGGCGAGCGGCTGATCGGCCAGAAGCAGGCCGTCGCCGCGGTCTCCGACGCGGTGCGCCGCGCCCGCGCCGGGATCAGCGACCCCAACCGGCCCACCGGCTCGTTCCTGTTCCTCGGCCCCACCGGCGTCGGCAAGACCGAACTCGCCAAGTCCCTCGCGGACTTCCTGTTCGACGACGAGCGCGCGATGGTGCGGATCGACATGTCCGAATATTCGGAGAAGCACTCCGTGGCCCGGCTCGTCGGGGCGCCTCCCGGGTACGTCGGCTATGAGGAGGGCGGCCAGCTTACCGAGGCCGTGCGGCGGCGCCCGTACTCCGTGCTGCTGCTCGACGAAGTGGAAAAGGCCCACCCGGAGGTCTTCGACATCCTCCTGCAGGTGCTCGACGACGGCCGGCTCACCGACGGGCAGGGCCGCACCGTGGACTTCCGCAACGTGATCCTGGTGCTCACCTCGAACCTGGGCAGCCAGTTCCTCGTGGACCCCAACCTCGACGCCGCGGCTAAGAAGAACGCCGTCATGGCCACGGTCAACGCTTCTTTCAAGCCGGAGTTCCTCAACCGGCTCGATGAAGTGGTGCTGTTCGATCCGCTGAGCGTGGAGGAGCTCTCCCGGATCGTGGAACTGCAGGTCAAGGAGCTGGGCGAGCGGCTCAAGGGCCGCCGGCTGAACCTCGAAGTTACCGAGGGTGCCCGCGCCTGGCTGGCCGTGTCCGGCTTCGATCCCGCGTACGGCGCGCGGCCGCTGCGCCGCCTGGTGCAGCGCGAGATCGGCGACCGGCTGGCAAAGGCCATCCTGGCCGGCGAAATCGCCGACGGCGACACCGTCCTGGTGGACACCGCGCCGGACCTGATGGAACTCACCATGGGCGGGCTGGGGGACAGGGAGCTGACCAGCGGCGGCGCGGCCACGGGCACCGGGCTCTCGGTCCGGCGCAAGGAGTAGGCGCCGCCGGGCAAGCCTAGGGCAGCAGGGACTCCTTGATGACGTTTCCGCCGTTCGTCGCGGCGTAGCAGTCGACCCGCCGGTCGCCCATCTCCCAGCTGCGCGGGCTCGGGTAGGCCAGCTTGTAGCTCAGGTCGTAGTCGCCGGCCTTTGCCGTGAGCGGAGCCGCCTTGCAGGCATCGCGTGCCTTCTGCTTGAGCTGGTCCCGGCCGGGGTACGAGTCATCTGGCCCGTATTTTTCCACGGCGACCAGCTGCGCCGAGTGGCCGGTCGCGCAGTCCACGACGGTGGACTGCTGCGCATCCGGGTCGAAGTCCTTGAAGCAGTCCCGCAGCTGGAAGTCCAGGGGGCTGACGCCCTCCAGCGGCAACGCCCCGCGGCTGGCGGGGGCGGACGCCGACGAAGCGGCGGGGGCCGGGCTGTCGTTTTCCGCGGAGGCCTGGCCGCTGCCGGCAAATGCGGCCACAGCCCACCAGACCAGAACCGCAAGCACCACCAGGGCGGCCACGGCCGCGCCGAGCCGCTTTGGCCCCTGCCGGCGGATCCGGCGGACCAGGGGGCGTGCCCGCCGTGAGAGAGCCTTCTTGGTGCGTGAGAGCGCTTTCCTGGCGCCGGCGAACGCGGTGCCGGCAAGGGCCGGGCGCGCGGGTTTCGCCGCTGCGGGTGCCGCCGCAGGATTCGTGGGCCGCGCACGGTCGGCTGTAATGACGGGCAGGGCGGACGTCGGCGGCCTCGAGGGCGGCGGCGGGATGGCCCCGGCGTCGTTCCTTGGATTCTCTTCGGTCACTGAGAAATTCACCACTTCCGTGCGTCTTTGCCGGGGCTGGAGGCCCGGCGTAGCGGCCCTTTTCTGGGCGCACATCACGAAACTCTATCGAAGATGCGCGGCACCGCGCATGCGCCGGTGGCTCCGGCCACCGTTGCGGGAGGCGCCACACTGTCCACAGGGGGCGGCCCGGCGAGCAGTTGGCGCCGAAAGCATGTAATCTAGGTGTACGACAAATTGACCAAACATTCCGGGGCCTCACCTATCGCCAAATGGTGACCACCTCCGGTCCAAGTACAAAAGGGGGTCACGCCATGGGGCGCGGCCGTCAAAAGGCAAAAGCTACCAAGCAGGCTCGGGACATCAAGTACTACTCCCCGAACACTGACTATTCGGCCCTCCAGCGCGAGCTCACGGGCCCGGGAAGTCGTGCCACGAGCCACTTCGCGGATGACCCGGTTGAACCGGATTATTCAGCGTATGTGGATAAGTACGCGGACGATGTGGAAGACGACGACGACGAGGTTGATTCCCGTCGTATAGGTTAGTCGACGCTTCCTTCCGGCAGTTTTCTCCGGGGGATCCATCCGGCACCGCGGTGCCAGCCAAAGATTTTCAGGCCGCCGGCCACACCTGTAACAGGCGTGGCCGGCGGCCTTTCTTGTGCCCGCAGCCTTCCGTATCCGGGCGGCCGGCTGGCCCGCGCTTCGCCGCGGATGAGCCGGCGCAGTTGTCACCGGCGGGGCACCGGGCTAGGTTGTTCGTGCCGGATTTTCCCGGACGCCACACCGATGCCCCGGAAGGACTGCCATGACCATGCGCAAAGGATTCGCCGAGGGCGAGCTCTGCTGGACAGACCTCCAGACCCCCGACGTGGAGACAGCGAAGGTCTTTTACACGGAGGTTTTCGGCTGGCGGTACGAAGACCTGCCCACTCCCGACGGACGCAGCTACGCGAAAGCCTTCCTGGGCGACGACCTGGTTACCGTGCTCGCTCCGCAGAACGCCCGGCAGGAAGCCGCGGCCGAACCGGGCCGGTGGAACGTGTATTTCGCGGTCGACGACGCCCGGGACCTGGCCGCCGAACTGGCGCATTCCCCCGGGCACCTTGAATTCGGCCCCGAGGAGATCGGTGACACCGGCGTCATCGTCTTCTTCGCCCCGCCCGGCGGCGGAACCACCGGGGCCTGGCAGGCCGGCAGCCACATCGGAGCCGGCCGGAGCCAGGAGGCGGGCACCTTGGCCTGGGCTGAACTGCTCACGCCGGAACCGCAGGCCGCCGTCGGCTTCTTCCAGCAGCTCTTCGGGCACGACGTCACCGAATACCCCCAGGACGACGGCGGCACCTACACCACGCTCATGGTGGGCGGTGCCGAGGTGGCCGGCATCGCCCGGGTTCCCGGCGACGCGCAGGACACCCTCGAGCCGGGGTGGCAGGTCTACTTCGGCGTCTCCAACGTCGCAGTGGCGGTGCAGGCTGCGGTGGCCGCGGGCGGCGTCGTGCTGATCGAACCGGATGAGATCGAGGAAGCCGGCACCATCGCCACCCTCAGAGATCCGCAGGGCGGCGTCTTCAGCCTGCTGGAGGTTTAGGGCCGCGGCTTAATCGGTTCGAGTGCTTCCCACCGGCCCCCTCGCCTCGCAAGCTCGGCCAGGGAACCCTGCCGGCGTGGGCCCAGCTGCCGTTTTGAGACCTCAAAACGGCTGGGGAGCACTCGACGTGGGTCGGGCCTGTTTAGGCGTAGGCGTTGACCAGCCGGACGGCGCCGCCGTCGACGCCCTTGGCGCCCTGGACGTAATCCGGGCCGGTCTTGAGGACCGCATCCGAGTTCTGCTCGACGGTGCCCATGATCCAGGACGGCAGGCCGCGGTCGTTGAGCCGGTTCACGGCCGCGTCGGCCGCTTCCGGCGAAACAATGGCGACCATGCCCACGCCCAGGTTCAGGGTGCGCTCGAGGTCGGCCAGCGGGACGTTGCCGAGCTCGGAAACCAGCTTGAAGATGGCCGGGAGCTCCCAGGTGGAGCGGTCGACGGTGGCCAGCAAGCCCTGCGGGAGGACGCGGGCGAGGTTGGCTGCGAGGCCGCCGCCGGTCACGTGGCTGAAGCCGTGGACGGCCTTGCCGCCCGCGGAGCCGTTCACCGGGAAGGTGCGGGCGAGGTCCAGGCAGTCCGCGGCGTAGACGCGGGTGGGCTCGAGGAGCTCCTCGCCCAGGGTGCGGCCTAGCTCGGAGACCTGGCGGTCCAGGGCCCAGCCGGCGTGGTTGATGACGCGGCGGACCAGCGAGTAGCCGTTGGAGTGCAGGCCGGAGGAGGCCATGCCGATCACCACGTCGCCGGCGCGGACGCGGTCCGGGCCGAGCAGCTGGTCGGCCTCGACAACGCCGGTGGCGGCACCGGCGACGTCGTACTCGTGTTCCCCGAGCAGGCCGGGGTGTTCGGCGGTTTCGCCGCCCACCAGGGCGGTGCCGGCGACCGAGCAGGCGGCCGCGATGCCGCGGACGATGTCGGCGATGCGCTCCGGGACCACCTTGCCGCAGGCGATGTAGTCGGTCATGTACAGCGGCTCGGCGCCCACGACGACGATGTCGTCCACCACCATGCCGACGAGGTCGTAGCCGATGGTGTCGTGGATGTCCATGGCCTGAGCGATTGCCACTTTGGTGCCGACGCCGTCGGTGGAGGTGGCCAGCAGCGGGCGCCTGTAGGTAAGCAGCCGGGAGACGTCGTAGAGGCCAGCGAACCCGCCGACGCCGCCGATCACCGAGGCGTTGTGGGTGGCCTTGACGGCGTCCTTCATGAGTTCGACGGCGCGGTCTCCCGCTTCGACGTCGACGCCGGCGGAGGCGTAGGTGATGCCGGCGTTCTGTGCGGCGTTCATGTCAGCGGCCGGGGAGGCGGAAGTCATACTGGCTCTTTCTTGTCGGCTGTGGTGACGCGGTCGGCATCGGTGAGCAGTTCTTCGAATTCGGAGTCCGGCCCCGGATCGCAGCCGGTGGCGCCGGCCTTCTCGGCCGGATCGTCGGCGATGGAGGTGCCGGGTTCGGCGTCGGAGGCGGCACCGGAGGGCGCCGCGGCGGAATCAGCCGCGCCGGCGGCGGTTGGGAGGCCGCCGAGGTCGGTGCGCTCGAGCAGGTTCTTGCCGAGCTTGTCAGCGCCGGGCAGCTCAATCGGGTACTTGCCGGTGAAGCAGGCGGTGCAGAGACGCTCGCGCGGCTGGCGGGTGGCGTCGATCATGCCGTCTTCGGAAATGTATGCGAGCGAGTCGGCGCCGATGGCCTGGGTGATCTCGTCGATGGTGGCGCCGTTGGCGATCAGTTCCGCCCGGGAGGCGAAGTCGATGCCGTAGAAGCAGGGCCACTTGACCGGCGGGGAGGAAATCTTGATGTGGACGCTTGCGGCGCCCGCCTCCCGGAGCATCCGCACGATGGCGCGCTGGGTGTTTCCGCGGACGATCGAGTCGTCCACCACCACGACACGCTTGCCGCGGATCACGGATTCGAGGGCGTTGAGCTTGAGCCGGATGCCGAGCTGGCGCAGCGTCTGCGAGGGCTGGATGAACGTGCGGCCCACGTAGGAGTTCTTGACGAAGCCGTGCGCGAAGGGGATGCCGGATTCTTCGGCGTAGCCCACCGCCGCGGGGGTGCCGGATTCGGGCACGGGAATGACGATGTCCGCTTCCTGGGTGTTTTCGCGGGCCAGCTGGCGGCCCATTTCGACGCGGGATTCGTACACCGAGCGGCCCGCAATGGAGGCGTCCGGGCGGGCGAGGTAGACGTATTCGAAAACGCAGCCGGCCGGCGTCGCCTCGGCGAAGCGCTGCGAGCGGACGCCGTCCTCGTCGATCGCGATGAATTCGCCGGGTTCGATTTCGCGGATGAAGCTGGCGCCGACGGTGGCGAGGGCGGACTGCTCGGAGGCAACCACCCAGCCGCGTTCAAGCCGGCCCAGGCACAGCGGGCGGATCCCGTAGGTGTCGCGGGCCGCGTAGAGGGTGCCCTCATCCATGAAGACGAAGCAGAAACCGCCCTTGATCATGGGCAGCAGCTCCATGGCCGTCTGCTCCAGGGACTTGCCCTCTTCGCCCTCCAGGAGCGCGGTCACCAGCGCGGTGTCGGAGGTGTTGCCCTGCTTCATCTCGCCGCTGAGGTTTCCGCCGTTGCGGTCCTCGATCATCGCCTTGAGCTCGGCCGTGTTGGTCAGGTTGCCGTTGTGGGCCAGGGCCACGGTGCCCGTGGACGTCGCGCCCAAGGTGGGCTGGGCGTTGGCCCAGTGGCTCGCACCGGTAGTGGAATAGCGGCAGTGGCCGACGGCCAGGTGCCCGGTCAGGGTGTTCAGCGTGGTCTCGTCGAAGACCTGGGAAACGAGGCCCATGTCCTTGTAGACGTTGATCCGCTTGCCGTCGCTGGTTGCTATGCCAGCCGACTCCTGACCGCGGTGCTGCAGTGCATACAGCCCGTAGTAGGTGAGTTTTGCTACTTCTTCACCGGGTGCCCAGACCCCGAAGACGCCGCATGCGTCCTGAGGGCCTTTTTCGCCTGGGAGAAGATCATGAGAAAGTTTTCCATCGCCGCGTGCCACTGGTCGATTATCTCACGATGTGCGCTAAGACTTTTCCGGCGGCCGGTTTATGACCTGACGCCCTTCAGCGGAGGTTCCCGTCGCGGCCCTCGTCGTCGTCGGCGTCCGGTGCGGATTCGACGACGGCGTGCTCGGCGCGGCGGACGCTCCGCCGGTCCAGGACCAGGGCGATCGCGGCACCCACGATCACGCCGCCGGCCGCGCAGAGGACCATGAAGAAGCCGAAGACCGAGGAGCGGTCGAAGCTCGGGTCACCGGGCAGGGCGTAGGCGATGATGGCCGCGACGGCCACGCCCAGGAGCCCGCCCAGGATCAGGAAGGGCACATATTTCGGGGCCCGGCGGACGGTGACCTCACGGCGCTCCGGAACGCCGCCCTGAACGTTCCCCTGTGCCGGTTCCCGCTGGGGGTCGTTGCCTGCTGTGCCGGGGGTTTCGTGGGGAGACATGCCCTTAAGCCTACTGCCCTTCGACTCATTGCCGCGGACCGCATCCCAGAGCAGACTAGGGCTAGGTACAGACGAGCTAAGGATCCGCCATGTTAGCCTCAGCCGACCGTGTTCGTGAGGAGCAGCGCTTGCTCTGGGATGAGTTCTCGGCGGGCTGGAAGAAATGGGACGCGGAACTGCTCGGCTGGCAGGCCCCGTTCGGCGACGCCCTCCGCCAGGAGCTCCGGCTCCGCCCCGACTCAGCGGTGCTGGACGTCGCGGCAGGCACGGGGGAGCCCGGCCTCAACGTGGCCGCGCAGGTGCCGGAAGGCCGTGTGGTCCTGACTGACATTTCGGCCGGGATGCTCCGGGTGGCCGAAGAGAAGGCATCGGCCCGGCGCCTGAACAACCTGGACTTTCAAGTGTGCGATTCGGCCGCCCTGCCGTTCCGCAACAACACGTTCGACGCCGTGTACAGCCACTTCGGCTTGATGTTCTTCCCGGTGATGTCCGCGGCCATGGCAGAGATGGCGCGCACCGCGAGGCCGGGCGCCCGGGTGGGCGCCGTCGTCTGGGGACGCGCGGCGGCAAACCCCTGGGCCAGCCTGATCCTGGGCACAATTGCCCGGCACCGGGAACTGCCCATTCCGCCCGCCGAGACTCCCGGGCTGTTCCGCTGCGCACCCACTGGGTTCATGACCCGGATGTTCAAGGAGGCCGGGCTCGCCGAGGTGGCCGAGCATCAGGTCAGCACCGACCTGGTGCACGAATCCCCGGAGAGCTACTGGGAGTTCATGACCGACATCGCGACCACCGTGGCGATGGGCCTGGCCAAGGCGGACGCGGAGTCGCGGGCCCTGATCCGCTCGGATGTGTTCGCTCTGCTGGGCCGCTACGAGCACGACGGCGCGATCCGGCTCCGGTCCACCGCCACCGTGGTGGCGGGGACCAAGGTGTAGCCGGCTGGCGTCCCGGGCCCGTTTTCGCGGCGTTTTCGGACAGGGGCTGCGGTTTCGGACGGGCGCGCCGGGGATCCGCGCTGCACGGGTCCGATTTCGTAGCGAATTCCCGGGACAGTGGCGGGATGATCAGCGCCCACAGGCTGGGAGCGGCTGCCGGGGAACGCCGGCGTCCGCCAGGAATGCGGAGAATGTTCCGGGATTGGCCAGCTCCGACCACGTCCAACGGATCACCCGGCGGCCGGTGGCACGAATCCGGTCCTCCCGGCGTTTCTCGTCGGTGAGGGCCTCGGCTGGGGTCCGGCCCCGGAGGTACTCCGCGTTGCGGTACTTCACGAGGCCGTCGAACTCTCCGCAAAGCTGATCATCGGGCCAGTCAAAGTCAGTGAACGCCACCAGCCCCCGGGCATCACGAACTTCGACCTAGAGGAGCGGGATCCGGAAGCCGAGCCGGTACATCAGAGCGCGGCTCACCGATTCTCCAGGGGAGCCGGATGCAGGATCAGCAAACTGCAGGGCGGTCCGGATCCGCCGGGCCGCGGCTGCCGTGTAGTTGCCGCCAATGCCGGCGTCGAGTTCCCCGCGGCTGAGCGGTGCCAGGTTGCCAGGCCGCGGCCCCAGGACATGGTCGAATACTGCGACGCCCTGCTCAAACGATTCGAAGGCGGCCAGGTCCAGTGCTGTCCGGACACGGTCTGTGACCAGGAGCCCGTGACGTTCCTCGATCTGCACCGAGCCCAAATCGACCAGATGCCGGCGGACCCCGGCGCGCGAGCGCCCGCCGCTGCCGTCGGACGTGCAGGCATGCACCAGATGGCTGTGGCCCAGAACCGGCATGTCCCACAGCACAGCGGAGGACTGGCGGCAGAAGACGGTCCGGCTCCGCAATGTGGAAGCAGCCGCCCGGATGAGGACCCGATTCCTGTCCCACGGCGGCAGCGCCTCCCACTCGTGGGCCCGGACGTACACGCCCTGCCTTATGCGCCGGAGCTGCCCGGCTTTCGCCTGCCGTGCAAGGCCCCGTGCGTCCTGGCCGAGGCGCGCGAGGTCGCTGCTGAGAATCAGTCGGGGTAGGTCCATGCCCCGATGGTGGCCCGCGCTGCGGGGCCGGACAACCACCTGCGGGGCGGATGTGGAAAACTACTCCGCTGCGGCTTCGGACCGGCGCGCAGCTATGGGAACCGCGCGCCGCGGATCCGTGCTGCATCTGTCCGATTCCGCCGCGGTGGTCCGAATCCGCCCCGAGAACGCCGCGAGAACGCCGTGGAGCGGTGCGTCGTCAGACGCCCAGCGCTTCCTTCAGCGACGCCACGTGGCCCTGGGCCTTGACCTGGTACTGCGCCAGTTTGACCTTGCCCTCGGGGTCCAGCACCACGGTGGAGCGGACGATGCCCTCCGTGACCTCGCCGTGGACCAGCTTCTCGCCCCACGCGCCGTAGGCGAGGGCCACGGCGTGGTCCTCGTCGGCCAGGAGCGGGAAGGTCAGGGCGAAGTCGCCGGTGAAATGGGCCAGGGCATCGGGGGCGTCGGGGGAGATGCCCAGGACCTCGTAGCCGGAGCCCTGCAGGGACGCGAGGTTGTCGCGGAAATCGCACGCCTCGGTGGTGCAGCCGGGGGTTGCCGCCTGCGGGTAGAAGTACACAATGACGTTCTTGCCGCGGTAGTCGGCCAGGGCAACCGGCTTGCCTTCGGCGTCAGGCAGGGTGAAATCCGGGGCCGGGGTGCCCGGCTGAAGCTTGACGGTCATGTTTGCGCTCATGATGATCCTTCGGGGGTGGACAACGGGTCTGTGATGCACAACATCGTGGACCGAGGCTGTATTCCGCCGCCTGGGTCTGGCAAGGACCCGTCCGGGGCGGCTTTGGCAGGCTTGGGGCCGACAGCTTTTTCATAGCTCCGGCATAGCTGCCGTAGCTAGATTGAAGTCATTATGGAACAGCGAAATCCACAGCAGCGACGATTTGGATTCGGGCGCACTTCCGGCCGCGGGCGCGTCGAGTGACCGTCCGGCCACGGGCCTTGATGGGTGCGGTCTGTGCAGCAGTGCTCGCGGTCGTCCTGGCCGCAGGTATCTATTCCTTTGCGCAAGCCCGCTTGACGGCGGCGAATCCCACGGCGGCGAATCCCACGACGACGTCGGCCGCGCCGTCTGCCGCGACGACGGCTGAGGCCGGTGCTTCGCCGTCAGCCAGTCTCAATCCGGCGGTCCCGGCGGTCCCGGCGTCGAGCGCGGTGGACGCTGCCCTGGACGCGCGCATCCAGGCCATTCTCGCTGCCAACAGCCAGTACCAGATCGGCGTGGCGCTGATCGGCCTCTCCCAGGGCGCCGGTACCGCGGACGTCCACGAATACGGTGTCCGGGAGAAATTCGTGGCCGCGAGCACAGCCAAAGTCCTGGCCGCGGCGGCCTACTACCACTTGGTCGAAACCGGGGCGGCCAGCCTCGATGACCCTTTGGGGAGCTACACCGCCGGCTTCCAGCTCCGGGAGATGATCCAGCAGAGCGACAACGACTCGTGGTCGCTGATCATGGATGCCGTGGGCCACGAGGAGCTGACGGAGTACGCGGCATCGCTGGGCGTGAGCTATGACCCGGAAATCAACACGCTGACACCGGCGGAAATGGCGACGATCCTGGCGGGGCTCTACTCCGGGACGCTCCTGAACGCCGGGGACACCGCCGAGCTGTTGTCCTATATGCAGGACACCAACTACGAAACGCTCATTCCCGCCGCCGTTCCGGAAGGGATCACGGTCTTCCACAAGTACGGGCTCCTGGGCGGTGAGCTGCACGACGCCGGCATCCTCGCCCGGGACGGCACCGCATACGCGCTGGTCATCTACACCAAGGGCCAGGACCTGAGCGACGTCCCGGAACGCACTGAAGTGATCCATCAGCTGACGCAGGCGGTGGCGGACGCCCTCTTCTAGGCCGTTTCCAGCCCGCGCACGTCCGGGTCCGCCCGCATGGCGTCCGAGCCCCTAGATGCCAAGCTCCTCCCGCAGCGCCCGCACGTGGCCCTGCGGACTGACGTGGTATTGCGCCAAGACCACGTTGCCATCGGGACCGACAACCACGGTGGACCGGACCGTGCCTTCGCGGACCTCGCCGTCCATCAGCTTCTCGCCCCAGGCGCCGTACGCGAGGGCCACAGCGTGGTCTTCGTCCGCGAGAAGGGGGAACGTGAGCGCATGTTCCGCGGCAAAGGCGGACAGGGCCTCCCGGGCGTCGGGTGAGATGCCAAGGACCTCGAAGCCTGCGCCGTGGAGGGCAGCGAGGCTGTCTCGGAAGTCGCAAGCCTCGGTGGTGCACCCGGGAGTGGCTGCGCGGGGGTAGAAGTAGATGATGACGCTTTTGCCGCGATAATCGGCCAGGGAGATCCGGCGGCCCGCAGCATCTGGCAGCGTGAACCCGGGTGCTGGATCTTCGCTGTGCAGCTTAGTGATGGCGTGCAGCTTGGTGGTGGCGGTGGATTGCATGCAGTTCCTTCGATCGAGGGTCGGGATGGTTGTGGCAGCGGAGCTCAGATGCTGTATTCCGCTGGTCCGCGGACCGTCGCCCGCGGACCGGGGACGAAGCGGTAGCCGCCGCTGCGGACAGTGACGACGGCGTGCCGGCAGCTCTTGAGTTTCCGGCGCAACCGGCCGACGTACACGTCGATGGACCGGGTTGCCGCGCCCGGGGTGTCGAACGCGTCGAGGCAAAGCTGCAGCTCCTGCCGGCTTACCGTGCGGGAGCAGTTCTGCACGAGACATCTCAGAAGCGTGAACTCCAGATCCGTCAGGGGCACCCGCTCTCCATCCAGCCTGGCGTCTCCGGCCGCGAGGTCGACGGCGAGCCGGCTGATGCTGCCGGGGACGGGCTCCAGGCCCGCCCCGCCGGTGTCCCCGGCGGGATCTGCTGTTCCCGCCGGGGTGCCGTCGTCTCCGGGGGACGGGACGACGGCGGATGTTGCGGCTCCGGCGGCGGGCCTAAAGTGGACTTCCGCCTCCGGGGCACATCTGAGGGCGCGGCCGAGCACGAGTTCGGCCGCGCGGGCCAGGCACACCGGGTCAACGTCGGAGTCGTCCGGCACCGTGACCCAGACCGCCAGTCCCTTCGCGGTGAGGCCGGCCTGCCGTGCCTGCCCGTTATTCCGGGCCAGTCCGTGAACGGCGGGTGGGGTGCCGGCCACGGCCGCCTGGCTCACACGCCGCCGCGGCGGATTAGCTTGCCGGCCGGGGTCCGGCCGTCGATCAGGGTGCCGCGGAGGTAGGTCTGCCGGACGACGCCGGAAAGCGCCTTGCCGTCATACGGGGTGATGGGGTTCTTGTGCTTGAGCTTGGAGACATCCACAACGAAAGCCTCGTCCGGGGCAAATACGGCGAGGTCGGCGTCGTATCCCGGCGCCAGTTGGCCTTTGTTGCCCAGGCCGGCGAGTTGGGCCGGCTTTGCCGCCATCCACGAGAGAACCTGCTCGAGCGGGATACCGCGGTGCCGGGCCTCGGTCCAGATCAGCGACAGGCCCAGCTGCAGCGAGGAGACGCCGCCCCAGGCCACGGCGAAGTCACCGTTTTCCAGGTCCTTCAGGTCCAGGGTGGACGGGGAGTGGTCCGAGACGATGCAGTCGATGGTGCCGTCCTGCAGGCCGGCCCACAGCAGTTCGCGGTTGGAGGCTTCGCGGATCGGCGGGCAGCACTTGTAGGCTGTGGCGCCGTTCGGGATTTCCTCGGCCGTCAGCGTCAGGTAGTGCGGGCACGTTTCCACGGTGAGGCGAACGCCGTCGCGCTTGGCGGTGGCGATCATGGGGAGCGCGTCGGAGGAGGAAAGGTGCAGGATGTGGGCGCGGGCTCCGGTCCAGCGGGCCCGTTCGATGACCTCGGCGACGGCCTTGTTCTCGGCCCCGCGCGGGCGGGAGGCCAGGAACGTGGAGTAGTGGTCGCCGCCGGGGTGGGGCGCGTGGTCGATCGCGTGGGAGTCCTCGGCGTGGACGATCATGAGCGAGTCGAAGGACTTGAGCTCGGCCATGTCCTGTTCCATTTCGTCCGCTTCCAAGTGCGGGAACTCGTCCACGCCGGAGTGCAGCAGGAAGCATTTGAAGCCGAAAACGCCCTCGTCGTGCAGCGGCCGCAGTTCGTTCTTGTTGCCCGGGACGGCTCCGCCCCAGAAGCCGACGTCCACGAACACCTGGTCCCCGGCCACCTCCCGCTTCAGTTTCAGGGCCTCCACGGTAGTGGTGGGCGGGATGCTGTTCAACGGCATGTCAATGATGGTGGTGACGCCGCCGGCCGCTGCCGCCCGGGTGGCGGACGCGAATCCCTCCCACTCGGTCCGGCCGGGCTCATTGACGTGCACGTGGGTGTCCACGAGGCCCGGCAGGAGGGTCTCGTCGTCGGCGAGTTCAATGACTTCACGGCCGGAGAGGCCTTTGCCCAGCGGCTCGATCGCGACAATCACGCCGCCGCGGATGCCGACTTCCCGGGCGGCGATGCCGGCGGTGGTCAGCACCCGCTGCCCGCGGAAGACGACGTCGTAGGTTTCTTCAGACACTGAGGGTCTCCTTTCCCGGAGCACTGTCCAGGGCGCGGGCGCCCTGCGCGGAGTGCGCCACGTTGGCCAATTGCTCGCCGAGTTGCCGTCCGAGGCGCTCCAGCAGCGCCGCGGCGTCGGCTATACATGTGTCTACATTGCTTTCCAGCTCCGTCAAAGCGTGGACTGCGAGGAACCCGGAACTGCTGATCTGCTCCGGGGTCAGGACGGACCGGCCGCACACCGCGACCACCGGAACCTTGGCGCGGCGCGCCGCCCGGGCAACGCCCACCGGAGTCTTGCCCAGCAGGGTCTGTTCGTCGAGGCTGCCTTCGCCGGTGATCACCAGATCCGCGCCGGCCAGCCGCTCGGCCAGCCCGGTGAATTCGAGGACGACGTCGATGCCGGGCCGGCGGGTCGCGGCCAGTACCGCGATGGCTGCGTAGCCCACGCCGCCGGCAGCCCCGGCACCCGGAGCGTCCGCAGCCTTCCGCGCCCGGGGCCCGATTTCGGCGCAGAGCACGTCCACAAAGCGGGCCAGGGCGGCGTCGAGGGCTGCTACGTCCTCGGGGTCGGCGCCCTTCTGCGGACCGAAGATCGCAGCGGCGCCTTGGGCACCAAGCAACGGGTTGTCGACGTCGCTGGCGAGTACGAAGCGTGCGCCGTCCAGGCGGGAATCGAAGCCGGAGAAGTCGATCCAGTCCAGCCGGGCCAGGGCCGCACCGCCGGGCGGAAGTTCGTTGCCGTCGGCGTCGAGGAGCTTGGCACCGAGTCCCTGCAGGACCCCGGCGCCGCCGTCGGTGTTGGCGCTGCCGCCGACGCCCAGGATGATCTGCCGGCACCCGGCGTCGAGCGCGGCCCGGATCAGTTCGCCGGTTCCCTTGCTGCTGGCGCCATTGGCGGAGGCGGAATCAGGGCGGCCGCCCCTGCCGCCGGGCAGGACGGCGAGGCCGGACGCGGCGGCCATCTCGATGACCGCCTCGCGTCCGCGGACCGCGAACTCCGCCCGGATCGGCGCGCCGGTGGGGCCGCTGACGACGGCGCTGCGGCGGGTGAAGCCGGAGCCGACGGCGGCATCGAGGGTGCCCTCGCCGCCGTCGGCCACGGGAATCCGCAGTACCTCCAGATTGCCACCGCAAGCCCTCTGCAGCCCTGCTTCGAGGTGCCGGGCGACGTCCGGGGCCGAGAGCGATCCCTTGAACTTGTCCGGCGCTATGACGACGCGCATCTCAGGCCTGCAGGGCCAGAATGGCGGTGGGGGCGTCCTCGGCGGTCTCGGCCAGGGCCTCGAACTCGTTGACGGCGTTGATTTCGGTGCCCATGGAGATGTTCGTGATCTTCTCCAGGATGACTTCCACCACCACCGGAACCCTGAACTCGCCCAGGAGCGCCTTGGCCTTGTCGAACGCGGCAGGCAGGTCCTCCGGGTTTTCCACCCGGATCGCCTTGCAGCCCAGGCCCTCGGCCACCTTAATGTGGTCCACGCCGTAGCCGCTTGCGGTTGCAGAGAGATCCGTGGAGTTGATGTTCTCGAACGCCAGGGACACGTTCTGTTCCATGTTGAAGCCGCGCTGGGACTGCCGGATCAGGCCGAGGTAGGAGTTGTTGACCACAACGTGGATGTACGGCAGGTTGAATTGTGCGCCCACGGCCAGTTCCTCGATCATGAACTGGAAGTCGTAGTCGCCGGAGAGGGCAACCACGGTCTGGTCCGGCTTGCCCCGGACCACGCCCAGCGCGGCGGGGGCGGTCCAGCCCAGCGGGCCTGCCTGTCCGGCGTTGATCCATTTGCGCGGGCCGAACACGTGCAGCATCTGGGCGCCGGCGATCTGCGACAGTCCGATGGTGGACACGTACGTGGTGTCCTTGCCGAATGCTTTGTTCATTTCCTCGTACACGCGCTGCGGCTTGATCGGCACGTTGTCGAAGTGGGTCTTGCGGTGCAGTGTGGCTTTGCGCCCGGAACATTCGTCAACCCAGGCGGTGTAGTCCGGCAGGGACCCGGCGTCCCGGCGTTCCCGGGCCAGCTCCAGCAGCCCATCCAGGGCGGCGCCGGCGTCGGAGGCGATGCCGAAGTCCGGGGAGAACACGCGGCCGATCTGGGTCGGCTCGATGTCGATGTGCACGAACGTGCGGCCGGCGGTGTAGGTGTCCAGGCCGCCGGTGTGGCGGTTGGCCCAGCGGTTGCCGATGCCGATCACGGAGTCGCTGCGCAGGAAGTTCTCGTTGCCGTACCGGTGGCTGGTCTGCAGGCCCACCATGCCGGCCATGAGTTCGTGGTCATCCGGGATCGCGCCCCAGCCCATCAGGGTGGGGATCACGGGGACGCCCAGCAGCTCGGCCAGTTCCACGAGCTGGGCCGAGGCTCCGGCATTGATGATGCCGCCGCCGGCCACGATGAGCGGGCGCTCGCCTGCGGTGAGCATGTCGAGTGCCTTTTCCAGTTGCTTCCGGCTGGCCCTGGGCTTCTCCGCGGGCAGGGGCTCATAGGTGTCGATATCGAATTCGATCTCGGCCATCTGCACGTCGATCGGCAGGTCCAGCAGGACCGGGCCCGGCCGGCCTGAGCGCATGAGCTGGAAAGCTTTCTGGAAGGCTCCGGGAACCTGGCCGGGTTCAAGGATGGTCATGGCCAACTTGGTGACCGGCTTGGCGATGGACTCGATGTCCACGGCCTGGAAGTCCTCCTTGTGCAGCTTGGCCACGGGTGCCTGGCCGGTGATGCAGAGCATCGGGATGGAATCGGCCCACGCCGCGTACAGGCCGGTGATCATGTCCGTGCCCGCGGGGCCCGAGGTGCCGATGCAGATGCCGATGTTGCCGTCCTTGGCCCGGCTGTAGCCGTCGGCCATGTGGCTGGCGCCTTCAACGTGGCGGGCCAGGGTGTGGCGGATGCCGCCGTGGGCCCTCATGGCCGAATAGAACGGGTTGATCGCCGCGCCTGGCAGGCCGAACGCCTCGGTGGCGCCCTCCTTTTCCAGGATGGCGACGGCTGCGTCTACAGTGCGCATCTTCGTCATGGTGTGCTCCTTGAAAGTCTGTTTTTGGGTGTGCTGAAGGGAAGCCCGGCGAATCGTCGCGGGCACCTCTTGTTGGGGGGAGGGCGGGCCGCCGTCGTAAATCTCGACGCCGGCCGGTGCGTTCGTGTCGAAGTGCCCCTTGACGGGGCGGCAGCGCCGCTTAGTTGCGGCCGCTGAGCTTCAGGACCTGCTTGAAAAGGCCCGAGTGGTCCAGTCCGCCGTCGCCCTGGTTGACGGTGGCGGCGACGAGCTGCGCGACGATGGCGCCGAGGGGGACGGCGACATTGGCCTCGCGGGCCGCGGAGGTGACGATGCCGAGGTCCTTGTGGTGCAGGGCCAGGCGGAAACCGGGGTCGAAGTTGCGGTCCAGCATCTTCTGGCCCTTCTGCTCCAGGACCTTGGAGCCGGCCAGGCCGCCGCCGAGGACCTTGAGGGCGGCGTCCGTGTCCACGCCGTAGGCCTCGAGGAAGGCGATCGCCTCGCCAAGGACTTCAATGTTGACGGCCACGATCAGCTGGTTGGCTGCCTTGACGGTCTGGCCGGCGCCGGAGGGCCCCACGTGGACGATGGTCTTGCCGACGGCGGCCAGGACATCCCGTGCCGCCTCGAAGTCGGCGGCGTCACCGCCCACCATGATGGAGAGCGCGGCGTCGATGGCGCCTTGTTCGCCGCCGGAGACCGGGGCGTCGAGGGGACGGATCCCGGCGGCCCGGGCGTCGTCGGCGAGGCGTTTGGCGACGTCGGGGCGGATGCTGCTGGCATCAACCCACAGGGCGCCCGGCTTGGCGTTGTCGAACACGCCGTCGGGACCGCTGACCACGCCTTCGACGTCGGGGGAGTCCGGCACCATGGTGATGACCACGTCGGCGTCCCTGACGGCCTCCGCGATGCTCGCGGCACCCTTGCCGCCTTCGGAGACGAGCTTGTCGGTCTTGTCCTGGCTGCGGTTGAAGCCCGTGACCGCGTGGCCGGCCTTGACGAGGTTGATGGCCATGGGCAGGCCCATGATACCGAGGCCGATGACTGCGATGTTGCTCATTGTGGTTCTCTTTCTGACGTCTTTGTGTTCGATGTAGCGCGGGTGTGCTTCTTTGCCACGGCGGGCGGTGGGCCCACGCCCGCCGGGTTCCCTGGCCGAGCTTGCGAGGTTAGGGAGCGGGTGGGGATTACTGCGAGACGCGCTGGCGGATGGCCCAGCTGAATGCGGTCCCCGCGGGTTCCTTGTATTCGAGGCCGATGTAGCCCTCGTAGCCGAGTGCGCGGCTGCGGGCGATCCATTCGCCGAGGGGAAGCTGCCCGGTTCCGGGAGCCCCGCGGCCGGGGTTGTCGGCGATCTGGATGTGGCCGAAGTCCTTGGCGTGCTTTTCGATGACGGCGGCGACGTCGTCACCGTTCACGGCCAGGTGGTAGAAGTCCGCGAGGAGCTTGACGTTCCCGGCGCCGGATTCCTGCTTGACCCGGGCGATCACATCGAGGGCATCCTGCGCCTTGAGCAGGGGGTACCGGGGGGCGCCGCTGACGGGTTCCAGGAGGACCGTACCGCCGATGCGGGCCACGCCGGCAGCCGCCGTCGCGAGATTTTCGGCGCCAATGGCGTCCTGCTGCTCAGCGGATTCGCCGTCAATGCGGTTGCCGTAGAGGGCGTTGAAGGCCTTGCAGCCGAGGCGCTCACCGATGCCGGCGACGACGTCGATGTTGTCCTGGAATTCGGTGGAGCGCGCGGGCCAGGAGACCAGGCCGCGGTCGCCGCCGGGCATGTCGCCCGCGTTGAAGTTCAGGCCCGTCAGCTGAACGCCGGCGTCGGTAATGGCGTTCTCAAACCGGGCAACCTCGACGTCGGTGGGGACGGAGGTCTCGAAGGGCCACCAGAATTCTACGGCGTCAAAACCGGCGGCCTTCGCGGCGGCCGGGCGTTCCCAGAGGGGGAGCTCCGTCAGGAGGATGGAGCAGTTCACGGTGTACGTCATTGTGGGTTCCTTCCGGTGTGGGCGGGAGCTGGATCCCGGGCACCTTTGCCTTGCAGATCCTTGCTTGTTTTCCGCTTTGTGGAATTAAGATTCTGCTTTATGAAAAGTGTAGGGAAGGTTGGGCCGGGGAGTCAAGGGGTGAGCGAATGGGGGTGTGGCTGCGGGGTGAGGCGCGAGGGACCCCAATATTCTTTCCCCGGCACCTCGGAGCGCGGGAGCCTACGGTATTTCAGGTTCCGGCAGTTCAGGGCGCGCGGGCAGCAGATGCGGCGAAATTCCCTACCGCTTCGTTGGGTCCTTGCGGATGCCCAGGCCCACGAGTGCGCCGACCCCGAGGCCGATCAGCAGGCCCGTGAATGGCTTGTCGACGGTGGTGACTCCGATGGCGAAGCCGAGGGCCGCGCCAAGGAGCATTCCGATCCACAGGGATTCGTACTTCACAGCCTCAGGCTAGTAAGCATCGCCCGGGCCGCAAGGGCTCCGGGCTGGGTGACCAGATTTGGTGCCGAGGCGCGGCCGGCGGAACCACGGAGGAGTCCGCCCCGTCAGACGGGGCGGACTCCACTACGTGGATCGGTATTGGTGGATCGGTATTCGTGGATCGGTCTTAGGTCAGGCGGATCTGGCGGTTGACGTCCTTGTACAGCAGGTACCGGAAGTTGCCCGGACCGCCGGCGTAGCACGCCTGGGGGCAGAAGGCACGCAGCCACATGAAGTCGCCGGCCTCCACCTCCACCCAGTCGTCATTGAGCCGGTAGACGGCTTTGCCTTCCAGCACGAAGAGGCCGTGCTCCATGACGTGGGTTTCCGCGAAGGGGATGGAGGCGCCGGGCTTGAGGGTGACGATGTTGACGTGCATGTCGTGGGCGAGGTCCTCCGGGTCCACGAAACGCGTGGTGGCCCAGGCCCCGTCGGTGTCCGGCATCGCCCGCGGTGCGACGTCCTGGTCGCGGGTTACAAAGGATTTCGCCGTGTAGCCGTCCAGCGGCTCGTAGGCCTTCCGGATCCACTGGAAACTGGCGATCTCCCCGGACTCGTTCGCCACGGACCATTGGGCCCCCGCGGCGAGGTAGGCGTAGCCGCCCTCGCCCAGCCTGTGGATTTCCCCTTCGAGGGTCAGTGCCAGGGCGCCCTTGGTCAGGAAGATGACGCCTTCGACGCCGGCCTCCGGCTCGGGCTTCTCCGAGCCTCCGCCCGGTCCCACCTCGACGATCAGCTGCGAGAACGTCGTGGCAAAACCGGCGATGGGCCGGGCCAGGATCCAGGAGCGGGAGTTGGTCCAGCCGGGCAGTTTGCTCGTGACGATGTCCCGGAGCACGCCCTTCGGAATGACGGTGTAGGCCTCCTTGACCACGGCCCGGTCGGAGAGGATCTGGGTCTGCGGCGGAAGCCCGCCTTCGGGGTAGAAATAGTTGCTCATGGGTGCGTTCCTTTTGCGGAGGGAGTGGAGGTGTTGGCCAGCCGGGGGTGGGCCAGCGCGGTGAGTTCGGGGAGCCCGACGCCGGCCAGCGCCAGGACTTCTTCGGTGCCGACGGCGCCGCACTGGACGCCGCGAAGCACGAAGGCTGCCAGAGCCCGTGCGGTGGCGGGTTCATCCAGAACGCCGCCGGCGGTTTGGTCCACGTAATTGCGGAGCCGGGCAGCGGCGGCCGGGAGCCCTTGCCGGTAGAAGGCGTAGGTCGCGGCGAACCGGCTGGGCAGCTGGGCGGGGTGGAGGTCCCAGCCCTGGTAGTAGCCGCGTTCCAGCGAGCGGCGGACCAGCCGGCCGTGGAGCTGCCAGGCCTGCTCCACGTTCCCGCCCACCGGGATGATGTTGGTGGAGCCGTCGGAGAGCCGGATCCCGGTGCCGGCCGCGGCAAGCTGCATGACTTCCTTGGCAAAGTCCGCCACGGGATGTTCCATGGACTGGTATTCGGCGGAGATCTGCAGCGATGCTGAGTAGTCGTAGGTGCCGTAGTGCAGCCCGCTGATCCGGCCGGGCACCGCGTGCGGCAGGCGCGCCACCGGCGAGGTTCCGTCCGGGCCCAGGATGAGCTGCGGCGTTTCCACCTGAACCTCAAAGCGGAGCCGGCCCGCGGGGAGCGAGTGGACTTCCTCGAGCCGGGACACGGCGAAGGCCATGGCCTCAACCTGCGCCACCGTGGTGACCTTGGGCAGGGTGAGGACGAGCCCGTCCGGCAGTTCGCCGGCGGTGGCCAGCTGCGAGACGAAGAGATCCAGGGTCCGCAGACCCCGGGCGCGGGTGGCAGCCTCGAAGCACTTGAAGCGGATCCCGATGAACGGCGGCGCGGTACCGGCGGCGACGGCGGCGGCCACGGCGGATGCCGCGGCGACAGCGGCGGCGTCCTCGGCGTCGTCGCCCCGGTCCCCGAACCCGTCCTCAAAGTCCAGGCGGAGGTCCTCGATCGGCTCGCGTGAGAGCTTGGCCCGGACCCGCGGCGCGACGGCGGCGGCCAGTTCGGTTTCCTGGCCCTGCAGCGCGCACAGGCTTTCGACGCCGCCGCGGGCGTCCACCGCGGCGAGGCCCTGGGCGCCCCAGTCCGCGGCGAACTCCGGGCTGAAGCGGTCGGCCGGAACGTAGACGGTGTGCACCGGCTGGCGGGAGCCGTCGTCGCCCGGGTAGCTGCGCTCCAGCAGCCGGTCGGTGTCGGCGAGCTGCGCATCGATCCGGGCGAGGTCGGCCCCGGAGAGGGCCGGCGTCACCGGACCCTGACGCTGCAGATGGCTGCGTGGTTGCGTCCTGGCGCTGGCGGAGGTGGCTGCCATGCCTCAGCCCACCAGCTCGTACGCCGGCGTGGTGAGGAAGTCCGTGTAGTCCTCGGACAGGCAGATGTCGCCGATGAGCTTGCTGGCGGGCAGGTAGTGCTTCACGAAAGCGTCCTCGCCCACCTCGCCCCGGAGCTTCTCGGTTTCCTCGGCCAGGATCCCGGATACCAGCTCGCGGGTGACGGTCCGGCCAGTGTCGGCGAGCACAGAGTGGTTGCGGATCTGCTGCCAGACCTGGGACCGCGAGATTTCCGCCGTCGCCGCGTCCTCCATCAGGTTGTGGATGGCGACCGCGCCGTTGCCCGAAATCCACACCGCTGTGTAGGCGACGGCAACGTAGAGGTTCAGGCGCATGCCTGCCTCGGTGACCGTGCCACGGGCGGAGGCGACGTCCAGGAGCTGGTCCGCGGTGACCGAGACTTCCGGGCGCTGCCTGTCCAGCTGGTTCGGCCGCTCGCCCAGGACGGCGTCGAAGACGTCCCGGCAGACCGGCACCAGGTCCGGGTGGGCCACCCAGGAACCGTCAAAGCCGTCGTTCGCCTCACGGGTCTTGTCCGCGCGCACTTTCTCGAACGCCTGGGCTGTAACCTCGGGTTCGCGGCGGTTGGGAATGACGGCCGCCATGCCGCCCATGGCGAAGGCGCCGCGGTGGTGGCAGGTCTTGACCAGCAGTTCGGTGTAGGCGCGCATAAACGGCGCGGTCATAGCCACGGTGGCGCGGTCCGGCAGCACAAAGCGCGAGCCGGCGTCACGGAAGTACTTGATGATGCTGAACAGGTAGTCCCAGCGGCCGGCGTTCAGGCCTGAGGCGTGGTCGCGGAGTTCGTAGAGGATCTCGTCCATTTCGAATGCTGCGGGGATGGTCTCGATCAGGACGGTCGCGCGGATGGTGCCTTGCGGAATGCCGAGGTAGTCCTGGGCGAAGACGAAGACCTCGTTCCACAGCCGGGCCTCGAGGTGGCTCTCCATCTTGGGCAGGTAATAGTACGGGCCATGGCCATTCTTCAGCAGCTGCCTGGCGGTGTGGAAGAAGTGCAGGCCGAAGTCCACCAGGGCGCCCACGGTGTGTTCGCCGTCGATCAGCAGGTGGCGCTCTGCCATGTGCCAGCCGCGCGGGCGGGCGACAACGACGGCCAGCGGGGCATCGGTCCGGAGCGTATATTCCTTGCCCTCGGGGGACGTGTAGGCCAGGGTTCCCGCCGCGGCGTCGCGGAGGTTCAGGATTGATTCGATCACGTTGGACCAGGTGGGAGTGCTGGCGTCCTCGAGGTCCGCGAGCCAGACCTTGGCCCCGGAGTTCAGGGCATTAATGGCCATCTTGGCCGGTGCGGCCGGACCCGTCATTTCCACCCGGCGGTCCTGCAGGGCTGTCGGGGCCGGGGCCACCGTCCAGTCGCCTTCACGGATATCACGGGTTTCCGGCAGGAAATCGAGCCGGCCGGTGCGGGCCACCTCGTCGCGTTTGACCGCGCGGGCCTTGAGCAAATCCGCGCGGGTGGCGGCGAAACGCTGGTGCAATTGCTCAATGAAGGCCAGCGCCTCGGCTGTGAGGATCTCCTCCGCGCGGTCAACGGGGCGGCGGGCTGAAATGGTGAGGGCCATTGTGGTCCTTCCTGGTCGGTGAAGCAGGCGGCGAATCAGGCGTGGGTCAGCGCGGCGGCCGGGACCGTCGCGTGGGCAGCCGCGACAACCGCCGCGGCGACGTCGGCGGCAACGTGGGGGTCGAAGACGCTGGGAATGATGTAGCTGGCATTGAGCTCGTCGTCGGCGACCCGGTTGGCGATCGCCGCGGCGGCGGCCACCAGCATCTCGGGGGTGATGTCCGCCGCCCCCGCGTCCAGCAGCCCGCGGAAGAACCCTGGGAAGGCCAGGACGTTGTTGATCTGGTTGGGGAAGTCGCTGCGGCCGGTCGCCACCACAGCGGCGTGCCGTGATGCGACCACCGGGTCGATTTCCGGCGTGGGGTTGGCCATGGCGAACACAATAGCGTCGTTGGCCATGGATGCCACCTGTTCTTCGCCGATCACGTGCGGTGCGCTGACGCCGATGAAGACGTCGGCTCCCTTGAGCGCTTCGTGCAGCGTGCCCGAGAAGCCCCGTTCATTGGTGTTCTCGGCAATCCACGTGCGGTGCTCGTCGTTGTACTGTTCGCCGAAGTGGATCGCTCCCGATCGGCCGGCGGCGATGATGTTGCGGGCCCCCTGTGCCTTGAGCAGCGCGATGATGGCGGAGCCGGCGGCGCCGACGCCCGAAACGACAATCCGGACCTCGGAGAGTTTTTTGTCCACGACGCGCAGGGCGTTGGTCAGGGCTGCCAGCGTGACGATTGCGGTTCCGTGCTGGTCGTCGTGGAAGACCGGGATGTCGAGCTCCTCGCGGAGCCGGGTTTCGATCTCGAAGCAGCGCGGAGCGGCGATGTCCTCAAGGTTGACCCCGCCATAGACCGGGGCGAGCGCCTTGACGATCCGGATGATTTCCTCCGTGTCCTGGGTGTCCAGGCAGACCGGCCAGGCGTCGACGTTGGCGAACTGCTTGAAGAGCGCGGCCTTGCCTTCCATGACCGGCAGTGCGGCGGCCGGGCCGATGTTGCCGAGGCCCAGGACGGCGGAGCCGTCGGTCACGACGGCGATGGTGTTGCGTTTGATGGTCAGGTTCCGGGCGGCCGCAGGGTTTTCCGCGATCGCCAGGCAGACGCGGGCGACGCCGGGGGTGTAGGCGCGGGAGAGGTCGTCGCGGTTGCGCAGGGCGACCTTCGGCACAACCTCCAGCTTGCCGCCGAGGTGCATCAGGAAGGTTCGGTCCGAGACGTTCCGGACCGTGACGCCGTCGAGCGCGTTGAGCGCGTCCTTGACGCGTGCGGCGTGGTCGTCGTCCGTGGTGTTGCAGGTGACGTCGACTACCAGGGTCTCGTGGTGGGACTCGGTGACGTCCAGGGCCGTGATCGCGGCGCCGGCCGCACCGACGGCGGCGGCCAGTTCGCTGGTGGCGGTGAAGCTCGAGGGCGCCTCCACGCGCAGGGTGATCGAATTTCCGGGGCTGGGATTCGCCATTGAATTTTCCTCCTAGTCGGCCCGCGGGCGGGCTCTTACTGCACTAACTTATTTCGTATGATGGATATTATTATCTACTTTGTGGAAATACAAGCCCCGAGGGTCCGTCGACGGCGGGCCGGCGGTACTGTATCTTGGGTCTACTAAGCACTTTTTTCACGATGTGGATAAAATTTGTCGGAAGCAACCTCTCAGGAGAGCAAAGTTATGGCGGAAAAAGCCCCCGGAGGCGTGCAGTCCGTTGAACGCGTTTTCGAACTTCTGGAACTGATCACTGACGCCGGCGGCGACGTCACACTCAGCGAACTCTCGTCCTCCACCGACCTGCCGCTTCCCACCATCCACCGGCTGCTGCGCACCCTCGTTACCCTGGGCTACATCCGGCAGCTGCCGAACCGGCGCTATGCCCTGGGCCCGCGCCTGATCCGTCTGGGCGAGGCGGCGAACAAGCAGCTCGGCGCGCTTGCCCGGCCGCAGCTCCAGTCCCTCGTGGAACGGCTCGGGGAAACCGCCAACATGGCCGTGCTGGACTCTGACATGGTGATGTACGTGGCCCAGGTCCCGTCCCTGCATTCCATGCGGATGATCACCGAAGTGGGCCGCCGCGGTTACATGCATGCCACCGGCATGGGCAAAGCGATCCTGGCCCAGCTGGACGATGAGACGGTGCGTGGCATCGTGACCCGGAAGGGCATGCCCACCCCCACTCCGAAGAGCATCGGCGACGTCGAGTCCCTGTTCGCCGACTTGAAGCTGATCCGCGGCCGCGGCTATTCGATCGATGAGGAAGAGCAAGAGATCGGCGTCCGCTGCTTCGCGATTGCCATCCCCAATGCGCCGACCCCCGCGGCGATTTCCGTCTCCGGGCCTGTTTCCCGGGTGGACGAGACTTTCGCGGATCGGGCTGTGCCATTGCTGCGCGAGGCAGCCCTGGCGATCTCCCAGGACCTTAACAAGAGCTGACCTCCAGCTGCTGTGCCGCCGTCTGCCAGGCCACGTTGCGGCCCCTTTACCTTCACAGGGAGGGGCCGCAACGCTCATGCCGGTGGTGTCTTAGGGGGCTAGTGTTCGGATGTCGCGGCGGACTCCACCGGGACTTCCTTGCCGTCGCAGTCGATCAGTTTGCCGTTCTCGTAACGGTCGCCCTCGGCAAGGCATTGAAGGTCTTCCTCGCGGATGACGCGGCCCGTTCCGGCCACGAAGACCGACTGGTTCTCCGAGTTGCCCTTCTTTAGGTGGTTGAAGAGCAGGTTCAGCGCGATGGCCATGACCGCTGCGGAGCTGATGCCGGAATGGAAAATCGTTGCGAACCAGCTGGGGAACTTGTCGTAGAACGTGGGGGCGGCGATCGGGATCATCCCGAAGCCGATGGAGGCGGCGACGATGATCAGGTTCATGTTGTTCCGGTACTCCACCTTGGCCAGCGTGCGGATGCCGCTCGCGGCCACCGTGCCGAAGAGCACAATTCCGGCACCTCCCAAGACCGCCGTCGGGACCGCCGCGACCACGCGGCCGAGCACTGGCAGCAGGCCCAGCAGCACCAGGATGACGCCGCCGGCCGCCACTACATAGCGGCTCTTGATCTTGGTGACGGCGACCAGGCCAACGTTCTGGGCGAACGCGCTTTGCGTGAAGGAGCCGAAGACCGGCGCCACGAGGCTGGAAACCATATCTGCCCGCAGGCCCGCTGCGATCCGCTTCGAATCAACCCGGGTGCCCACGATTTCGCCGACGGCCAGGATGTCGGCCATGGTCTCGGTCAGGATCACCAGCACCACGATCAGCATGGAGATGATGGCGGCAGCTTCGAAGGTGGGTGCGCCGAGGTGGAACGGTGCGGGGAAGGCGACGATCGGGCCGTCGCCGACGTTCGAGAAGTCCGCCATGCCGGTGACGACGGCGACCCCCGTTCCGGCCAGCATGGCCAGCAGGATGGACAGGCGGGAAATAGTGGCGCTGCCGACCTTGCTCAGCAGGAGCACGAGGGCCAGGGTAATGGCCGCCAGCCCGATGTTGGCCACGCTCCCGTAGTCCTCGGCCTTCCTGTTTCCGCCCATGGCCCAGTTGGCCGCCACGGGCATCAGTGTGAGGCCGATGATGGTGATGACTGTGCCGGTGACCACCGGCGGGAAGAACCGGACAATCTTGGAGAACACCGGGGCGATCAGCAGCCCGATGGCTGCAGAGGCAATGACAGCGCCGAAGACGGCAGGGAGGCCGCCTCCGCCGGTGACGATGGCGACCATCGTCGCCACGCTGGCGAACGAGACGCCCTGAACCAGGGGGAGCTGGGAGCCGAAGAACGGCAAGCCCAGGGTCTGGAGCAGCGTGGCCAGGCCGCCCATGAAGAGGGCCGCGGCGATCAGAACCCCGACGTCGGCCGGAGCCAGGCCGGCGGCCTGGCCGACGATCAGGGGGACGGCGATGATGCCGCCGTACATAGTCAGGACGTGCTGGAAGCCGTAGGCGAAACTGCTTCCGATGGAGAGTCGTTGGTCCTCGGGGCGGGGGGTGCCGCCGGAGCCGCCGGTGCCGCGGGTGCGTGGCAGCCGGGCGGTCAATTTTTTGCGTGCGTTCATGGCAGACCTTCTTGGTTCATGGCGGACTTCTTCGTCCGGCTAACAATGTCTGGCTAACGGGTGCTGGAATGCCGGCGCCGGAGCTCCGGGCCGGCCCGCTCGGGAGTCCTAGCAGAAGCCGGCGATCCCGGACCAGGCGATTTCCGCGGGGCTGGCGTCTTCACGCTGGACGGTGGCCTCGATCAGGCCGTAGGGGCGGTCGGCGGCGAAGAAGACCTCGTTGGGGTTGTCGAGGCCAAAGGGCGAGAGGTCAACGAGGAAGTGGTGCTTGTTGGGCATGGAGAACTTGATCTCGTCGATCTCGGTGTGAGCTTCGAGGACCTTGGCGCCCATGTCAAAGAGGGTCTGCTGCAGGGCGTGCGAGTACTTTTCGGTGAAGCCCTCCAGCAGCAGGCTCTTGACGTCCTCGTAGCTCTTGTTGAAGTCGAAGGTGCCGAAGTCGGTGCCGGTCCTGAAGCGCCAGCGGGCCGATACGTCCGTGGCGAGGATGCGGTCGGACGTTTCCGGGAGGGTGGTGTACTTGTCCCGCGGGAAGCCGCTGAATCCAGACTGGGTGGACTTCAGCACGGTGAGGTCCTTGAGCCCGGCGATGAGGTGCTCGGTACCGCCGTTGCGGACAAGGACCGCGGTGCGGACTTCCTGGCCGCTGCGGACGAAGGAGTGGTCGTGCCCGGTCCCGTGGGCCTGGATCCGGTCCCATTTGTAGGATTCGGCTGCCCAGCGGCCGCCGGTGACCCAGTCGAAGTTCGAGGTGAAGTGCTTGCCTAGCCGCAGCAGGAAGGCTTCCGGGGAGCCGATGCCGTCCCGGGCGAAGGCATAGATGGTGTTCTTTTGGGTGTCCGTGGCCACCACATGGCTGTTGTCGCCTTCGAGGTGGGCAGCCGCGAAGTCCCCGCGCAACTGCGAGGTGACATTCAGGTCTTCGATTGCATGGCGGTCGGTGTCCCTGGTGATCTTGACGACCCGGACTTCGGCTTTTCCGTACTGGTTGTGGCCGAGGACGATCTTGTTGCTCATGGTCTGATTCCCAACTTCAGGTATGTGGCACCAAAGTCCCACATAGAAATTAAGCGCGTGTTTCCCGCGCGTTTCTCATTCCGTCGGCCCACAAAAAAGAGCCGACATCAGTTGATGCCAGCTCATTACGACCCTGCCTGCTGCTCCCAGGTTACGTGACCTGCGCCACGAATTGGGATTAAGCGTAGCCCGGTCCGGGCGTGGTGTACATCACTTTCCGAAAAAACGGTTTGTGACCGCGGCGGTCAGGGCCCTTGACCGCCGGCTTCCGTCGCCCTAGTCTTTTCCATATAGCAATAAATTATTTCCAAAATGTGGAATTCTGCCGCATGATTCGGTTCGGTGCGAGGAAGCAGCCACACAATGCATGAGGAGGAATCCATGAACTCGCAGGAGAAGGGCAGTGCCGTTGAATTTCCGGCGCCCGGGGTGGAGCTGTACCTGCCGTTCGCCGCCGCGGACTTCGGTGCCACGGACCCGGACTTCTACATTCCGGCCGACTGCGAGCGGAGGGACCGCGGCTTTTCCCGATGGCTACGTGCGCTGCCGCTCTTTGGCCGGTAGGCGTTTTTTTGGGCGGTAGGGCGGCGTTGGCGTGAAGACCCGGAAATAGAGATTTCACATAACGAAAACAGGCTTCCATCAAGTTGGGCGCGCCGCGCGGACATCCCGGTGCTACTGTCGATCTTGCCAACGGCGGGCAGCCCGGGACGCGGGAAGCTATCTACCAGGCGCAACCTTCAAGGCACATGCTGAAGACTGGTCACCGTCGCATACGGCCCTTGCGTACCCGTCACGGTGTACAGGCTTCCGCAGGTAGGGAGTGGCGGCATGACTACAACCGGTACGGCTCAGAAGTTCCTGGCGAGATCCATCGAGTTGGCTACGGCTAACGTCCTGAACGGCGGCGGCCCGTTCGGCGCAGTGGTGGTCACTGCGGACGGGCTTGCGTTCGAAGGCGTCAACCGCGTCACCGCCACCAACGATCCCACGGCGCACGCCGAGGTGACGGCCATCCGGCGGGCCTGTAGCGAACTGGGCACTTTCGATCTCAGCGGTGCCACGCTCTACTGCAGCTGCGAGCCGTGCCCCATGTGCCTGGCGTCCGCACTGTGGGCGCGGGTGTCACGCGTGATGTTCGCCGCGGACCGGCACGATGCCGCGGCTGCGGGGTTCGATGACGCCGTCTTCTACGAATACTTCGAAAACGACCAGCGCGACACGCTCATGCCGGTGGGCAGGCTGCAACTGACAGACCCGCAAGCGCCCGCGGCACTGGATCCCTTCAAGGCCTGGAACTCGCTTGAGTCCCGGACCGACTACTAGCGCCGGGGACTGCGGCCATGTTGGATCTGCTCCCGCACCTGGGCACATGGCGGCCGGCCGCGTCCGGGCAGCTCTGCGCGGTGGCCACCGTCGTGGGCACTGCCGGATCAGTGCCTAGGCCCGTGGGCACCTCCATGCTGGTCTCGGAGACCGGCGAGGTGCTGGGCAGCCTGTCCGGCGGCTGCGTTGAAGGGGCCGTTGTGGAAGCGGCCCTGGAGGCAATGCGCGATGGCGGGACGCGCCGGGAGTGCTTCGGCTACAGCGCCGAGGACGCGTTTGCGGCCGGGCTGACCTGCGGCGGCAGGCTGGAAATCCACATCGAACCCGTGGATACTGGGCCCGGCCGGCTGCGGCTGGACGGCCTGCTGGCCCTGGCCGGGAGGCATCCGGCCGGCGGCGCTGCGCTGATCCGCAGGGTAGACGCCGGCGGAGGCGGCGCCGTCGTGGTTCCAGACCCGGCGGCCTTCCAGGTACTGCAGTCGGCCGAACTCGCCGCGATGCTCGGTGCGGGCGGTTCCGGTGGTGCCGGGCTCGCGATGCGGGCGGCAGCAGCCCAGTTGGAACCGCTGCTGAGGGGAGGCCGTACAGGGCTGGTCCGGATCGCGTCCGCGGGGGAGCGCCAGCAGGAACCCGTGAGCCTGCTGGTGGAGAGCCGGCTACCGGCACCGCGCCTGCTGATCTTCGGCGCCAATGACTTCGGTGCGGCACTCGTGCCGGCCGCGAAACTCCTGGGCTTCCATGTCACGGTGTGCGATGCGCGCCCGGCGTTCGCACAGCAGGACAGGTTCGGCGCCGCGGACGAGGTGGCCACGGCCTGGCCGCACCGGTACTTGGCGGACCAAGTGCTGGCCGGCCGCACCGACGCCCGGACGGCCATCTGCGTGCTCACACACGATCCGAAATTCGATGTCCCGCTCCTGCAGGCCGCGCTCGGCCTGGACGTGGACTATGTCGGCGCCATGGGGTCCAGACGAAGCCACCGCGGGCGGATCGATGCTCTGCGGCAGGCCGGCGTGGCCGACGGCGACCTGGCCCGGCTGCACTCACCCATCGGCCTGGACCTCGGGGCCGTCACGCCGGAAGAGGTCGCGGTCTCCATCACGGCAGAACTCGTGGCCAACCGGAGCAAGGCCGCCGGGCTGGCCCAGGGCAGCGTGTCCCTGAAGGATGCCAGCGGCCCCATTCACCACTACTCCCGAAATCATCAGGACAGCAGTCATCACGGCCGCAACCATCACGGCCGCAACCATCACGACAGCAGCGCCGGCATGCCGGAACCTGAGGAGGCCCAGTGGACATGAACACCATCGAGGCCGTGGTCCGCACCGCGGATCCGGCGCAGTGGCGCGAAGGGGACGCCTGGCTCGCGGGGGGTACCGTGCTTTTCTCCTCTGGGAGCCCCGCCGCCGGACAGGAACCGCTCCGGCGCCTCCTGGACCTCGGCTCCACGGACTGGACACCCATAGCGGTGTCGGCGGCCGGCATCGAGCTGGCGGCGACCTGCACCATCGCGCAACTGTATGCATTCCCGGATGCGGATGCGGATGCGGATGCGGATGCCGGCTCGGCCGCCGGCCGCGGCCTGGCCGGGAACTGGCCCGGCGTGGAACTCGTCCGCCCCTGCTGCGAGTCTTTTGTGGCCTCCTTCAAGGTCTGGTACATGTCCACGGTGGGCGGCAATCTGTGCACTTCCCTGCCGGCCGGGCCCATGATCTCGCTTTGCGCGGCGCTCGACGCCAGGGCCACCATTCTGGGCCCCGGCGGCGCCCGCCGCACGCTCCCGGTGCTGGACTTCGTTACGGGCGACGGGACGAACTGCCTCGCTCCCGGCGAGCTCCTGCGCAGCGTGACCCTGCCGGCGGCGGCACTGTCCTCCCGGGTGGCCTTCCGCCGGCTGTCGCTGAGCAACCTGGGCAGGTCAGCGGTGCTGCTGATTGGAAGGCTCGACGCCGGCGGCACCCTGGTCCTGACCGTCACCGCAGCCACCAAGCGCCCCGTGCAGCTGCGCCTGGAGTCCTCCGCGGCGGCGCTCGCCGGCGCCCTCACTGATGCTCTCTCCGAGGCCTTGGATGCCGCCATCCCCGATGACCTGTACCACGACGACGTCCACGGCCTGCCCGCCTGGCGCAAGGACATGACGTACCGGCTGGCCCATGAAATCCAGGCCGAACTCACCGCCCCGGCAGGCCGCGACCCGTTACGCATATCCGGTGACTTCTGGCCGCCGCGGGGCGGGACCCTGAACGGTGGACCCCGGACGGAAGGTGCCTGAGCATGAGAATCGAGATCAACGGTGTCCCGGCGCAGGCCGAACCCCGTCCCGGCCAGTGCCTGCGGACGTTCCTTCGCGAACAGGGGAACCTGGGCGTCAAGAAGGGCTGCGACGCCGGCGACTGCGGCGCCTGCACGGTGCACGTGGACGGGGTCCCGGTGCACAGCTGCATTTATCCCGCGGTCCGCGCGGAAGGCCGGGCGGTTACCACGGTGGAAGGACTGGCCGCCGCCAGCGCCTCCAGCGCCGCCAGCGCCGCCAGCGCCTCCAGCGCCGCCAGCGCCGCCAGCGCCGCCAGCGCCGCCGGTGACCCCAACAGCACCGCGCTTCATCCGATGCAGCAGCAGTTCCTGGACCGGCAGGGCTTCCAATGCGGCTTTTGCACGGCCGGCATGGTGATGACGGCAGCGACGTTCGATGAGGAGCAGAGGGCGGACCTGCCGCGGAACCTGAAGGGCAACCTGTGCCGGTGCACCGGGTACACGGCCATCGAGGACGCCGTCTGCGGGAGGGGGAGCCGCCCGGTCACCTCTTCTGAGGGGCACGGCCGGCCGGAGCCGCGCCCCGGACAACTGGGCGACGACGCTCCCGCCCCCGCCGGCCTCGCCATCGTCACGGGGCTGGCCCGCTACACCCTCGACGTCCCGGCCGACGAGCTGCCCGGGCTGCTGCACGCGAAACTGCTGCGCTCCCCGCATGCCCACGCCCGGATCCGCTCCATCGACGCAGCAGCCGCGCTGGCGATTCCCGGCGTCGCGGCCGTCTTCACCCACGAGGACTCCCCGGCGCAGCTGTTTTCGACCGCGCAGCACGAGCTCTACACCGACGACCCGGACGACACCCGAGTGTTTGACGACGTCGTGCGGTTCACCGGCCAGCGCGTCGCCGCAGTCGTCGCCGACACCGTGGCGGCGGCGGAGGCAGGCGTGCGGGCCCTGAAGGTCGACTACGAGGTGCTGGACGCCGTCTTCACCCCGGAGCACGCCATGCTCCCCGGTGCCCCCGCCCTCCACGGGGACAAGGACGCGACCACGGCCCGCATCAGCCGGCCGGAGCGGAACGTCGTCGCGGAACTGCATTCCGAGCTCGGCGATATGGCGGCCGGGTTCGCCGCGGCGGACTTCATCCACGAACACACGTACCGGACTCAACGGGTGCAGCACATGGCGCTCGAAACCCATGCCTCCATCGCCTCCATCGGCGGTGACGGGCGCCTGCTGATCCGCACCTCGAGCCAGGTCCCGTTCCTGGTGCGGCGCACCCTGGGCCGGGTGTTCGGCCTGCCGGAAGAGCAGATCCGGGTGGTTGCCGGACGGGTGGGCGGCGGCTTCGGCGGCAAACAAGAGGTGCTCACCGAGGACGTCGTGGCTCTGGCGGCCCTGAAGCTCAACCGCCCCGTGCAGCTTGAATTCACCCGGACCGAACAGTTCACCGCCGCCACCACCAAGCATCCCTTCACCATCCATCTCAAGGCCGGCGCCAGCCGCGACGGGCGGCTGACCGCACTGAAGCTGGAGGTGCTCACCAACACGGGCGCCTACGGCAACCACGCGACCGGGGTCATGTTCCACGGCTGCGGTGAGTCGTTGGCGGTGTACAAATGCGCCAACAAGAAAGTGGACGCCCACGCCGTGTACACCAACACGGTGCCGTCCGGTGCCTTCCGAGGCTACGGGCTCAGCCAGATGATCTTCGCGATCGAATCCGGCATCGACGAGCTCGCGGCAGGGATCGGCATGGACCCCCTGGAGTTCCGCCGCCGGAACATGGTCCGGGAAGGCGACGACATGCTGTCCATCCGCGACGAGCCCCAGGAGGACGTCCGCTACGGCAGCTACGGCCTGGACCAGTGCACGAAGCTGGTCGAGGACGCGCTGGCCCGTGGGCGGGAACGCTGCCGCGCCGCCGGCCTCGACAGCCTGGGACCGGACTGGGTGGTCGGGGAGGGGACGGCCCTGTCCATGATCGACACCGTCCCGCCACGCGGCCACTTTGCCCACTCCAGGCTCCGGCTCCTGCCCGACGGGACCTACGCCGCCGACGTCGGGACGGCAGAATTCGGCAACGGCACCTCCACCGTCCACGCGCAGCTCGCGGCCACCGCGCTGTCCACCTCCGCCGCCCGCGTCACCCTCCGGCAGTCCGACACCGACCTCGTGGACCACGATTCCGGCGCGTTCGGATCTGCCGGCACCGTGGTGGCCGGCAAAGCGACGCTGGCCGCCGCAGAGGACCTCGCCCTCCGCATCCGCGCCTTCGCCGCCGGCCTCCGCCGCGTGCCGCCCTCCGGCTGCGTCCTGGACATGGACGCCGTGGTCTGCGAGGGAACCCGGGTGCCCCTGACGGAAATTTACGGCGCCGCGGAGCAGGCCGGCGTCGAGCTCGCCGCCGAGGGGCGTTGGGGCGGGACGCCGCGCTCGGTGGCGTTCAATGTCCAGGGCTTCCGGGTGGCCGTGAATACCGGGACGGGGGAGCTGCGGATCCTGCAGAGCGTGCAGGCGGCCGACGCCGGCGTGGTGGTCAATCCGCGCCAGTGCCGCGGCCAGATCGAAGGCGGGATCGCGCAGGCCCTCGGCTCTGCGCTCTACGAGGAGGTCGCAGTGGACGACGCCGGCCGCGTCACCACCGACGTCCTGCGGCAGTACCACGTCCCCTCCTTTGCCGACGTGCCGCGCAGCGAGGTGTACTTCGCCGACACCAGCGACAAGCTGGGCCCGCTGGGCGCGAAGTCGATGAGCGAGAGCCCGTTCAATCCGGTGGCGCCGGCGCTCGCGAACGCCATCCGGAACGCCACCGGCGTGAGGTTTTCCCAGCTGCCCATCTCCCGGGACAAGATCTACCTGGGCCTGAAGGAGGCAGGGCTGGTTCCTCCGCTTTGAGGCCGCTGACGGCCTATAGTCGGACGATGGAACAACGAATCTTGGGCAAAACCGGACGAAACGTCTCCACGGTCGGGTTGGGGACCTGGCAGCTTGGCGCGGACTGGGGCAACGTGGACCCCGCGCAGGCGCAGGCCATCCTGGCGGCCTCCGTCGAAGCGGGCGTCACGTTCTTCGACACCGCGGACGTCTATGGCGACGGCCGCAGTGAGCAGGCCATCGGCGCGTTCCTGGCAGACAACCCCGGCCTGGACATCACGGTGGCCACCAAGATGGGCCGGCGGGTGGAGCAGCGGCCGGAGAGCTACAACCTCGCCAACTTCCGCGAATGGACGGACCGGTCGCGGCGCAACCTGGGCGTCGAGCAGCTGGATCTGGTCCAGCTGCACTGCCCGCCCACCGCGGTGTACAGCAACAACGAGGTCTACGACGCGCTGGACACGCTCGTGGCCGAGGGGGCCATCCGCAACTACGGCGTTAGCGTGGAGCGGACCGAGGAAGCCCTCGAAGCAATGCGCCACGACGGCACCGCCACCGTGCAGATCATCCTCAACGCCTTCCGGCTCAAGCCGCTGGATGAAGTGTTGCCCGCCGCCGAGGCCGCCGGGGTGGGCATCATCGCCCGTGTCCCGCTCGCCTCCGGGCTGCTCTCCGGCAAATACACAGCGGAGACGTCCTTCGCGGAGGACGACCACCGGAACTATAACCGCACCGGATCGGCGTTCGACGTCGGGGAAACCTTCTCCGGCGTGGACTTCGGGGAAGGCCTCAAAGCGGTGGCCGAGTTCGACGAACTGGTGCCCGACGGCGTCAGCACCGCCCAGGCGGCCATCGCCTGGATCGCGGCGCAGGACGGCGTCAGCACGGTGATCCCGGGCGCGCGGAACGTGGACCAGGCGCGCTCCAATGCCGCCGCGGCGGGTGTCAGCGGCATTGACGCAACGTTCGACGTCGGCGTCCGCGAAATCTATGACCGCTACTTCCGCGAAACGATCCACCCCCGCTGGTAGGGCGCTTGATTCTGCCTGGTGTCCCCAAGGGCCGGCGAATGACTGTTTCCTCCATCGACGGCTTTGTTGACCGGCTCGCGGCCGTCGAAACGGGGCCGGGCTGCAACAACTTCTTTGACCACACCGTGCCTGGAAATGCGCAGCGCCGGCGGAACCTGGAGCTCTATCTGGGGGAGATGCAGGACCGCGCCCCAAAGGTCCTGCTGCTGGGCGAAGCCCCCGGGTACAGGGGCATGAGGATCACCGGGATTCCCTTCACGAACCGGTCCATGTTCGAAGGCCCTGCCAACGGGTTTGGGCTGTTTGGGCCCGGGAAGGGGTACGTGCTTCCGGCAGACGCCGAAGGCATAGCCGCCGAGCCGACGGCCACGGTGATGTGGCAGGTCCTGGCCGAACTGGAGTTCCTGCCCCTGCTGTGGAGCGCCTGCCCGTGGCACACCCACGTGCCCGGGCGGCCGCTGTCCAACCGCACGCCGAGGGCCTCCGAGGCTGCCTTGGGAACTCCGTTCTGGCAGGCGCTGATCGAGGCGTTTTCCATCGAAACTGTGGTGGCCGTGGGCAATGTGGCGCACCGCAGCCTGCAGCGCAGCGGCCTGGACGCCCCGAAAATCAGGCACCCGGCTCACGGCGGCCGGTCCGGTTTCAAGCGTGGCCTGCAGGAATTGTTAGCTCACTCGCGCTAAAACCAACGCGGGGTCAGATACGGCCCATCGAGGGGGTCTTGATGGGCCGTATCTGACCCCGCGTTGTCTTTAGTCGAGGAGGTGCAGCTGTTCGGGGGAGTCGAGGTCCTCGCCGCCGGAGAGGTCGCTGCAGTCCACCAGATCAATCAGGTCCCGGTGCGCCCGCAGGAAGACGCGCGCGCCGGCGTCGCCCGTTGCTGTTTCCGCGGCTTCGGTGCGAAGCCCGGCATCGAGCAGCAGCGGGTGTCCGCGCTGCAGCGTCCCCTCCGCGTCGCGGTAGCCGGCCGCCGTTACCCGGCCGGGCCGGTGGGCTGCCAGCAGCCGGGTGACGGTCTCCCTGGTCAGGCTGGGCTGGTCCACCAGCGCAATGAGCACATGGGCCTCCAGGGCCGCCGCGGCGATACCGGCCCGGAACGAGCTGCCCATCCCGCTGGCCCAGTGCGGGTTGTCGATGACCCGGTGCCGGCCGAGGTCGGTGGCGGCGCGGACCCTTGCCGCATCCGCGCCAAGCACCACCACCACCTCCCGGCAGCCGCCCGCTAGCAGCACGTCAGCGAGCACTTCGACCAGCGTGCGGCCATGGAAGGGGAGCAACGCCTTGGGCCCGAGCCCCAGCCGGGTCCCGGCTCCGGCGGCCAGCAGCACCGCCGTCGTGCCGC
Source organism: Arthrobacter sp. 01N444 (assembly GCF_056399305.1). Lineage (NCBI taxonomy): Bacteria > Bacillati > Actinomycetota > Actinomycetes > Micrococcales > Micrococcaceae > Arthrobacter > Arthrobacter sp. 01N444. Next base: position 119,935 of record NZ_JBFTRB010000015.1, read on the forward strand.
CGGATCCGGTGCCGTGCGCTCTGCTGTCGCTCATCTGCCCACCATAACTCGCTTCTCAGGCGTCGCCACCCGCTCCTCCGGTGGTCCCGGCGGTGACGTCCAGGAGCTTGTAGCGGTCGATCGCGTAGGCGGGCACCCCGCTGTCGACCTCTCCGCGCGAGGCCAGCAGCTGGAGGGTCTTCACTACAATCGAGTGGATGTCGTTCTTGAAGAAACGGCGGGCCGCGGCGCGGGTGTCGGAGAAGCCGAAGCCGTCCGCGCCGAGCGAGGCAAACTCGTTCGGCAGGAACTGGCGGATCTGGTCCGGCACGGCCTTCATGTAGTCGGTGACCGCCACGACCGGCCCGGTGGCACCGGCGAGCTGCTGGGCCACGAACGGGACGCGGGCGGGCTGGCCGGGGTTCAGGAAGGCCTCTTCTTCTGCCGCGAGGCCGTCGCGGCGGAGTTCGGTCCAGGAGGTCACGGACCAGACATCGGCGGAGACGCCCCAGTCCTCGGCGAGGACCCGCTGGGCTTCGAGGGCCCACGGAACGGACACGCCGGAGGCCAGGATCTGGCTTTTAGGCCCGTCAAAGTCCGACGCCGACACCCGGTAGATGCCTTTCAGGACACCGTTGACGTCGAGATTTTCGGGTTCGGCCGGCTGGAAGATCGGCTCGTTGTACACCGTGAGGTAGTACATCAGGTTCCGCGACGGATCGTTGTCGGCAATTTCTTTCCCGGCTTCACCGGGCCCATACATCCGCTCCAGGCCGTCCCGGATGATGTGGCCCATTTCGTACCCGAACGCTGGGTCGTAGGTGATGACGGCCGGGTTGGTTGCCGCCAGTATCGGGGAGTGGCCGTCGGCGTGCTGCAGGCCTTCGCCGGTCAGGGTGGTGCGTCCGGCGGTGGCGCCGATGATGAACCCGCGGGTCATCTGGTCGGCGGCGGCCCAGAAGGAATCGCCGGTGCGCTGGAAGCCGAACATCGAGTAGAAGAC
>NZ_JBFTRB010000016.1:0-106276 GCF_056399305.1 Arthrobacter sp. 01N444
TCGCAGGCGAGCTTGCGGATGGTGCCTGTGGTGACGGGGCCGGTGAACAGCAGCGTCCCGGTGCCGTGCCTGGTTCCGGTGCCGTGCTGTGCGGTGTTGGCAGGGGTGCCTGCTTCGGCGGGAGTCGTCCCGAGCCGGGTGAGCAGGTCCCGGTAGTCGATGGTGGCCATGACCTGGGGCCGGAGCCCGCCCGCGGCGGGTAGCCCTCCGGTGGCGAGGGCTGCTTTGCACGCGCCGACCAGGCCGTCGAGCAGCTTCTGCGGCCGGGAGCGGAGGTCCAGGGACGGCAGCGCGGGGTCCTCTCGCGAGGCGTCCTCTTCGGCCGTGGCGGAATCGTCAGCCGCGCAGGGCGCATCCGCCGGGCCGGTATTGGCCCGGACGGCCCCGGGAGCGCCAACGCCGGCAGCACTCGTGCCGCCGGCGGATTCAATGACGTCAGGGCTGTACCCGGCGGCTTCCCCCTCCGCCGCCGCCCCACCCTCGCCCGCCCCGCCCTCGCCCGGTCGGGCCTGCGCCGTGTTGCCGGTGGGGGTGCCCTGGCCGGTGTCGGGGCCGGTGCGGGGGTTGGTGGCGGTGTTCATCACGGTGATCAGGTGTTCGAACTGGTCCGTGGTGGCGAAGATTTCCAGGTGCTGCAGGCCGTGCCGGGGTTTGCGGAGGAAGGCGCCCTGGAGCTGGCGGAGCAGTTCCTCGGAGGGTTCGGCGCCGTCCTGGTCCAGTGCCTCGGCCCAGCTGCGGCTGACCCGGGCCAGGAAGTCGGCGTCGTTCCCGGCCGCGGTGCGGGTCAGGGCGTGCTCCATCGCCGCGACGGCCTCCGGGAGGCAGCTGTGCCGGACCCGGTCCAGGGCGAGCGTGATGACGGTCGCGGCGCGGGAGGCGACCTCGCCGGCCGCGACGGCGGCTCCGAGCTCCGGGTGCACGGGCGGGATGGGCCGGCCGGCGAGTCCCTGCCGGGGCAGCAGCGAGTCGGCCAGCGCCAGCCGGCGCCTGGCCTCCGCGGCGCTGATCCGCAGCCGCGCCCGCAAAAAATCTGTGGCGTTCCGGTAACCGTCATCCAGCACCGATTCGGGCACCGCCGGCTCGCCCTCCGGCACGTCCGTTCCGGCGGGAGCCGCCGCAACGGACCTGCCGGCGGGCGCCGAGGACAAGGAGGTGCCGGAGGGAACCGCCCCAACAGGCCTGCCGGCGGGAGCCGAGGCCAGGGAGGCGCCGGCGGGTTCCGCGGTTCCGGGTGCGCCGGTCTGCCACCCGGCGGGGCTCTCACGCCAGCCGGTGGTCCACCCGGTGACCGCCCCCGTTACAGCCCCCGTGGCCGTGGCGGCGGACTGCTTCCTGGTCCGGTCCACGGCGGCGGCCGCGACGAGCTGCAGATACTCCACCGCGCGGGAGACTTCCTCCACGCTGCCGGCGAAGTCCGACGCGGCCCTGAAGCCCCACGACCCCGCATCCTCCACCGCCGTCGAACCCACCGCCCGGAGCGCGGCCAGGGCGGCGTCCATACCGGATTGACGGACCGGGGTTGCGCCCCGGTCCGTGCCCTGCGCCTCGTCCCCGCAGGCGGTGAAATCCCTGATGAAATCCCTGACGGCTTCCATGGCTCGAGTCTATTTGAGGGCTCCGATAATTTTAGGAGGGCACCGTGCGTGATCACTCTGAGACCGCGGCGCCACCTGCCCACGGATCGACGGGCGATCAGGCAGGTTTCACATCGTGCTGTGCAGGACCCGTGGGCGGCCAAACTGCGTGTGAACTCCGGGCGAGAAAAGTACGGATTCGGGTGGCCCGGCCACTTCGATTCCCGCGGCGCGCACGAGTTGGTCCTCAAGGCCGAACAGCTGCGCGCGGTACAGCGGCCATGCACTGTGCGTGTTGGGCACATAGATGGTCCTGCCCCTGAACTGTGAATGCAGACCGAACCGCGCCGTGAGGTGGATCGACAGCGCGTCGGTGGCTGCGACGTCGGGCTCTGGGACGACCGAGAAATCGCTCCGGGTGCCGCCTCGAAAGCGTCGCACGGAATACCCAGCCGACGCCGATCCGGTAAATCCATCGGCACCCACGTAGCTCGCCCGCGACCACACATAAGGTATCCCGGCCGCCCGCGCGGCCAGCACCACCGCCAAGCGTGAAGCATCCAGGCTCCGGAAGACGACACCACGGGTGCCGTCCGGCTCGCGGGAGTAGAGGCGCACGTTGATCTCGTTGAAGCTTCCGAAATAGGGGATGCCGGGACCGCGACCAACTCCGGCACCCTGCATACGAAAGCCGATTAGCCCCACCCAGGCGGACCCGTCGAACACATCCGGCGCGACGCCCGGTGGCATGAATCGCGCCGCCACTGCCTCAGGAATGCGCCAGTGCAGGAAGACGGCATCCAACCACCGCTGGTCCATGATGATTGGCGCCGGAAGCTCGGGTGCAGCCGGCCAAGGATCAACGCCCAATCGGAACAGCTCCCTTCGGTCGGCAGGGTCGTAGGTCGGCAGGACACGAGCCGGTCGGCATCATGAGAATCGGACGGCAGCCGGGGTCACTTGGCATCGGCCAAGGTCCGCGGAAGCAGGGTCAGTTCAATGCCCGGGTGCCTTCCGGAAGGGCTCCACCGGCCAATACTGCCGCCGTCGCATCGGCCAACGCTGTCAGCGCCACGCGCTGGGTCCACGGGCCGTAGGAAATGCGCGCCACGCCAAGTTCCTGCAATTTGGCCGGTGCCAGGGATCCGGGCACATTGATGACCGAGATCTTGTTCCACCCAATGCCTTCCACCAACGCGGTGACAGTCGGCTCGTCCAGCAGGCCCGGCACGAACACCGCGGTCGCACCGACGTCGAGGAAGGCCCGGCCGCGCTCAATGGCGTCCGCAAGCACCGCAGAAGGGTCCCGGTCCTTGCCCTTCAAGAAGGCGTCGGTGCGGGCGTTGAGGACGAAGTCGATGCCCTCGGCCTCGGCGGCGCGGATTACAGCGCTCATCTGTTCAACGGCGTCGGCGAGCGGGCGCATCTGGTCCTCGATGTTGGCTCCGACAGCGCCGACGCCAATCGCCTTGCGAACAGTTTCGCCGGGATTGCCGTAGCCCGCTTCGAGATCAGCACTGACGGGCAGCGACGTGGCGGCGGCAATCACCCCGACGGCGGCGATCATTTCGTCCACCGGAATGTTCTCGCCGTCTTCGTACCCGCGCGACGCAGCGATGGAGTGACTGGCCGTGGCCAATGCCTTGGTCCCCGGAACGCCGGCAACCACCTTCGCGGTGATCGCGTCCCAGACGTTGACGAGTTGGAGAATTTCCGGTGCGTGGTGGAGACGGAGCAGCTCGGTGGCTTTGGAGGCACGGGAACGCGCGTGGTCTGTCATGCCGCGAGCCTAGCGGGGCACCGTGCCAGCCGGAAGGGTTTCAGCCTGCCGCGGAAGAGTCAGGTGATCCCTCGCGCTGAGTCTGCCAGGGCCAGCGTCCGGTGATTTCCAGCTCGAGCGAGAAGCTCAGGAAGGTCCGGATGAGCACAATTATGGCCAGCACGCCGACGCCCTCGAAGGTCGGCGCGACGGCGACCGAACGGATGATGTCGGCCGCGACGAGCAGCTCGAGCCCGAGGAGGATGGAGCGGCCCAGCAGTTGCCGGTAGGAGCGGTACACGGAGAGCGGTGCGGAGCCCGCCGGCTGGCGTTCCGGCTGGAATCCGCGCAGCGCCAAGGGGATAGAGACGAGGGCGCCGACCACCATGACGGCCACACCGGCGAAGTCCATGAAGCCCCCGACCGACTCGATAATGTGCTGAAAATCCATGGTTCCCCTCAGAGAAGTGGGCGGTGAGATTCAAACTTTAGGGGTGCCGGGCGCCGATACCGGCGAGAACGGCTCGGTAGCCTTCTCGGAAACTGGGGTATTGAAACTCGAAACCGGTGCTGCGTAGCAGCCCGTTGCTGGCCCGCTTATTTCCGCCCCGGGAGGGTTCGCCGCCCGTCGCTTTGCCGCCCGACGCCGATGTGCCGGTGGTGCCGCCCGCCGCTTTGCCGCCCGACGCCGAAGCGTCGGTGGTGCCGCCCGCCGCCGCACCCGCGGTACCAGTGGACTCTGCCGCCGGCGCAGGGAGTCCCAGTTCCGCGGCCAGGAATTCCAGCACGTCGCCGAGTTCGGCCGGTTGATTATCCACGCCCAGATAGACCGCCGCCGGAACCGTGCCCATGGTGCACAGATGGACGATCGCGGCGGCGGCGTCGTCGCGGTGGATCCGGTTGGTGAAACGCGACGCGGCAGGAATGACCGCGGTTCCGCCGCGCACCTGGTCGATCAATCGCGTCCGGCCGGGGCCGTAGATTCCGCCGAGCCGCAGCACTACGGGGGTGATGCCGGTGCCGCGCAGGCGGCTGTGGAGGAGTTCCTCCGCTTCGCGGATGATGCGGCCCGAGAACCCGCCGGGTTCCGGCGTCGTGCCTTCATCAATCCAGCCGCCGCCGGCATCTCCGTAGACGGCGGTCGAGGACACAAACAGGACCCTGCGGACGTTTGCCCCGGAGGCGAGGACCGCGTCCAGGACGTTCGACAGCCCGTCCACGTAGGCGGCACGGTACGCCTCCTCAGTCGGGGAATCCGCGGCAATCGCGACGACGACGGCGGTGGTGTCCGCCGGGATGGGCGGCAGCTCAGCGGAGCCCAGGTCGGCGGCGACTCCCTCGATGGCGGCCGGGAGTTTCTCCGGCGAGCGACGCCACCCCACCACGCGGTGGCCAGCCGCCGCGAAACGCAGCCCGGCCTCGGTGCCAAGATCGCCGCAACCGGCCAGCAGAACAGTCATGAAGCCAGTCTGCCAGCCTTCGGGAAGCGCCGCGGACAGGCTTGAGGAAAACTTGAACTGATCTTGTCGCCCGCTGAAGCCTTGCCTTGAGCTGGGCCGGGCATTGTTGTAAAGGTCAGCCAGGGGGCTGGCGGATGCTACATACGTCGCCCGGCCCGCCACGGCCGGCTCCACGAAACGGAATCTCCAATGGGTCTCAACCTCAACTCCACGTCCAGCAAGGTCCTGGCTTCCGCCGCCCTCCTCGCCGCAGCTGCCGGCGTGGCCGGGATGGGCACCTACGGTGGCTTCACGACCAGCACCTCGGCCTCCGCCGCTGTCAGTTCAGGCACGGTAAAGTTTGAGGTCGGAACCGCCGGCGCAGCCAACAACCGACTCACCATTCCGGCCTCAGGTGCGATTCCGGGTGACACCATCCAGCGTGCAGTGACATTGACCAACAGCGGTGACCAGGACCTGGCCGCAATTACTCTCACCACCACCGCCACACCGTCCTCTAAGCTGGACTCCGACACCACCAACGGCTTGCAGATCAAGGTTGATGCCTGCAAAGTGCCGTGGGCTGAAACCGGCACTTCGCCCTCGTTCACCTACACTTGCGCCCCCGCCAACACCACGGTTGTCATGTCGTCCCGGGCCGTGGTCGGGGCGAATATGCCGATGCTTGGCCTCGCCTCCCTGACTGCCAAGCAGGCCGACAACCTCCGCGTCACGCTCTCCGTTCCCAATGGTGCTGATAACACGTTCCAGGGACTGACCAGCACCATCAACTTCGTCTTCGACGCCGCACAGCGCGCCGGCGGCGCCAGCAAGTAGCGATTCTCGGGTGCTCAGTCCGGCCAGGTCTCGGCCCGACTGAGCACCCGGCTTTGCCCGCACTATCCACACCGGCAGGAGGAAAGGTCCCGTGAGTACAGCAATCACCGCAAATTCCAGGGATTCCGTCGACCACCTGGTGGCGGACGGCACCGTTCCGGATGCTGCCGTCCAAGACCCTGCGCCTCAGAGCCGCGGACGACGCCGGGCCGAACCGGCCCCCGCCCGCACCCGACGGCCGGCGTCCAAGGCTGGTGCCGTGGCCGGACGAGCTTTCTTTACGATCCTCCTCGTCGTCGCCGCATTGGTTTTCCTCTTTCTCGCCGTCGGGCCGCGCTTCCTGAGCTACCAGACGTCCACCATGCTGACCGGGAGCATGTCGCCGGGGATCAACCCGGGGGACGTCGTTGTCAGCGTGAAGACGCCGGTCTCCGAGTTAAAGGTTGGCGACGTCATCACCTACAGCATCCCCATTGACGATCACCGGATTGAGACCCACCGGGTGGCCAGCATCAAACGCGACGCCGGCGCGACGTCCGTGACCACCAAGGGAGACGCGAACTCCGGAGCCGACCCGTGGGTTGCCGTGCTGTCCGAGGACTACGTCTACACGGAGGCGGGCGTCGTGCCCTACCTTGGTGACGTCATCAGGGCCTTGCGTCAGCCCCTAGTCCAGTCCGTGCTCCTCTACGGCGCGTCTGCCCTGCTCGTTGTCGTCGTGCTGACGGCGATCTGGAAGAAGCCCGCTGCGGTGGCCACCGAAACAGTGGCCACCGAAACACTGGCCGCCGATGCCCAAGCCACAGATGATGCCACCGCCGCCGGTACTGAAGAGAGCAGGGGATGACCGGCTCCGGCGTCATCCTTGATACCCGGCGGATCGACAGGCTGGCTCTTGAACTGAATTCACGTTCCACCGCGGTCGGCTTCGTCGGCCGCTTCGTCCAACGCCTGCCAGACAGCCTGGCATGCATCCACCGCAGCCTTCTCGAGGGCAAGAGCGAGGGTGCCTTAGCGGCGGTCCTTAGTGTGGCGACGTCGGCGGCGATGGCCGGGGCGGTTCAGCTTGAAGGACACAGCAGGACTGTGGAACAGAGCATCCGGGCCGGCGACTTGGGCGCGGCCCGGGCCGCCGCCGGGGTCCTCGACGCCAACGCAGCGGACTTCGCGCAGCATGCCAGCAAACTCCTGAGTTGTTGAAGGCCCAGTTGCGGGAGGACTCGATGCCCCTCACCCGGCATTGTGACCAGACGGAGCGACCCACCCCGTCACCCGGCAGGGTCCTCCGGGGCTGAAGCTCGGAGCAGGACGGACACCGTGGTTCCGCCGTCGGGACCTGAACTGATGGTCAGCCGTCCGCCATGGGCCTTCGCGATCCGGGCGCAGGTTGCCAGCCCCAATCCGGAACCGGGCGGGTCGTCGTCGCGGTGCAAACGGGCCAGTGGCTCTGTCACATGACCCCGCTTTTCCGGGGGAATGCCCTTGCCGTTGTCTGTCACCCGCACGGCTACACCGTCGGCAACAGCCTTGGCGCTGACCAGGATTCTCGGCGGGATGCCCGGGCGGCGGTAGGCCACGGAGTTGTGTATCAGGTTTTGCAGCAGAGCTCGCAACTGCCCGGCGTCGGCTTCCAGGACCGCGTCCGAAACCTCGACGTCCGCCCCGGCTTCCGACAGGTCGGCGGCAAGGTCTTCTTCGACGTCGTGGACTACAGCCAAGAGGGACACCGGGCGCCGTTGGAGCGCTCCACCGAGTCTGGAGAAGGACAGCAGATCGTCCACCATGGCCAGCATCCGGCGTGAGGTCCTGCCGATAATGCGGAACTCGTCTGCGTCTTCAGGCCTCTGCAGTTCGCCAAGTTCCGTGAAGCCGATGACGCTGGTCAGCGGGTTGCGCAGGTCGTGGCTGATGCGGGCAGCAAATGATTCGAGCAGCTCGTTGCTCTTGCGGGCGTCCTCCAGGCTCCGGGCGAGCATCCGCGCATGGTGGTGCAGTTCGAGTACTTCCACCACTTGCGAGGCGATGATTTCCAGCGCCGTCTGCTGACCGGGAGTAAGCTCCGCGGGAGACGGCGAAAAGAGGCACAACGACCCCAGCACGACCCCCCCTGCCGTGACGAGAGGGACTGAAGCATAAAACCGGACTGCGGCTGCCTGGCCCGTGACAAAGGGGTGGTGTTGGAAGCGAGGGTCCCGCGAAGCGTCGGGCACCACGGTGGTCCGGCCGCTGAGGAAGACCCGGCTGCACATCGAATCGTCGCGGGAACACACGCCTGGGTCAATCCCCACCGCGGCGATGTGGTGCTGCTGATCTGCAGTGATGATGTTGACCGCGCCGAACGGTATACCGGTAATTGTGGTCGCCAGGACCAACAGTTTCTGGAGTTGACCCTGCGTATCCGGAGTGCGGGTGCCCGTTGTGGCAGGGAGCGGCTCGAGGCGGGGCAGGCCATACTCCGCGAGTACCGATTGCCGGGCCATCCCGGACTCTGCGGCGATACGGGCTGACGGTGACGGGACCAGTTACGCCACCCCTTCTGCGGGCGCCATCCGGTAGCCCACGCCGCGTACCGTGCGGATGAACCGCGGGTCGCGGCCCTTGTCGCCGAGCTTCTTGCGCAGGTTGCCGATATGCACTTCCACGAGGTGCTCGTCCATGGGCCATTCGGTTCCCCACACTTTGGTCAGGAGGGCCTTCCTGGTCCAGACTCGCCGCGGCGCCCCCGCCAGGGCTTCCAGCAGGTCAAATTCCGTGCGCGTCAATTCCAGTTCGACGCCGTCAACGGAGGCCGCCCGGCTTTCGGCCTCCACAACCAGCGGGCCGTGCCGGACGACGCCGTCGTCGTAACGACGGTCTTGTCCTGCTGCCACGGCTGGATAGTCGAAAGGGCTGCCGGGCGCTGCGTCGCCTGCCCGGCGGCGCGGTGGAGTGTGCGGGGCGGACACGGCATCGGTGACAGGCGCAACGTCGCTCGCCCGGCGGCGGGGTCCGTCGTGGGTCCCGGCCGTCGATGCGTCGGTTGCGCGAGGCATGAAGTCTGTAGCCCGACGCTGCGGGGTGGGGCGTTGCGGGGTTGGCCGGTGCCGGCGCAATACCGCTGTCACCCGGGCCTGGACGGTGCGGGGGCTGAAGGGCTTGCTGATAAAGTCGTCGGCGCCGGTTTCCAGGCCCATCAATTCGTCTATCTCGTCCGCCCGGGCCGTGATCATGACGACGTAGGCCTCGGAGAATTTGCGCATCCGGCGGCAAACTTCGACGCCGTCGAGATCGGGAAGATTGAGGTCAAGAGTCACCAGGTCCGGGCCGTTTTCCTGGATGCTCACCAGCGCGTCGGACCCGCAGGCGGCCTCAAAAACGGCAAACCCCTGCATCTCGAGCGTTCGGCGCAGCAGCAGTCGAACGTCGGCGTCGTCATCAACAACCACAACTCGTAGTTGAGTCACGGAACCACCCAAACCCCAGTTTCTAGGACAATGAGACCTCTGTGCGGCACTGACCTCATGCGTCACAGTGTGTGACACCAACCCCAAGGGTCACAGTGGATTCAGGCTAACAGGTTTTCTTGAGCAAACGTTGAAGTTTTTCGTGGCGTTGGGTTGAAGCTGCACTGCCAGAGTAGGAGCTATTGGATCGCCAGCTCTAAAAGGAAGCGCAACTGTGAACGCCCCTCAGTCCGCACCGGAAGCCTCCCGGGTCAAGGCCGCCTGGCTGGTGCGTCTGCGCAGACTGCTGGCCGTCCCGGTAGCCGCGGCTCTGGTGCTGGGCGCTCCCGGGCTGGCATACGCGACCTTCACGGCCCGAGCCACCGCAGCCTTGAACGTGGGGACCTACAAGATCCCGGCCCCGGCATCCGTCAACGGCACACTGCAGTGTACGAAGGCTGGAAAGGGCGCGACCATCACTTTCACGGGATTTGGTCTGGTGGACCGCGCCACGGGCTACGTGGCAACACTAACGCTGCCCCGCGAAACGCCGACTTTGACGCAGGTTACCGCCGGTCGCGAAGAGTCCCTGACCAACTGGGGCGGCAAAGGGAACTACACCTTTACTCTGTCCGCGCAGGTTGGCTCATGGACCGGAGCACCGCTGGAACGAACCATCACCTGCTGACCAGTGTGCTGCTACCTCGCCGGGATCGGGAAGAAGGCCCGCGGATCCTGCATCAGGGCAGGGTAATCGAAGGCGGAGCGGTCCACGATCTCGTCGACCTGGAAGTTGCGTGCGAATTGGCCATCAACCGTGATCGGGCGGCCCAGGACCTTGCCGACGGCGAAGGCGGCGCCGTCGTTGACCGGGATGGCAACCACGGAGTTGCCGGGCAGGGTGGTGAACGCCTCCTCCTGCTGCTGGCGCTTGCGGGTGGGCTTCTTGACGAGCTGCTTCGGGGGCAGCTTGCGCACCTTGCTGGGACGGCGCGAGCCTGAGTCGGCGTAAACGAACTGGTAGTCGTCGTCCGCGGGGACCTTGCTGCGGCCAACAGGCGGCAGGCTGACAGTCTTCAGCTGTGCGGGCTCGGTATCGCCGAGGGACAGGCGCAGGACCCACATGCGGTCCCCGGCTGGATCCTCGGGCACCAGCTCGTGCTTCGGTTCGGGCCAGATGTACTCCAGGTCCGGGTCCGTGCCGGGGAATACCTCTGTGTAGAACCGCGGATCCTTGGCGATCAACCTGGACCGGTGGCTGAGGTGGAAATCCGCATTGCCAAGCCATGGCGGCATCGGGATCTTGGCGGCGTAGTCGGGGTGGGCCGCCTGCGGGGCGAACTCCATGATTTTCTCGCGCATGGTGTCCTCGCCGCCGCGGGCCGTCCATTCATCCACCATCGCCAGGCCGTACATGGTCAGCGCGGGAACGTACCCCATCCACATCCTGATCGCCGGGTGCGACTGCCAGCCGTACTCCGGGATCACCAGCGCACGCAGGATCTGCAGCGCTTCGACGCGCTGCTTGCCGAGCCGCACACGGTCCAAAACCGCGGCGCTCTGCTGGAAATCAGGGAAGGGGAGGAAAGTCTGCATCTCTCCAGTTTGAGGCCACGGACCAAATGCGCCAATTGCTGGCGCGCGGCGGTGAGGGTGCTCACATGACGGAACAGGGCAGACAGGCGTGCTGGAGAGCGGCTAAAATAACATGAACCACTCCCGCCGCCACGGAAGACACGCCCATGCCTTATCAAGCAGAGCCTTATCAAGCAGAGCCCTATTCAGCAGAACCATTTCTAGCAGAGCCTAAGTCAGCGGTGCCCATTACTGCGTTGCCATTTCAAGCAGAGCCACCAACAGTAAGTGTTGCCCCGGCGCCGTTCGTGCCTAAGTACGGACAAATGCTCAGCCCCGACGCCCACGGGATAGTGGTGCTGGAGGAATTCACGCTGGATCCGGTTGCCGCCCGCGACGAGCAGCGCGGATTCCGCGCGGCTATGGCCGGCGTGGCCCTCACCATGCGGCGCCTGGTGGCCCTCCGCCTCTTCATCGCCGCGGTGGCGATCGCCAACCTGCCCCTGTTCCTGCTCTCGAGTGGCTGGGAGATCTACGTCATCTCACTGACCCTGGTGGTAGCCGTCCACGCCGCGGTGTCCTGGCTGAACCGCCACGAGCCCAGGATCAAGCAGCGCCGGATGCTGGAGTTGCACCTTCACCGGGAGCGGAGCGCCAACTACCGCAAAGTCCGCGACGCCGTGAAGTACGTCATTGACGCCCCGGCCCGGATGAACGAAAGCCTTTACCTTGAGCTCCTCGCCGCGAAACGGGTAGCGCTGCATCTGGCCATGGGCACGGTGGCCCTGCTGGACACGAGCGACGACGCCGCCTGGAAAGTGCGGATTATCCGCGAAATCCCACAGGCCGCCTGAGCCCGCACGGCTGAGCCAGCACGGCTCACTGAAGCACCACGACGCCGGAGCGTCCCCTTTGCGGGATCGCTCCGGCGTCGTGCTGTGTGTCGTGCTGTTCGCCAAGTGCTGTAACCGCCCTATGCGGGCAGCTGCAGCACTTGGCCCGGGAACACCAGATGGGGGTTGCTGATGGTCGCCGTGTTGGCGTCGGCCAGCGCGTGCCAGCCTCCGGCGATGTTGAGCTTCCCGGCGATCGTGCTCAGGGTTTCGCCGCTCCGGATGGTGTAGGTCTGGCCGCTTACGGCTACCGGTGCAACGTGGCGGGGTGCCGGCACGGCTGCCTTGGGGGCGTATCTGGCGGGGGCCTTGGCTGCGACGGGAGTCGCGGCGGGCCGCTGCGCTGTGGCTGCACTCTGCGGAGCCGCGGCGCCGCCGCGCAGTCCCAGCTTGGCCGCGCAGGCTGGCCACGCGCCCCAGCCCTGGCTGGCCTGCACTTTCTCGGCGACGGCGATCTGTTGCGCACGGCTGGCATTGGCCGGAGATCCCGTGCCGCCATGGGCCGCCCACGTGCTGGCGCTGAATTGCAGCCCGCCCGCGTATCCGTTTCCTGTGTTGGTGGCCCAATTCCCGCCACTTTCGCATTGGGCCAGCGAGTCCCACGTGGAGGCAGGGGCTGTGGCCGGTACGGCCGCGTTCGCGGCCGAGGCGGACAGGGCGACGCCTGCAATTGAGACGGCCGCAAAAGTGACGCCGCGGCGCGCGGCAGTGCCATAGATTGATTTCTTCATGGTTTAGATGCTCCTGAGGCCCACCAGCGCTCGGTCCGTCCCCGGACGTTTTTACGCCACTGCCCGCCCCTGACAATAGAGGTCATAGCGGTGTCTACCGGTCGGGCAGTATCTGGTGGTGGTAGCACCGGGCATGCAATACCCGGTTGCCGGGCATGGACACTAGGCTAAGTCAGCCCCGCGCCGTTATCAAGACGTTACTTTCCCTGCTCCTGCCGTTATCATCCGGCCCGCAGTGGCGCCGACGTCCGTGACCCGCGTTGACGCCGGCCCCGCCGCCGACGCCCGCGCCCCGCGTGGATCAGCTTCCGAGCATTGCGGCCAGGTACGGAGCCGTCCGGCTCGCCGTGGAGCCCGCGACGGCGGTCGGGGTCCCGATCGCCACGATCTCGCCGCCCGCGTCGCCACCGGCCGGGCCGAGGTCGATCACCCAGTCCGCTGCGGCCACCACATCCATGTCGTGTTCCACCACGATGACGGTGTTGCCGGCGTCCACGAGCCGGTGCAGTTGGGCCATGAGGAGCTGGACATCGGCCGGGTGCAGGCCGGTGGTGGGCTCGTCCAGCAGGTAGAGGGAGTGGCCGCGCTGGGCACGCTGCAGTTCGGTGGCGAGTTTGATGCGCTGGGCCTCGCCGCCGGAGAGCTCGGTTGCCGGCTGGCCGAGGCGGAGATAGCCCAGGCCCACCTCGCGCAGTGTTTGCAGGCTGCGCGCCGCTGCGGGTACCCCTTCGAGGAACTCTGCGGCGGCATTGACCGTCAGGCCCAGCACCTCCGCCACGTTTTTGCCCTTGTACGTCACTTCAAGGGTTTCCGGGTTATAGCGCGAGCCATGGCACTCGGGGCAGGGGCCGTAGCTGCCGGGCAGGAACAGCAGTTCGACGGCGACGAAGCCCTCGCCCTGGCAGGTCTCGCAGCGGCCGCCTGCAACGTTGAAGGAGAAGCGGCCGGCACCAAAGCCCCGCGCCCTGGCCTCGTCCGTGGCCGCGAACTCCTTGCGGACCGCATCGAAGAGGCCGGTGTAAGTGGCGAGGTTGGAGCGCGGAGTGCGGCCGATCGGTTTCTGGTCCACCTTGACGAGCCGGTCCAGCTGGTCCAGGCCTGAGACCGGTCCGACACTGAGCGGCCCGGTGGACTCACCGGCGTCGGCCTCCAGGTCCTCGGGGGCCTTGGCAGCGTCTGGCTCCGGGTGCAGCCTGGCGCCGACCACCTCGGCCAGGACCTGGCTGACCAGCGTGGACTTGCCGGAGCCGGAGACGCCCGTGACCGCGGTCAGCACGCCGAGCGGGAAGTCGGCGTCGAGTTCGCGCAGGTTGTGGCGGCTGATGTCGCGCAGTTCCAACCAGCCGGCCGCCTCCCGCCGGGTACCGCTGGCGGGGGACCCGCCGCCGTCGTCCGCGCTGTGGCGGACGCCGCCGTCGTCCGAACCAGCCGAACCGTCCGGGAACAGGAACGGCCGGGTCACGGACGCGTCCACCTCGGCGAGGCCGGCCACGGGGCCGCTGTAGAGCACCTCGCCGCCGCCTTCACCGGCGCGGGGACCGACATCCACCAGCCAGTCGGCGCGGCGGACGATGTCCATGTTGTGCTCCACCACGAACACAGAGTTGCCGGAGGACTTGAGCTGGTCCAGGACTGCGAGGAGGGGCTCGGCGTCGGCGGGGTGCAGCCCGGCGGAGGGCTCGTCCAGCACGTAGATCACGCCGAACAGCCCGGAGCGGAGCTGGGTGGCGATCCGGAGCCGTTGCATTTCCCCGGGGGAGAGCGTGGGCGTGGACCGGCCCAGCGCCAGGTAGCCCAGGCCGAGGTCCAGCAGCACGGTGACGCGCTGCAGGAGGTCGCGGGTGATGGCGACGGCCACCTCGTTGCCCTCGCCGGATGACTGCTTCCGGGAGGCGGTGCCGGCCTCAGTGAGTTCGGTGGTGGGGCGGATGATGTCCGCCAGTTCGGTCATGGGGACGGCGTTGAGCTCGGCGATGGTGTGCCCGGCGAAGGTGACGGCGAGCGCGGTCGGGGTCAGGCCGCTGCCGCTGCAGACCGGGCACGGGCCGGTCTCCATGAAGCGCAGCACCTTCTCGCGCATTGTGGTGCTCTTGGAATCGGCGAGCGTATGCAGCACATAGCTCCTGGCGCTCCAGAACCGGCCCTTGTACGGCTTGGCCACGCGGTCGCGCTGGGGCGTCACCTCCACCACGGGTTGTTCCTCGGTGAACAGGATCCAGTCGCGGTCCTTTTTGGGCAGCCCCCGCCAGGGGGTGTCGACGTCGTGGCCCAGGTGGGTGAGGATGTCGCGCAGGTTCTTGCCCTGCCAGGCCCCGGGCCAGGCGGCGATGGCGCCGTCGCGGATGCTCAGCGAAGTGTCCGGGACCAGGGAGGACTCGGTGACGGTGTGCGCGATCCCCAGGCCGTGGCACTCCGGGCACGCGCCGGCGGCCGTGTTCGGCGAAAAAGCGTCCGAGTCCAGCGGGCCGGCGCCGTCCGGATAGCTGCCGGCGCGGGAGAAGAGCATGCGCAAAGAGTTGGACAGCGTGGTGAGGGTGCCCACCGTGGAGCGCGAACTCGGCGTCCCGCGGCGCTGCTGGAGCGCGACGGCGGGCGGCAGCCCGGTGATCATTTCCACCTTGGGGTTGTGGCCCTGCTGGATGAGCCGGCGGGCGTAGGGGGCCACGGATTCGAAGTAGCGGCGCTGCGCCTCGGCATAGATGGTGCCGAACGCGAGGGAGGACTTGCCCGAGCCGGAGACGCCGGTGAAGGCGACAATTGCGTCGCGGGGCACGTCCACGTCCACGTTGCGCAGGTTGTTCTCACGGGCGCCGCGCACCCGGACAAAACCGTCCGTCGGATTGCCTGGAGCGAGATCAGGAATGAGGTCCCGGCCGGCCGGGCGCGGCAAATGGGAAGCATGCTGTTTACTTTGCATTGGTTCGACTCTATCCGCTCCGGGGAGCACCGGGCATATCCTTACCGGATGGAAACACACGACGGCGATGCCCAGTTGACAGCGGAACAGCCGGAAGAACCGGACGAGCCGGAGGCGGGCGAACCCCTCCCGCTCCCGGTCGCCGAGCTGCACCTGCACATCGAGGGAACGCTGGAACCGGAGCTGATCTTCGCGCTGGCGGAACGCAACGGGATCGCGCTGCCCTATGCGGACCTGGACGAGTTGCGCTCGCGCTACGAGTTCACTGACCTGCAATCCTTTTTGGACCTGTACTACGCCAACATGGCCGTGCTGCAGACGGAGCAGGACTTCGCCGACATGACCCGCGCCTACCTGACCCGGGCGGCGCTCGCCGGGGTCCGGCACGCCGAGATCATGCTGGACCCGCAGGCCCACCTGTCCCGCGGGACACCGCTGGAGACGTGCGTCAACGGCGTGGCCTCGGTGCTGGCCGGATCCCGCGAAGAGTTCGGCATCTCCACCCTCCTGATCGCGGCCTTCCTGCGCGACCTCACCGAGGACTCCGCCCTCGAGGTGCTGGAGCAGCTGCTCGCCATGGGCGCCCCGATCGCCGGCATCGGGCTCGATTCCGCCGAGGTGGGCAACCCGCCGGCCAAATTCGAGCGGCTCTTCGCCCGGGCCAAGGACGCCGGGCTGCACCGGATCGCGCACGCCGGCGAGGAGGGCCCGCCGTCGTACATCATCGACGCGCTGGACCTCCTCGACGTGGAGCGGATCGATCACGGCATCCGCTGCATGGAGGACCCGGAGCTCGTGGAACGGCTGGTGGACGAGCTCATGCCGCTGACCGTGTGCCCGCTGTCCAACGTCAGGCTCCGCGCGGTGGACGCCCTGGCCGGGCACCCGCTGCCGGCGATGCTCGCAGCGGGGCTGAACGTCTGCGTGAACTCGGACGACCCGGCGTATTTCGGCGGGTACGTGGACGACAACTTCGCGCAGCTGAAATCGGTGATCGGCCTGTCCGAGTTCGACTGCGTCCGGATGGCCGCGAACTCGATCCGGTCCTCCTTCGCGAGCGAGGAACGCAAGGCCGAGCTGCTGGCCGAGCTCGCCGCGTCCGGACACTAACCACCCAAGCAACGCGGGGTCACTACGCGCCCATCCGGAGGCCCCGGACGGGCCGTAAGTGACCCCGCGTTGGCTGTCGAACGGCCGGTTTAGACGTCGATCGAGTCCATGTGCGGGTAGCGCGCCCCGGCTGCCACCCCGGCGGGAGCCAGTTCGTCCAGGCGGGCCAGGTCCTCGGCGGAGAGTTCGACGTCGGCGGCGCCCAGGTTTTCCCGCAGCCGGTTGACCTTCTTGGTGCCGGGGATGGGAACGATGTGCTCGCCCTGGGCCAGCAGCCAGGCCAGTGCCAGTTGCCCCGGGGTGCAGCCCTTCGCGTCCGCCAACTCCTTGACCCGGTCCACGAGTTGCAGGTTGCGGTCAAAGTTCTCGCCCTGGAAACGCGGGGAGTGCCGGCGGAAATCGTCTGCGGCAAAGTCCTCGGGGCTGCGGAACTGGCCGGTCAGGAATCCACGGCCCAGCGGGCTGTAGGGCACAAAGCCAATGCCGAGCTCGGCGAGGACCGGGAAGACCTTGGTCTCCGGCTCGCGCTCCCACAGCGAGTATTCGGTCTGCAGGGCGGTGATGGGGTGCACCGCGTGGGCCCGGCGCACGGTGTCGGCGCTGGCCTCGGACAGGCCAAGGTGCCGGACCTTGCCGGTCTGGACCAGCTCCGCCATGGCCCCGACGGTTTCCTCGATCGGGACGGTCTTGTCCACCCGGTGCTGGTAGTACAGGTCGAGGTGGTCCACGCCCAGCCGCTGCAGGCTGGCATCGCAAGCGGCGCGCACGTAGTCGGGGGAGCCGTTGATGCCCACCCAGGATCCGTCGGGCCGCCGTTCGTTGCCGAATTTGGTGGCCAGGACGACGTCGTCGCGCCGCCCTGCGATGGCCCGGCCCACCAGCTCCTCATTGGTGAAGGGGCCGTACATGTCAGCGGTGTCGAGCAGGCTTCCGCCGGCGTCGAGAAACGCCTGGATGGTGGCGACGGACTCGTTGTCCTCGCCGTGGCCGTAGAACTCGCTCATGCCCATGCAGCCCAATCCCAGGGCTGAGACGGTGAGTGAACCGAGTGTGCGGGTTTCCATAGATATCTCCTCAACGGGAACGGTGGGACGCCCTGTCCGGCACCTGGTCCGGCGCATGTTCAGCGGCGGGCCGGCGCGCAGTGGGCAGACCGCAACTTTAGGCCCATCGGCCCGGGGACACAACGGGAGGTCTGCTTTGGCTCGGTGCTCCCTGGCTCGCGTAATGCCGGTCCGGCCCGGGAGCGAAAACGGCGTATGCCATCGGACCCAGCCAGAACGGCTGCAGACCTCCAGACCCGCGGAGCGTCAGTATGAGCATGCGACGGCGATCGCCCAGGCAATGGCTGGGGGGCCGCTTGATCCCTACGACGCCGGGGCGGCTGCCATTTTCGCCCGGACCTCGTCCATGTCCAGGTCCTTGATGGCGGTGATGAGCTGTTCCAGCCCGGCCGCGTTCATTGCCCCGGGCTGCGAGAAGACGAGGATCCCGTCCCTAAAGGCCATCAGGGTGGGGATGGAGGTGATGCGGGCGGCGGCGGAGAGGCCGGGCTCGGCCTCCGTGTCCACCTTCGCGAAGACGACGTCCGTGTGGTTGTCGGACGCCTTGCTGAACGTGGGGGCGAACATCCGGCACGGGCCGCACCAGGCTGCCCAAAAGTCCACCAGCACGATGCCGTTGCCGGTGATGGTGTCGTTGAAGGTTTTCTCGGAAATGTCGATGGTTGCCATGGCAAAATACTATACCCCCGGGGGTATATCAGCAAGCGCGGCACCGGGTTTGCATTTATACCCCAGGGGGTATCATGATGGAGAGGGAAAGATGGCCGCCCGGGAGGATATCCGCACACTTTTCCTGCGCCTGACCTACGCCGGCGCTGGTCTTTCCCGGGCAACCCCTGGTCCCGCATTCTGCCGCTCAACATTTTTCCGCTCAACAGGCCAGTCCTACCGAAAGGTCCAGCACATGGAAATCACCCCGCAGCAGCTCGCGGAACAGCTCAAGACCGGCAGCGATGCCCAGATCGTGGATGTGCGCGAACCCGCTGAAATCGCCGAAGGCATGATCCCCGGTGCCACGCACATTGCCCTGGGCGAACTGGCCGGCCGCCTCAGCGACCTGGACAAGTCCCGTCCGGTCATCGCCGTGTGCCGCAGCGGACGCCGCAGTGCGGCAGCGGCTGACCAGCTGGCGGCCGCAGGCTACACGGCTTACACCGTGCCCGGCGGAATGCTTGATTGGACTGCCGCGGGATTCCCGACCGCCTGACCCCACCAGACTGCCCGGGCGGCACGCCCCCAAGCGCCGCCCGGGCTTCCATTTGCCCGGACCGTGTCCCTGACGTGGCGAACCGGGCGGTGGAGGGCGGCTTTGCGTAGTAGCGGGCCGCCACAAGAAATGCTCCAAGAAATACCGAAAGAGATCATGAATTCCTTGAATACGACCACCCCTGTTCTTAGCGCTCCCAAGTCAATCGATGCCTCGACCCTGAAGGCCTGGGAAGATAACCACGACGATCTCATGGTCATTGATGTGCGCAGCGGCGCAGAGTTCGATGCCATGCACATCAATGGCTCGTACCATGTGCCGCTGTCCATGCTCAGCGAACACGCGGAAGAATTCGCGGCAAAAATGGGTACCCGCGTGGTCCTCGTCTGCCAATCCGGTAACCGGGCCGAGCAGGCCCGCAAGCACCTGGACGCCGTAGGCCTGGCCAGTGCCAGCGTTCTGTCTGGCGGGGTCCCCGCCTACGCGGCCGCCGGCGGGAACGTCGTCCGCGGCCGTGGCACCTGGGCCCTGGAACGCCAGGTCCGGATGACCGCCGGCTCCCTTGTCCTTGCCGGCATGCTCGGCAGCAAGTTCATCTCGCCCAAACTAGGCCTAATTGCCGGCGGCATCGGTGCCGGCCTGACGTTCTCCGCGGCCACTAACAGCTGTGCCATGGGTCAGATGCTCTCCAAGATGCCGTGGAACCGCTCCGCGAACGAGCCCACCGCGCACCAGGCCCTGAAGAGCCTGGACGCGAAGGCATGATCATTTCCGCGGCGGCGTTCGGGCTGATCGTCGGTGGCCTGCTGGGCCTGGTCGGAGGCGGCGGATCCATCCTCGCCGTGCCCGCCCTGGTCTATGGCGTGGGGCTGCCGCTTGCGGCGGCGATCCCGACGTCGCTGGTCGTCGTCGGCGCATCCTCCGCCGTCGCGGTGCTGCCCCGGCTGCGGAACGGGGTGAACTGGAGACTGGCGCTGATCATCGGCGCCGCAGGCACCGTGACGGCCTACCTCGGCGCGATGGTCAACAGGTTGCTGGACCCGAAGGTCCTGCTGCTGGCTTTTGCCGCGATCATGGTCTTCGCCGGCATCCGGATGCTGATGCCGTCGACATCCGTCGGCGGCGCCTGCGCGCTGCCCGGCGGCGGCGTCAACTGGCGCAGCTGCCTGCCCAAGGCGATCGCCACCGGCGCCGTCGTCGGGTTCCTGACCGGTCTACTCGGCGTCGGGGGCGGCTTCCTGATCGTCCCGGCACTCACCCTGGCTCTCGGACTCCCGATGGCGCTGACTGTTGGAACTTCCCTCGTGATCATCGTGATCAACTCGGCCGCCGGCTTCGCCGCCCACGTGGGTGATCTGCAGATCGACTGGGCCGTCACGGCGGCCTTCGCCGTCACTGCGATGGCCGCCTCACTCGCGGCAGGGCGGATCGGCACCGGCATCCCGGACAGGGTCCTCAAGCGTGGCTTTGGAATCCTGGTGCTGGTGATCGCCGCCTACGTCGCTGTGCAGGCGCTCCTGTCCTGAGGGGCGCCAGGGAACGTGAAAAAAGGCGCCGGAGGACATGTCCTCCGGCGCTTTCCCTTCCTCAACGCCTGTGCTTGGGCGCCGGCAGGGTCCACCTACCGCCCGAACAGCTTCGCGAAGAAGCCCTTGCCCGTCGACTTTTCCTGCTCGTGCCCGCGGCAACGCTGGGAGCTCGGAACCCCGCGCATGACCTGGTCGACGTGCTGGCCGCAGCCTGCCCATGTGGTCTTCTGGCATTTCTTACATGTCACCGCACGGCACATCTGGTTGCTCCCTTGCATAAGTGGATAGTCTCATCAGTATACCCCCTAGGGTATTTTTGCGGATGAAGACTTCACCGCGAGATAGAGCGGCAGCCCCGCGGGCCGGCGCCAAGGCAGCCTTCGAGGGAGTGTTTTGAGGCCGCCAACGGTCTGGGCGCAGCATCGCCACCGCGTCCGGCTCCAGCCGGGTTATCCCCTTGATTCCACTGCGCAGCGGGAGGATCGTGGGCCGTGCGGCACGACGTTGTGCCAGGCAGACGCGTGGCGGGAGGCTCGATGGCGGCAGAGGCGGTCTTCCGGGTTGTTGTTGGGGTCGACGGGTCGGACTCGTCACTGGCAGCTCTGGAATGGGCCCTTCAGGAAGCCCGGCTGAGAGCCGGGCAGGTTCACGTTGTCACAGCATGGCACTACCCCCTCCTCGGGGATGCCGCTGGCAAGGCTGAGGACCATGAAGCCTTCGGCGACAACGCCCGGAATGTGCACGCTGATGCGCTGCGGCGGGCACCCGGGTCCGGTGTTGCGGTCACCGGTGAAGTGAAGGAGGGGCATACCGCGGAGGTGCTCCTGAAGGCTGCGGCCGGGGCCGATCTCCTGGTGGTCGGATCGCGGGGTCGTGGCGGCTTCGCCGAAATGCGACTGGGGTCGGTATCGAGCCATGCGGTGCACCATGCCCATTGTCCTGTGCTGGTGGTCCGTACCGGTGCCAGGGCGGTTCCTTAGATTGCAGGTTTGTGGTCGGTGCCGCGCATCCGGACGGCCACGAGGATTCCCGACAACGCGGTGAGGGCCGCGACGACGGCGACGGCAGCGGGGATGCCGTAGGCGTCCGCGAGAATGCCGGAGAGCAGGGCGCCGACGGCGAAGCCGCCGTCGCGCCAGAGCCGGTAGATTCCCACCGAGCGTGCGCGCCACTGCGGATGGGCGACGTCGCCGATGGCGGCGAGCAGGGTGGGGTAGACCATGGCTGTTCCGAGACCGAGGAGAGCGGCGGCGGCGAACCAGACCCCGAAGCCGGTGCCGAGGGCAACGATGCCGAGCGCTACGGCCTGGACTAGCATGCCCCCGACGATCAGCCATTTACGGCCGTATTTGTCCGACATGGCTCCGGTGACGAGCTGCGCGGCGCCCCAGACGGCAGGGTAGACCGCGGCCAGGATGCCGATCTTCTCGATGCTCAGCCCGGCGGCGGCAAAAAGGAGCGGAAACAGGCCCCAGGCGAGGCCGTCGTTGAGGTTGTTGACCATGCCGGCCTGGCTGACCGAGGACAGGGACTTGTCCCGGAAACTGGTGAGGGTAAAGATCTCCCGGTTGCTTAGTTCCCCGTGGGCGGCCGCGTGGGCGGCCGTGTGGTTGGCGGCCTCCACTCTGGCGTAGCCCTGGGTTTCCTTCACGGCCAGAACGGACAGGCCCAGTCCCAGGGCGATGTAGGCGGCGCCGAGCAGGAACGGCCCAGGGCGGAGCCCGTAGTTGGTGGCGATGTAGCCGGTGGCCAGGGCGGTCCCGGCGACGCCGAGGTAGCCGGCAGCCTCGTTCAGGCCCATCGCCAGGCCGCGGCGTGACGGGCCGACGAGGTCCATCTTCATGACCACAGTCGTGGACCAGGTGAGGCCCTGGCTGATGCCGAGGATCACGTTGGCGGCAACGATCCAGCCCCAGGAGGTTCCGAAGATCAGCAGTAGCGGCACGGGGATGGCGATGAGCCAGCCGGTCACAAGGACGGGTTTTCGGCCGTAACGGTCCGAGAGCGTGCCGGCGAAGTAATTGGTGCCGGCCTTGGCGAGTCCGAAGGCCACGATATAGGTCAGGGCGGACGTGTAGAGGTCAAGGTGGAAGACCTGGTCCGCCAGCAGCGGCAGCACGGTGCGTTCCTGGCCGAGGGTGCCGCCAACGAGGGCATTGACGGCGACCAGGAGTATGAACTGGGCCAGGTTCTGACGCAGGCCCAGGGTGATGCCGGTGCGCTGTGGGCGTTCCCGCCGGACTGCGCGGCCCTGCGGTGACGGGGTGTTGCCGGGCGTCATCTCTGAACTCCAGTTGTCCGGGACATGCGTCGACGGCGGCCGGGTGTCCCGGCCGCCGCCAACGCTGTCAATTAATTACTTCGGGTCGTGCCGCGATCAGTTGCTGGAAACAGATTCCCGAGCCTGCTGCCAGGCGGCCCATCCGGCGTAGCTGCCGTCGAGCTCGACGACGTCGTAGCCGGCCCGGCGCAGGGCGCTGGCCGCGACGGAGTTCCGGACCCCGCTCTGGCAGTAGGACACGATGGTGCCTTCGGAGGGGAGCTGGTCCAGGTTCCACATCACGCGGCCGCCGCTGAGCTGGTGGGAGCCGGGGATGTGTCCTGCGGCGTGTTCGGTGCGGTTGCGGACGTCCAGGACCATCGCGGCCTCAAAGCCACCCAGTTCTTCAGGCTGGATGAGCTTGGGGGTGCTGGCGGGCAGGCCTTCGAGGCCTGTGACGTAGCCGGCGACGTCGTCGATGCCGACGCGGACCAGGTGGTCCCACATTTCCTGCGCGGCGGCCTGGCTGGGGGCCAGGAGTACGAGCGGGTTCTTGTCGGTTTCGGGGTTGACCACCCAGGCGCCGAAACTGGCGGTGGACTTGCCGGAGGGGATGTTCAGGGCACCGGTGACGGTGCCTTCGTGGACTTCGGCGTTCGAGCGGGTGTCCACGAACGTCATGGCGTCGGCGGCGAGGCCCTGGGCAACAGTTTCGGTGGCGAGTTCGCTCAGGGGGGCGCGTTCGCCCATCACTGCCGGGCCCTCCCGGTTCTCGCGCTTCATCCGGCCGAAGTAGGCATGCGCATCGGGCTGGCCGTCGAGGAGCTCGGCGATGAAGCCCTCCTCGTCGTTGGCGGCCAGGTAGGGTCCCCACCAGGCGCAGAGCCGTTCGTAGCCGACCGTGCTGGAGGGGATGGCGCCGAGGGCCTTGCCGCAGGCGCTGCCGGCCCCGTGGCCGGGGTGCACCTGGACGTGGTCGGGCAGGGTCAGGAACTTATCGCGCAGGCTGGCGAACAGCTGCTTGGCGCCGGCGAAGCGGGTGTCGATGCCGCCCGCGGCCTCGTCCAGCAGGTCCGGGCGCCCCAGGTCCCCGGAGAAGACAAAGTCACCGGAGAGCAGATAGCCGGGGGTGTCGGCGAACGCGCCGTCGGTGATCAGAAAGGACAGGTGTTCCGGGGTGTGGCCCGGGGTGTGCAGGGCCTTGACGGTGATGTTGCCCAGGGTGATCACGTCGTCGTCGTTGAGGCGTTCGGCCTGGAAGCCGTACTGCCAGTCGTCCCCGCCCTCGCCGGAGACGTAGGCGGTGGCGCCGGTCGCGGCGGCGAGCTCGCGGGTGCCGGAGAGGAAGTCCGCGTGGATGTGGGTCTCGGTGACGGCCACGATCTTCATCCCGTTGGCCGCGGCCAGGGAGCGGTACACGGCGATGTCGCGGCGCGGGTCAACAACGACCGCCTCACCCTTGGCCTGGCAGCCAATGAAATAGCTGGCCTGGGCGAGGTCTTCGTCGTAAATACGCTCGATAAGCATGGGGCTCTCTTTCGCTGGGCGGGGGAGTTTCCGGGAGGGGATTCTCCGTCGGTCTACCCACAACGATAATACCCCTGGGGGTATCTTGCAACCGGCATGCGGCAGGCTGGCTGCCGGCTTCCCACTGCTGGCCGTTATACCCGCCGGGGTATACAATTGGCAAAGTACCGCCCACCTTTGGAGCCCGCCATGGAACTTGATTCGACCGAACTCACCCCGATCATCAACCGGCTCAAGCGCGCCCAGGGACAGCTCGCCGGCGTCACGCGCATGCTCGAGGAAGGGAAGGACTGCAAGGACATCGTCACCCAGCTCGCCGCTGTCTCGAAGGCTTTGGACCGGGCAGGCTTCGCCATCATCGCGACCGGCCTCGAGCAGTGCCTTCTCCGCGGGGACACGAGCATGGATACCAAGGATCTGGAAAAGCTCTTCCTGTCCCTTGCCTGATGCCGCCACTATTACCGCAGGAGCAGCCATGAGCTATACGCATACCGTCACGGTCCCGCTGACCTGGGAAGAGGCTGTACAGCGCACCCGCGAGGCCCTCGCCGGACAAGGCTTCGGCATTCTCTCGGAGATCGACGTCCGAGCCACGTTTGAGGCCAAACTCGGCGCCGGTGCCGCCGAGGAGCTCGGCGACTACATGATCCTGGGCGCCTGCAACCCGGCCCTGGCCAGTCGGGCACTCTCCGCAGAACCGGACATGGGCGCGCTGCTGCCCTGCAACGTCGTCGTCCGCCGGGGCAAGGACGCCGCCGAGACCACCATCCAGGCCATCGACCCGCAAACCATGGTCAAGCTCAGCAACAGCCCGGCCGTCCGCGACGTCGCCAACGACGCCGACACCCGGCTCCGCGCCGCCCTGCACACACTCAGCGGCGCAGAAATCCCGGGGAACTGAAGCACCCGACGCCTCGACGGCATCAAGATGCCCGACCGGGCCGCCGGCCGGTGCTGAGGCATCAACACTACCGTTTGGATGTCAGCCTCTGGAGTTGTTCCGGGGGGACCCGAGGGTAGATGAGTTGTGCGTGCACGCCCGCGTTGTCAGTAGACGCCGCCACGGCTGGCCCCGGCTCACCCTTGCCGGGGGATGCGCGGGGCGGGGGCGGGCGGCAGAGTGCAGATATGACGAAGACCCGCGAGCGCAAGGGCTGGCTGCGCCAGGCGGCGCCCGGACTCAATGCCGTGGCTACGTACCATAAGGACTGGTTCGGCAAGGACATCGTTGCCGGGGTCGTCCTGACGACGTTGCTCGTTCCGCAGGGCATGGCCTATGCCGAGCTGGCGGGGCTGCCGCCGATCACCGGGCTGTACACCAGCATCCTCTGCCTGCTCGCCTACGCGGTCTTTGGCCCGTCCCGCATCCTGGTCCTGGGGCCCGACTCTGCCCTCGGGCCCATGATCGCCGCGACGGTCCTGCCCCTTGTCGCGTCCGACGGCGACCCGCAGAAGGCGATCGCGCTCGCGTCGATGCTTGCCCTCATGGTCGGCGCCATCATGGTCTTGGCGTCCGTGGCCAAGCTCGGCTTCATCGCCGACCTCATCTCCAAGCCGACGATGATCGGCTACATGAATGGTCTCGCGATCACCATCCTGGTGGGCCAGCTCCCGAAGCTCTTCGGGTTCAAGATCGAAAGCGAAAACTTCATTGGTGACCTGGTCGGATTCGTCGAGGGCGTGGCCAATGGCGAGACGGTGGTCGCCGCGGCGGCGGTCGGCATCGGCGGGATTGTGCTGATACTGGTTCTGCAGCGGTGGCTGCCCAAGGTCCCGGCGGTACTCGTCATGGTGGTCGCCGCGATCGCGGCCACGGCGGTCTTCGATCTGGCCGCAAAGGGCGTCTCGCTGGTCGGGGAACTCCCGCGGGGATTCCCGCCGTTCACCATTCCCCAGGTGGACTTCGCGGACCTCGGGCTGATGTTCGCCGGGGCCCTCGGTATTGCGCTGGTGTCCTTGACGGACACGATCTCGACGTCGACGGCGTTCGCCGCACGCACCGGGCAGGAAATCCGCGGCAACCAGGAGATGATCGGGATCGGTGCCGCGAACCTGGCCGCGGGCCTCTTCCAGGGCTTCCCGGTCAGCACCAGCGGATCCCGGACCGCCGTCGCTGAACGTTCCGGCTCGAAGTCGCAGCTCACGGGCGTGACGGGCGCCGTGCTGATTCTCCTCATGCTGGTGTTTTTGCCGGGGCTGTTCCGGAACCTGCCACAGCCGGCACTGGCGGCCGTGGTGATGACGGCGTCGATCTCCCTCGCCGACATTCCCGGAACGGTTCGGCTCTGGCACCAGAGGCGCACCGAGTTCTACCTGTGCATGGCCGCCTTCCTTGGGGTCGCGTTCCTGGGCGTCCTGCCCGGCATCGGCATTGCGGTGGGGCTGTCCATCCTGAACATCTTCCGCCGGGCGTGGTGGCCGTACGAGACCGTGATCGGGCGGGTGCCCGGCTATGAGGGGTTTCACGACATCCGCGTCCACCCGGATGCGAAGCACCTGCCCGGCCTGGTGATCTACCGGTGGGACGCCCCGTTGTTCTTCGCCAACGTCCGGCCGTTCCGCGACAACATCCGGCACCTGGCACGAATGGAACCCAAACCGCGGTGGATCGTCATCGCGGCCGAGCCGATCACGGACGTTGACACCACCGCCGCGGACGTCTTGCTCGATCTGGATGTCGAACTGAACGCGCAGGGTATCTCCCTGGTGTTCGCCGAGGTCAAGCACAGGACCCGGGAGAAGATCGAAAAGTACGGATTGACCCGCGAAATCGAGCCGGAGCATTTCTATCCCACCACCGAAGCAGCGGTTGCCGCCTACATGGCCCAGACCGGCGCCCAATGGAGCGCCGAAGAGTAACGGCAGGGGAGCAGACGTGGTTCCTCCTTAGCGGTGAATACGATCTGACCCGGAAGTGAGCAGCACGGAGTCGACGGCGGAGGCAGGCGCCGCACGCCAGGCACCCCGGTCCAGGACCACTGTGGTCAGGACTGCCAGGACCACGACGGCGAAGTAGATCAGTTCCGCCCGACCAGCCTCGGCGCCGGAGAAACCGAAGGAACCCACCGTAAACGTGCCCTGGGCGTCGTGGAAGAGGTATGTGAGCAGTACGCTTCCGCCAGTGCGGTTGAACAGCCACACGTAGAGGAAAGTGATGGCGAAGGTGGTGGGCAGCCCGATCAGGCTGAGCTGCCCGAACACGACCAGTGGAACGTGCCAGAGGGCCACCACAACGCCCAGGAGTGCCGCGGACCGCAGCGGCGCCCACCTCGCCTGGAGCAGCGGCAGGGCATACCCGCGGAAACCGGGTTCCTCTCCCAGAGGTCCGTCCAGCGGATTGACCAGGCGCACGGCAAAAACGGCCAGGAGCCCGGACCACGTCACCTGGGCCAGCCCCGGTGCAGGGGCGCCGAGTGCCATGTTCGCGAATCCGGTGACCAAAGCCATCAACGGCGGGAGGAAGAGGGCCACGGCGTACCAGACCCAGCCCACCCCCCACCGGATGAGCCGCCGGCCCCACGCCCGGAAGCCGGCCCTGCCCTCGGCGAGCCCAATGACCATCAGGGCCGCAGCCAGCGGACCGATCGGCAGGAATTCGAACTGCGGCATCAGCCCGGCCGCATAGAGCGGCCAGGAGCACCAGGAGATCGCGAACGCCAGGACAAAGAACGCCGGGAGGCGGTGACGCTGCAGCCAGACCTTGAAACGCGGCATGACGGCTCCTGGGGAGCAGGGACGGATACGGCTCATTGTCCGCCCGCGGGCGCCCCCGAATCCAGCAATGCCGAAACGGGCACCCTCCGCGGACCGCAGCCGGCGTTCCGCTGGCATCACGAGAACAACGCGGGGTCACTTACGGCCGGTCCGAGGCGCTTTGATGGGCCATAAGTGACCCCGCGTTGTTTTTCTACTCGCGGGTAGGGCCGAGTTGGTCCCTCGCGACCCCCGCCCGGCCCTGTCATAGTGGGTCACGACACACAGAGTTAACCGGATCCGCTCGCAAAAACTAACATTTCCTTGGCAAAATGCAGGTGGATCAATTGCTTCTAAAGGAGACCCATGGGCGCGAACACCGCGGAAAACACCAACCTTCGGCTAAAGGCCGTGCTGGATGTCCTGGCAGAGGAGGTATGGACCGGCGAGAAGCCGAACGCCGGAGCCGTACTGGGCGAGGCAATCGCACGGGTGCCCCTCAACGACCACGAACGCGAACTCCTCAGTGGCGGCATTCCCCGCGGCCACAAGACCCTGACCACCGCCACGGCCAAGCTGGTCAAGGCCGGCTGGCTGGTCAAGGGCCGCTCCGGCTGGTCCATCACCGATGACGGCCAGCGCGCCACGGTGGCTTTCGCCGAGCCTGCCGCCTTCGCTGCAGCGCTCGACGCCGGCACTCCCGTTCCGGCGGGCACGCCGCTTCCGACTGCTCCCGCGGCAAAGCCGGCGAAGCCGGAGAAGGCAGCAAAGGCAGAAGCGGCGCCGACCGCCGCGGCCGGGGAAGCGCCGTCGACCACTTCCAAGGTTGCCGGCAAGGCTGCCAAGCTCATCGAGGAGGCCGTGGCCCCCGTGGCCAAGGCGGTGCGCAAGCGCAAGCCCGCAGCGAAGGCCGCACAGCCTGCGGCAGCAGCGTCGGCAGAAGCGCCGGCGGCGGCGGCCTCTGCTGTCAGCGTCGACACCATCGAACAGCCGGACGCCGTCGCGGTTGCCGGCGACTTCAGCATTCTGCTGGGCGCGCCCGCCAACTGGGCGCCGCAGTACGACGAAGTCCAGATGGAACTGGACCAGGTGGATCAGCTCTGGAAGATTGCCGCGGACATTCCTGCCGGCTTCTACTCCTTCAAGATCGCCCTCAACCGGTCCTGGGACGAAAACTACGGTGCATTTGGCGTCTTCGACGGACCCAACCACGAAGTCCACCACGGCGGCGGCCTCCTGGTCATCCAGTACGATCACCGCACCCGGGACATCGTCCAGCCGTAGCACCGACGCGCAACCGTCCTGCCGACGAGCAAATGACCCTGCGACACCCGAAATCGGGTGTTCGCAGGGTCATTTGCGCGCCGCGGGCGGGTTTGGCATCCTGAGCCTGCCCCGCCTGACCCTGCCCCCTGAGTCCGCCAAGCCTGGGTCTGCCCTGCCTGACCCTGCCGAGCGGCGGCGGCCCGGCCTAGCATTGCCTCATGGAGACCGTCGAGGTTGCGGGCCTGCGCATCCGGTACCGGCGTGCGGGCCAGGGTCCGCCGCTGGTCCTGCTGCACGGCGCCTACGAAGACAGCCGCATCTGGCGGCGGCAGCTCGAGGATTTGTCGGCTGACTTCACGGTTTTCGCCTGGGATGCACCGGGGTGCGGCGGCTCGGACGATCCGCCGCCGGACTTCACCGGACAGGACCTGGGCGGCGCCCTGGCAGGTTTTCTGCGGGAAGCGGTTCCTGGCCGGCCGCACGTCCTCGGGCTGTCCATGGGCTCCGGCATTGCACTGGAGCTCTACCGGGCACACCCGTCAGTGCCCGCGTCGCTGCTGCTGGTCTCGGCGTACGCCGGTTGGGCCGGATCTTTGCCGCCCGAGGAAGTCGAGCGCCGCTATGCGCAGGTGCTCGCCGAACTCGATCAGCCGGCGGAACAATTCATCCCCGTATGGCTGCCCACGCTGTTCACGGACCACGCTGATCCGGCGGCGGTGCAGGAAACCAGCGCCATCATGGCCGACTTCCACCCGGGCGGCATGCGGGCACTGCTGAACGCGAACGCCCACGCCGACTACCGCGACGTGCTGCCCACCATCGCGGTGCCCAGCCTGCTGCTGTACGGCACGGACGACGTCCGCTCGCCGCAGAGCGTGGCCCGCGAGATGAACCGGCGGATCCCTGGCTCGACGCTGGTGATGATTCCCGACGTCGGGCACATGGCGGCCGTCGAAGCGCCGGCTGCCTTCAACGCGGAGGTGCGCCGGTTCCTGCACGGACTCTCCGCGCGGTGACGCCCGCTAGAACCGGGTCGGGTCCGGCCGCGGCGGCACCGGGCCAGGATCCGGAATCGGGAGGGGGCCGGGCGGCGTCGGGAACGGCCCCGGTTCCGGTGACGGCGTGGGCGCGGGGCCGGGTACCGGCTCGGGCCCCGGAACAGGCGGCGGCGTGACCGGACCGGGTTCCGGCGGAAACGGGTCTCCGGGCTCCGGCGGCGGCGTCGTGGGGCCGGGTTCTGGCGGAAACGGATCGGGCCCGGGAGTTGGTGGAATAGTCATGAGTGGCTTCCTTTCGTGGGCTGGCGTTCAGGATCGTCGATCAGGCGCCGCGGCGCCGGCGCAACACCTGCAGTTCCCAGGGCCGCAGGCGCACCGCGCCCGCGGAAAGGCCCTCCCGCCCCGCACCCGCGGCGGAACCCGCGGCAGAGCCGCCGTCGGACGCGTCGGCGTCGGCCGGATAGTTGCCCAGGACCAGCTCCGCGTCACCCCAGGCCTCGTCCCCGAGGTCCGCGTCGCGCACCTCGCCGGAGAAGTTGCCCAGCACCAGCAGCTCCGGAATCCCGGCGCCGTCCGACTGACTGTCTGAGGGACTGCCGGAGGAAACATCTGAACCGGTCAGGGCCCGGGTGAACGCATAGACGTGCGGGTCATCCGGCAGCAGCATGGTGAAGTTCCCGTGCGAGACCACCGGTTCCGCATGCCGCAGCGCTATCACCTGGCGGTAGAAGCTGTAGACCGACTCCGGATCATCCACCTGGGCGGCGGCGTTGATGTGGTTGGCATTCGGGTTCACCGCGATCCAGGGTGCCCCGGTGGTGAAGCCGGCATGCCGGGAGGCGTCCCACTGGACCGGGGTCCGCGCGTTGTCCCGGTTCAGCGGCGCGAGGGCGGCGAGGACCTCTGCGTCGGTGTGGCCCAGGTGCGTGGTGGCTTCGCGGTGGTGGTTGAGGACCTCGATGTCGCGGTAATCGCTGATCGCGCCGAACGTCATGTTGGTCATGCCCAGTTCTTCACCCTGGTAGACGTAGGGCGTGCCGCGGTGCAGGTGCAGGACGCCGGCCAGCATTTTGGCGGAGAGCTCGCGGTATCGGGGGCTGTCGTCGCCGAAGCGGGACACGGCCCGGGCCTGGTCGTGGTTGCCCCAGTACAGGCTGTTCCAGCCCGTCTCGGCCAGCCCGTCCTGCCAGCGGCCCAGGGTCCGCTTCAGCTCGGTGAGCAGGAGCTTCTTGGGCCGCCACTTGTCGCCGTCCTCCTGGTCCAGCGCCACGTGCTCGAACTGGAACACCATGTCCACCTCGGCCCGGGCTGGGTCGGTGTACAGGATGGCGTCGTCCACGGTCACGCCGGGCATTTCGCCGACGGTGAGCAGTTCACCGGTGCGCTTCGCGAAGACTTCCCGGTGCATCTCCTGCAGGAACTCGTGCATGCGGGGGCCGTCGATGTAGAACGGGGAGCCGTCACCAAAGAGCTTGCCGTCGGCCACCGGGCCGTCCGGGAGCGAGGTGTCCTTGGAGATGAAGTTGATGACGTCCATCCGGAACCCGTCCACGCCCCGGTCCAGCCACCAGTTCATCATCTCGTAGACCGCCGCGCGGACCTCCGGATTCTCCCAATTCAGGTCCGGCTGCTTCTTCGAAAAGATGTGCAGGTAGTACTCCCCGGTGGCCTGGTCGAACTCCCACGCGGGCCCGGAGAACGCCGAGCCCCAGTTGGTCGGCTCCGCCGCCTTGCGCCGCGGGGAGGCGCCGGCGTCGACGTCCCGCGGCGGCCGCCACCAGTACCAGTCGCGCTTCGGGTTCTCCTTCGAGGACCGGGATTCCACGAACCACGGGTGCTCGTCCGAGGTGTGGTTGACCACCAGGTCCATCACCAGCTTCATGCCGCGCGCGTGCAGCCCGTCGGTCAGTTCCCGGAGCTCCTCGAGGGTACCGAACAGCGGGTCCACGTTCCGGTAGTCGCTGATGTCATAGCCGTTGTCGTCCTGCGGGGAGGTGTAGATCGGGGAGAGCCAGACGACGTCGACCCCCAGCCGCTGGAGGTAGTCCAGCCTGCCGATGATTCCGCGGAGGTCGCCGATGCCGTCGCCGTTGGAGTCGGCAAAGCTGCGCGGATAGATCTGATAGACGACGGCGCGTTGGAACCAGTCGCCGGCAGTCGCCTTGGGTGTTTCCGTGGGGGCTTCTTCGACCGTCATGGGGACTCCTCAGCTGGTCCGGCAGACAAGGGGGCAGCGCGTTGCTGACCCGCCAACGTCTGATTATTGACCAGTTGGCGGGGGCTGGGAAGACCTGCCCGGTCCGGCTGTGCTGTCGTGCTGTCCAGGCGCGGCCGCCCGGCCCGGCTAGTTCTGCGAGGCGATGGCGTTGTCGCGGTCCTCGAAGACGTCCTCGCCCGGTCCGGAGAAGGCCTTGGAGCGCTGGATCGCCTCGATGGATCCGGTGAACAGCTGGGAGTCGTGGGGATCCGGGTGCCGGTGGTGCTCGGCCGTAGCCTTGCCGGGGCGCTTGGAGCCCGTGACGGCGTCGGACGCGTTGCCCGAAGTGGACGCCACCAGCGCCGACGGCAGCGATTCGAGGCGGACGTGGGGGAGCGCCGTCGGGTGGTCCTGCTGCAGGAACAGCACCAGTTCCTCGCGGATCAGGCAGCGGAGGTCGAACAGGGAGGCGCTGTCCGCGGCGCTGACCAGGATGCGCACGCGGACAAAGCCGGCGGTGGCGTCCGTGATCTGCAGGATCCCCACACGCTTGTCCCACAACGGCGTATCGGCCAGGACCTTCTTCAGCTCGCCGCGCATTGCCTCGACGGGAGCGCGCCAGTCGAGGTCGAACTCCACGGTGCCCATCACCTCGGACTGCCGCCGGGTCCAGTTCTCGAAGGGGGTGGTGGTGAAGTACGTCGAGGGCAGGATCAGCCGGCGGTCGTCCCAGATGTGGACCACCACGTAGGTCAGGGTGATCTCCTCGATCCGGCCCCATTCCTTCTGGACCACCACCACGTCGTCCACCCGGATCGCGTCCGTGAAGGCGAGTTGGATGCCGGCGAAGACGTTGACCAGCGAGGTCTGCGCGGCGAGGCCCGCGACAATCGAGATCACGCCTGCGGAAGCCAGGAGCCCGGCGCCGAGCGCCTGGATCGCGGGGAACGTCAGCATCATGCTGCCCAGGGCCACCACCGCAATCAGTGCGACGCCGATCCGCCGGGCCAGGATCACCTGGGTGCGCAGCCGCCGGGCGCGCCGGTTGTCCGCGACATCCACCCGGTACCGGGTCAGCACCATGGCCTCGATGATGAGCAGCATGGCGATGGCCAGCCAGGCCAGCGAACCGATGAGCGCAATCAGCAGCAAATGGTCCAGGCCGTGGCGCCATTCAAGATCCCCGCCGCTCGTGGCGAGCGCGATCCGGACGGCGATCAGGCACAGCGACAAGCGCAACGGCAGCCGGGCCACGCGGGAGGTCTCGCGCAGTTCGGGCTTGCTGCGGTTGAGCCGGAGCACAATCTTGCGCACCAGCCAGGACAGGACGAGCCCGGCAACCACGGCGAGGGCCATGGCCAGGAACGGCATTGCTTGGGTGAGGAACTCTTGCATTACTTAAGCTCTAGCAAGCATCCACGGGCAACTGAAATCGCCGGGATGTCAACGTGGGTCTCCTCACGCCGCTGCAGGAGCCGGCGGGCACGGCAAGTCTTCGGCAGGTTCCGGCGCGGACCATCGCAGTCCAGCGCAGTCCGGCCGCGGGCCCGGACAGAGTTCGGCCCGCCACTCCGGGACTTTTGCCTCTTGATTTTGCCGACGGACGCTCCACAATGGTCGAACCACTTGAATCCCAGGGGGAGGGTGACATGCGTCGACTCGCGGCGTTCGGCACGGCAGCGTCGGCCGGTTTCTTGGTTGCGGCGCTGCTGGGCGCCTGCGGTGCGCCCGCGGGCCCGGGGCCGACGTCGCCGTCGATGCCCACCGTGCCGCCGCTGACGTCCGCGCCGGCCAGCAGCGGCGCCGTCGATGTCCCGCCGACCGAGCCGCCGTCGGCGCCGGGCACTCCGGCGCCGACGGCGGCGGATTGGCAGAGCCTCAAGACCCCGGACGGGAAGCTCGAGTTCGATCACCCCGCCGAGTGGACCGTCAAGGACCGCGGCGCCGAGGCGGCACCCGGCGGCGTGTTCCTGGAGGTCCTGAACGCGGGCGGCAAGTCGCTGGCCACCTTGAAGACCAACGTCGCCCCGGGTGCGGAATGCACGCAGCGGATCCCCTACCAGGTGCTCGATCTGGTGCAGGTTCCGGCCCTGGCCCAGCAGGGCGTCACGCCGCACTTCATCTTTGAGTTGCGGCTGTATCCGGCCGAGAAGGACCCCACGAAGGCCAACGTCATGGCCTACGGCATCAGTTCCGCGCCCAAGCCGTCCGGGCCCGATGCCTGTCCGATTTTCCAGTTCTTCACCTGGCCGCCCAGCGGAGCGTCGTTCGGGGGCGTCTATAACCCCTTCGACACCACCCCGGGCAACGAGCCCTTTGTCGACACCCCGGAGGCCTATCTGGAGACCTCCGAATACCAGGACATCAGGAAGATGATCACCTCGCTGCGCCCGGCGGGGCAGTAGGGCCGGCCCGGGCTCATGGCGAGGCGACGGCTCACAGCGGCTGCGGTTCCGGCTCCGTTTGTTTCGGCGCTGGTGTTCGCGGCCCTGCTGCTGGCCGGCTGCGGCTCACCGGCGGCGCCCCCTGTGACATCCGGCGCTGCGCCGGAGGCAACGTCCGCAGGTCCGCCTGCCGGAGGCACCCAGCCGGGAAATGACCAGCCGGGAAACACCCAGTCGGGAGACTCTTCGCAGGGGACACAGGGAACCACGCCGTCGGAGTCAGCCACGGACACAGCATCGGGAACGGCTCCGGGGAGCACCGCGGCGGCAACCCCGACGACGTCGGCCCTCCCGCCGTCGTCGTCCGGCTGGAAGACGTTCACGACGTCAGACGGGACGCTGAGTTTCGACTACCCCGCCGCGTGGGAGATCCGGGACCCTGCGGGGGAGGCGCCGCTGGGCGGTGAGTTCGTGGACGTCGTGAACGCCGCCGGGAAGCAGATGGCCGCGCTGCGCACGAACATCGTCACGGGCGCCGAATGCGGCGATCAACAGCCCTACTTGCTCATCGACTCTCAGCCGATGCAGTCGCTCGCCGAACCCGGTGCGGCGGACCAGAGCCCGCCGCGCTACGTCTTCGAGGCCCGGGGCGACTTCGGGGCGGCGGAGGCTTCGCCGCCCACCTACGCGTCGTACGGCATCACCATGATGCCGGAGGAGACCGGGCCCACGTCGTGTCCGATGTTTCAGCTCTTCCTCTGGCCGCCCAGCGGCGCGCTGTTCGGGCAGGCGTATGACCCCGGGAAAAACACGACGCCGGGGGACCCCGGGCTGCCGTACCTGGAGAAGGCGAAGCTCTACGCCAGCACGGCGGAGTACCAGGACGTCCGGAAGATGATCACGTCATTGCGTCCGGCGGGCAACGGCGCGGCCACGGGCACGGGGACTGGCGCCGTGACGGAACCG
The DNA here is from genome assembly GCF_056399305.1 of Arthrobacter sp. 01N444. Classification (NCBI taxonomy): domain Bacteria; kingdom Bacillati; phylum Actinomycetota; class Actinomycetes; order Micrococcales; family Micrococcaceae; genus Arthrobacter; species Arthrobacter sp. 01N444. The sequence continues at coordinate 35,349 of NZ_JBFTRB010000016.1, forward strand.
GCGAAGTAGCTGCGTTAGACGACGCTGGGTTAGACAGCGGGCAGGTGCCGGTGGCGGTGACGGTGTTCGCGGACCGCAGGTGTCGGCGAGGCGTTCCTGCCGCCGCGCTGCCCGGTCCACGGGTTGCTGCCGACCTCCCGGATCAGCCCGGTGCCGGCGCACTCGCGCACGGCCATGATGCCGTCCGCCGCCTGGCGCTTGTCGTCGAATGCTGTGGAAATCGCCAACACGGTCCCGTCGGCGGCAAGGAGCCGGAACCGTACATTGGATTCCGCGTCGGTGAAGATTTCGAACTGTCCAGCCATTGTCTTGTCCTTGTCTAGCGGTGGTGACCGCCGGTGGAGGGTAAGAGCACTTCTTTGTGCTGTTGCCGGGTCTTCGACAAATCGCTGCAGTGCCGGTAGCCACCCTTTCGTGGACGGCGCCCCCGGGAAAGAGGCAAAGGTCCCTTGGTGTCTGGCGGATGAGACTGGGGCGGCAGCACCAAGTCCTGTGTGCCGAAACCGGGCGACCGGATGGGCGCTACATTGGGAACATGGCGGGCAAACATCCTGTGCAGTTTCCGGCGGATTCCGGCGAGCCGGTGCGGCTGAACGCGCGGGTGTCCGGTGTGGTCCAGGCGGTCGGCTTCCGCTACTGGACGGTCCGGAAGGCCGAGGAACTGGGGCTCAGCGGCACGGTCCGGAACAACACCGACGGCTCCGTGGGCATCGTGGCCGAGGGGCCGCAGTCCGTGGTGCTGGAACTGCGGCGCTGGCTGCGCTCGCCGGAGGCGCCCGGCCGGGTGGAGGACGTCGAAGAATCGGTCTCGGCCGCGACGGGGGAGTTCGGCGGATTCGACGTGGCCTACTAGGGCTGCAGCTTTCCGGTGGCCGGTATCGTGGCCGGTCCGTGGCCGGTCCGGGGCGAAGGACCCTCGGCAGGGGCCCGGTTTCTGAGTAGGGTGGCCCCATGCAGAAGATATCGCTCGATGCCCTTGCCCGGCAGCAGCTGGCTGCCGCGGTTGCGGCACCCAGCGGACGGGCTGCGGACACTGCGTTTGGCGGGCATGAGAAAGTCCTGCGCCAGACCGTTATGGCGTTCAGGGCGGGGACGCAGCTGAGCGAGCACCAGAACCCCGGCGAGGCGACCGTGTTTGTGCTCCGCGGCTGTGTGCGCCTGCGGGCCGGCAACGAATCGTGGCAGGGCAAGACCGGCGATCTGCTGATCGTGCCCGAGGGGCTGCACAGCCTGGAGGCCGAGGAAGATTCGGCGATCCTCATGACCGTGGCGAAAATCAAGACCTGACGGCCCAGCCGCAGGCGGCGAGACCGGTCGAAGCCACTCCAGGGGCCGGATTACCGCAAGGAGCAGGACATGACTGTCATCCCTTTCGACGAGGTCCCAAAGACCCGGCGGTGGTGGGCCAGGGGGGCCTTCGCCGCAGTTGTCCTCGCGGTGGCTGTCCCGTTGGTGGCGGCGGGTTTGGCAGGCACTATTGCGCTGGTCACGACCGGCCTGGGCGCCGTGTTGGTGGCCGTGGCAGCGATCTACTGGTTCCTCATCAGCCGCGGTCTTCTGCGCTGGTTTGCGCTGGCGCTGGCGGTACTCGCACCCCTTGTGGTCGTGGCCCTCTACATCCAGGGGAGCCTGCTCCGGGAGGTGGCGATTGCCGCTGCGCTGGCATTCGTTGCCCTGGTCTGTGCCCGCGCCGCGCTCCGGGAAAGGAGTGAGGGCAAAGCCATGCCCGAGCACCCCGCCCCTGCCTGGCAGCATGCTTTCCTGGTGATGAATCCGCGTTCCGGCGGGGGCAAGGTGGTGAAGTTCGACCTCCAGCGGAAGGCGGAAGAACTCGGCGCCGAGGTGGCGCTTCTTGAGGGACCGGGACCGGTCGACGTCGACGCGTTGGCCCGGCAGGCCGTGGAACGCGGGGCCGATCTGCTCGGCGTCGCCGGTGGGGACGGAACCCAGGCGCTGGTGGCCGGCATTGCGGCCGAGCACAACCTTCCGTTCCTGGTGATCAGCGCCGGCACGCGCAACCATTTCGCCCTGGATCTCGGGCTGGACCGCGAGGACCCGACAGGCTGCCTCGATGCCCTCCGGGACGGGGTGGAGCTTCACGTCGACCTCGGCAAGATCAACGGCCGCACCTTCGTCAACAACGCATCCTTCGGGGTGTACGCCGAGGTGGTGCAGAGCCCTGCGTACCGGGACGACAAGGCCGGTACCGTGCTGGAGATGCTTCCGGACCTGATCAGGGGCGATAAGGGTGCGCGGCTGCGGGCGCAGGCTGACGGGGAGACGGTGGACGGCCCGCAGGCGGTGCTGGTGAGCAACGGTCCGTACGGCAGCAATGACCTCGCCGGCCTGGGCCGCCGAACCCGGCTGGACCGCGGCGTGCTCGGCGCGGTGGCGATTTCCGCCGCCAACACCCGGGAAGCGGTCGGCCTGCTGCGCCGTGCCACGAAGCGCGGCCTGATCCAACGCACCGCGGCGGAGGTGGTGGTCGACGCCGACGTGCCCGATATCCCCGTCGGAGTGGACGGTGAGGCTCTGCTGATGAGCACACCGGTACGGTGCACCATCGAACCCCGCGCACTGCGGGTACTGGTTCCGCGGAACCGTCCGGGCGTCCCGCCGGCCCAACCGGCGCTGGATCTGGTCCGGCTCCGCGAGCTGGCGTGGGGCCGGCACGTGTCTGCGCCGTCTGCGCCGTCGTCCGCCGTTCCTCCGCACGCCGGCGGGGGATCGTAGCCTCGGCAGATCTGGCCTGAACCGTGTATGACGGCGACTAGTTGTGCCGTGCCCACAACTGCAGCCACACGAGCAGGCGCGTTTCGGCGTCGTCGAGGTCTATGCCGAAGAGCGGCTCCACCCGGGACAATCGGTACCGGACCGTGTTGACGTGCACATCCAGCGACTTGGCGGCGTCGATCGCGTTTCCGCCGCAGCTGAGGTAGGCGTAGATGGTCTCCTCGAAGGACTTCCTGTGCTGTTCGTCGTACGCCTCGATATTCAGCGCGTGCGCCCCGGGCAGTTGGCCGGCGGCCGTCAGCGCCGAGACGAACTGGCGCAGCAGCAGACGCGAGCCGAGGGAGTCGTCGTCGGCCACGATGTCATCCGAATCGGCGGCGATGCGCCCCTCCGCGACGTTGCGCACAAGTTCGGACAAGACCAGTTCCGCGTTGACCCTGGAGTCCTCCAGCCGGTCGATCGTCGCCGCGGCGCCGAGTGCGGCCAGGACCGGGCGTGCGAGCAGCCGCCGCGCATTCTGCACAATTTTCAGAAGCGCGGTGCGCTGGAACTGGCGTGAGGTTTCGGTGGTTTGCGGCAGGACGATGTACACGATGTTGTCCGAGAGCCCGCAGACGGCCGAGGGCAGCCGGATGGCGCAGGCGGTCCGGATGGTGTCGAAGAGCCGGAGGCGGGACTGCAGCGTTTCGGCCGCGATGGCCTCGGACGGCCAGACGCCCAGGGCCGCAACCCGGATCGACGGCGCCGATATCCCGAGCCTGATGGCGGCCAGTTCGGCGCGTTTCGGATCGAACAGCAGCGGCTGGACCAGATCGATCTGGCGGGTCAGGTTCGAGACGTAGGTGGTCCGTTTGTGCAGGATGTGGAGCGCGGCCACGTTGGCGGCTTCGCGCAGGATCCGGTTGGCGTCCTCGTTGTGGTGGTCCGCCAGTTCAAGGAGCCAGAGCGAGCCCAGAACGGAGTCGCCGGCCCGGATCGCTATGGCCGTGCGCCGGAGCGAGGGATCCTGCGTGGCCACATCCAGCGCATCGGTGGCGGCATGGACACGGCGGTAATCGTTGTCCGTTTCCAACGAATGCGGCACCTGCAGGCTCAGGATGGAGCTCCGGCGCGTCTCGTCAATGGGCTGGTCCGGGAGGGTGGAATACGCCAGGATCGTCTGCTCGGGATCGGCGATCGCGATGGCACCGCCGGCCTGGGCCGCCACCGTGTTGGCGAGGTCGAACAGGTCTCCGGGCCGGATGTCCACGAGGGTCCGGCCCGATTGCCGGTGCGGGACCACTGCCGCGTCCATGATCTCCGCGAGCTGGTTCCAGGGCACCGAGTCGGAGGCCCGGAACAGCGCCATCCCGTTGTCCCGGGCGGCTGCCCGCAGGACTTCGTCCGAGGTGCCGTTGGATTTGTAGACGATCGCCACGTACCCGGCGTCGCTGAGTTCCCGCACTTTCGCGCCCAGACGCTTCCCGGAAAGTGACAAACCAATGGCCAGGGCAACGGCACCCGGGAACTTGGCGGGCCGCGCCGTCGAGTCGTAGAGAACCGAGCCGGCGACAATCTGCCGGTCATCTGACGGCATTTCCACGAGGCTGAGAATTTCCGAGCCCGCCGAGCGGGCGACGTCGGCCAGGGTAGGCAGCGCGTGCGTCTTCACCTCCGATGCCGTCACCGGGACACCCAAGAAGCTGTTTGGTATTCGCTACTAATGATTGGCCCTTCAATTTGTCGATAACTCCATGGTGATGCGGAGCTTCATTTCCTACGCTGAACCATAACGCAGCACAGTTCAACGGAAGGCCGTCATTGAAAATCAGCGAAGCCAGGCAACTCGTCCAGGTGAAGGCCCCCGTCCTGTCCCGCCAACGGCGCGTGCTGGCGGGCGCCTACAACGTCGAGGAATTCCGGAAAGCGGCACGCAAGGTCCTGCCTGCCGGGATTTTCGACTATCTCGACGGCGGATCCGAAGACGAAGTGACGCTCCGCCGCAACCGGGCCGTCTTCGACGCCTGGGCCCTCATGCCCAGCTGGGGCCCGGTGTCCGGACCCGACACGACGACGACCCTGCTCGGAGAAGAAAGCGCGCTGCCGCTGACCTTGACCCCCACCGGGGCGACCCGGCTGTTCCATCCCGAGGGCGAACTTGCCGTCGCGGCCGCCGCGGACCGGGCCCGCATCCCCTATGGGCTGGCCGGGCTGAGCACCGTGCCCATGGAAACCATCGCAGAGCACCACCCGTCCCTTGACCGCTGGTTCAACTTTGGCCTCACCTCCGACGCCCAGGCGATGAAGAACAAACTGGCCCGCTGCAAGGCAGCCGGATTCAACACCCTGATTGTCGGCGTCGACACGCGGGCACTGGGTTCCAGGGAACGGGACCTCCACAACGGATTCACCGCCCCTCCCGCGCTCACGCTGTCAACCATCGCGGACATCGCCCGGCGCCCTTCCTGGTGGGTCAACTTTTTGAAGTCGGACGGCATCAGCTTCCCGAACCTGGATCCGCAGAGCCCCGCCGCCTCCTCCGTGGTGACCCCGACCATGTGGCAGCACATCCTGGGCCACTCGGATGCCAGCAGCGGCTGGAAGGAACTTGAGGCCCTGCGGCAGGCCTGGCACGGCAAAATCGTACTCAAGGGCTGCGTCAACCCGGCCGACGTCGCGAAGGCCTCCCGGATTGGCCTGGACGCCGTCCAGTTGAGTAATCATGGCGGCCGCCAGCTCGATCACATGCTGAGCCCCATGGACGTCCTCCAGGAATCGCGGCAACGGGTGGGCGATTCGATCGAGATCTACGTGGACTCCGGCATCCGCCGGGGGAGCGACATCCTCAAGGCGCTGGCGCTGGGGGCCGATGCCTGTTCGATCGGCCGGGCCTACCTGTACGGATTGGTAGCGGCCGGCTCACCGGGCGTCGGACGCATCATCGACATCTTCGGGGATGAACTGCGGCGTACGATGACGTTAGTGGGCGTCTCCAGTATTTCCGAGTTGAAGGCCCGGGGCGGGGAAATTCTTCGGGATATTCGTCATTCCGGAGAACTTCTTGAGACAAGAGCGTCGGAAAACACAAATTCTTGAGTTTTGAATAAGCAGTCATGCAGTGCCCTCCCGCAGCGTTGCGGGAGCCTAGAGAATCCCTGAACAGCTAAGGAAGCCATGCGCACCCGATACCTTCTTCCCGTTCTCACCATAGCCACGGCGCTCTCGCTCTCGGGCTGTGTCAACAACAGCGAACCCGCCGCCACCGGCTCGGCATCCGGTACCGCTGACGCCATCGACGTGCAAAAGAATGACTCCATTGCCGCCTCGCTCCCGGAAAAAATGAAGAGCTCCGGCGTGCTCAACGTCGGCATGGCCAACAACTACCCGCCCAACGAGTTCAAGGACGATAACGGCGAACCGGCAGGCTGGTCCGTGGACCTCACCAACGCCTTGGGCAAGGTTATGGGGTTGAAGGTCAACTTCGACATCGGCACCTTCGATAACATTCTGCCGGCGGTGAAGGCAGGGAAGGATGACATGGGAATGTCGTCGTTCTCCGACACGCTGGAACGCGAAAAGCAGGTGGATTTCGTGAACTACTACTCAGCCGGCATCCAGTGGGCGTCGCCCAAGGGCAAGAATGTGGACCCGAACAACGCCTGCGGGCTTAAAGTCGCCGTCCAGGCCACCACCTATGAGGACACGCATGAGGTGCCGGCCAAGTCGAAGGCCTGCACGGATGCAGGCAAGCCGGCGATCACCATTTTCAAGTACGACGCGCAGGACCAGGCAACCAACGCCCTCGTGGTGGGGCAGGTCGATGCTATGAGCGCCGATTCGCCCGTGACTCTGTATGCGATCTCCAAGACCAAGGACAAGCTGCAGACCGCCGGCGACGCCTTTGAGGTGGCGCCGTACGGGATGCCCGTGGCCAAGGGCAGCGAATTTACCCCGGTCCTGCAGAAGGCGTTGCAGGCACTGATCGACGACGGTACGTACAACAAGATCCTGTCCAAGTGGGGCGTCGAGTCCGGTGGCGTCAAGACAGCAACTCTCAACGTGGCAGCCAAAGGGTGATAGCAAATGAGCGAGCCGGAATCCGACAGGATGATTGAGTCGGAGCCTGACAGGAAGCTGCGGGCCCGGACCCGGAGCGGACCGGACACGGACACCGCGCCGGCGGAGGCGATCGTCGCGATCCCGCTGCGGCACCCGTGGCGGATCGTGATTGCCGTGGTTCTGCTGCTGGGGTTGGCGGTATTTGTCCTGGACGCCGCCCAGCGCTCGGACTATGGCTGGCCGGATGTGGGCAAGTACATTTTTGACCGCCGGATCAGCCAGGCCGCGTGGGTGACGTTGTGGCTGACCATCTACTCGATGATCGGCGCGATCGTCATCGGCCTGCTGCTGGCCATCATGCGGCTCTCACCAAACCCGGTGCTCAAGAGCATTGCCTGGCTGTACATCTGGATCTTCCGCGGAACCCCTGTCTACGTGCAGTTGGTGTTCTGGGGCATCGTGGCCCTGATCTACCCGGTGTTCACGCTGGGGATTCCGTTCACGACGCCGTGGGTCACCGTCCCGAACGAGATCTTCACGAACCTGTTCATTACCGCCGTGATCGGTCTGGCCTTGAACGAGGCCGCCTACATGTCTGAAATCGTGCGTGCCGGCCTGCTGTCCGTGGACGAGGGCCAGGCGGAGGCTTCCACGGCCCTGGCCATGTCCTGGGGCCAGACCATGCGGTATGTCGTGGTTCCGCAGGCCATGAAAATCATCATTCCGCCGACCGGCAACGAAGTGATTTCAATGCTCAAGACTACCTCCCTGGTGGCCGCGATCCCATTGAGCATCGACCTCTACGGGGTGTCCCGCGGCATTTCAGCCGTGACGTTCACCCCCGTCCCGCTGCTGATTGTTGCTTCGCTCTGGTACCTGCTCTTCACCTCCGTACTCATGGTCGGGCAACACTTCATCGAAAAGCGGTTCTCCCGCGGAACCGGACGGATCAAGACAGGCAAGGCACCCGCCGCGCCCGAACCGGCGCCGACGGCCGGACCTGGCGCGCCGGGTGCACCGCTCGGCACAGACTTTGGAGGTAAGGGATGACGGGCGTGCCAATGGTTCTTGCGGAGAAGGTTTCCAAGAATTTCGGATCCAACAGAGTCCTGCGTGGGATCAGCCTGGAGGTCGACCCCGGGGAAGTCCTCTGCATCGTGGGGCCCAGCGGTTCCGGTAAGTCGACCTTCCTGCGGTGTATCAACCACTTGGAAGTGGTTGACGGCGGCCGGCTTTCGGTCGACGGACAGCTGGTCGGCTACCGCCAAAAAGGCGAGAAACTCTACGAACTCAAGCTCAAGGAAGCTGCTTTCCAGCGCCAGGAAATCGGAATGGTCTTCCAGCGGTTCAACCTGTTCCCGCACCTGACCGCGGTGGAGAACATCATTCTTGCTCCCATGCGGGTGAAGAAGATTTCCAAGGCCGCTGCCACGGCAAGGGCCATGGAATTGCTGGAGCGCGTGGGGCTGGGGGACAAGGGCGATGCCTATCCGGCGCACCTTTCGGGCGGCCAGCAGCAGCGGGTGGCCATTGCCCGTGCCTTGGCCATGGACCCCAAGCTGATGCTCTTCGACGAACCGACCAGTGCCTTGGACCCGGAGTTGGTGGGCGAGGTCCTCGATGTCATGAAGGGACTGGCCAAGAGCGGCATGACCATGATTGTGGTGACCCATGAGATGGGGTTCGCCCGCGAGGTGGCCGACACCCTGGTCTTCATGGACGACGGCGTGGTGGTGGAGGCCGGGGCTCCCCGCCAGATCCTGAGCGATCCCCAGCACGACCGGACCAAGGCGTTCCTCTCCAAGGTGCTGTGACGTCGAAGGTTGACGGCGCGGCGGTGAGCCCTGGCCTCACTGGCGCAGTGGCTTCGCCGCCGCGCCAGTGCAACACTGAATCCGTGGACAGCCTCGCGGACAGCAAGATCTGGGCGGACTACAACGCCGCCCAGGCAACCCGTGGGGTGCGCACGCTGTGCCTCAACGCCATGGCCTTCGCCGGCCCGGGGAACGGCCGCCGCGCCATAGATCTGGGCTGCGGCGCGGGCAAGGAAACACTGGCGATGCTCGACGGCGGCTGGCGGGTCCTCGCCGTCGATTCACAGCCGGACACCCGGGACCAGCTGCTCGCAACTGTGCCCGCGGCGCTCGCCGAACAGCTGGACGTCGAGCTAAGCCCGTTCGAGGACCTTCCGCCGCTCCCGGAGGCGGGGCTCATCCTGGCCAGCTATTCGCTGCCCTTCGTCCACCCCGAAAACTTCGCCCGCCTTTGGCGGATGCTGCTGGGGGCGCTGGGCCCTTCCGGCGTCATTGCCGTGAATTTGTTCGGCGAGCGGGATTCCTGGGCCGCCATTCCCGAATGGAACTTCCACACCGAAGCTGAGGCCAGGGGCTTGTTCGAGGGACTGGATATCCTCGCGTTCGAGAGCTACGACGCCGACGGCCAATCCTTCCGCGGTCCCAAGCACTGGCACATTTTCGACGTCATCGCCCGGAAACCCTGACGCCGGGCAAGACCCTTATCCGGCAGGACTTCCGCCCGACCTGATCGACCGAAGAGGTCTCCGAGAGGAGCAGTACGTTATGGGTGATGCCTTCAACGCCGTGGATGGTGTCCGAATTTCCTTTCAGGAGCAGGGCGCCGGCCCCACTATCGTTCTGGTGCACGGTTCCGGGCTCTCCCGTGCCATTTGGCGGGGACTGGGCTACACGAAGGCCTTGCAGGAGCGCTTTCACGTGGTGACTCTGGATCTGCGGGGACACGGCCGCAGCGACAAGCCGCAGCACGAAGATGCCTACAGCATGGACCTGCTCGTCGGGGATGTTGTGGCAGTCCTGGACGCCGCCGGCGCGCAGGCAGCCCACTACGTGGGGTATTCTGCCGGCTCGAGAGTCGGATTCTCACTGCTGGCCAGCAGCCCCGAGCGTGTCAAGACATTTACGGCTGCGGGCGGCACGTACCGCTCCCCGGCCGGGCAAATCGAATCGATCTTCTTCCCCGGATATGACCAGGCCCTGGACCGGGGCGGCATGCCGGAATTTCTGCGCCAATGGAGTATCGCCACGGGCCGTGACCTGGATCCGCAGACGGCCGCCGCGCTGCTGGCCAACGACCCCGCGGCCTTGCGCGCCTACTTCCGGCGGAGTGAGGACGAACCCGGAATCCCGGAGGCCGTTCTTCGGACAATGGACACCCCCACCTTGCTGCTCGCCGGCACGGACGACCCGCTTCGGTATGGGGACTCGGAACGGGCGGCCCAGCTCATGCCCAGGGCCCAATTCCAGGCCCTGCCTGGCCGCAACCACGGGCAGACCTTGGTTCCCGCCGGCCCGGTCCTCAGCATGGTCACGTCATTCATCACCTCGGCGGTCAGGGCGGGGAACAACGGCTAGGCAGGGAGTTGACGCCAGGGCGACGACGACGGCGGCACGCGTCGTCCGGTTCGATTTCGGCCGGCGTCGTAGGACAGACTGTTGCCGTGAGCAACTCTCCCCGTGCAGGCCTGGCCGTCGCCGGACTCAGCCTCGGCACGTCGCTGAACCCGTTGAATTCGTCGATGATCGCTGTCGCCCTGGTGGTGCTGCGCGAGGACTTCGGGCTCGACGTCGCCACGGTCACCTGGGTGATCACGGCGTTCTACCTCACCTCCGCGGCCGGCCAGCCGCTGATGGGCCGGCTGGCGGACCGCTTCGGCCCGCGGCGGCTGTTCCTGCTGGGCATGGCCCTGGTAGCCGTGACCTGCGCGCTCGCGCCTTTTGCGCCCAACTTCGCGCTGCTCTGCGTAGCGCGAGCGTTCATGGCCCTCGGCACCGCGACGGCGTACCCGAGCGCCGTCGTCATGGTCGCCGCGCTGGCGCGGGAGGCGAACGTGAAGTCCACCCGGCCGCTGGGCCGGATCCAGATGGCGAACACGTCGGCGGCCGCCGTCGGTCCCGTGGTGGGCGGCCTGCTGGTGAGCCTGGTGGGCTGGCAGGCGTTGTTCCTGATCAACGTTCCGCTCTCGCTGCTGGCGATCCTTGTGGTCCGGCGCTTTGCCCCGGCCGACGGTGCCCGGGAACGCGGCCGGGTGTCGGAACTGGTGCGCGACTCTGACCTGCCCGGGATTGGGGCCTTCATCGGTGCCCTGGTGCTGGTGATGATGGCGATGCTGAATGTGCTGCCCGACCACCGGTGGTGGCTGCTGGGCGGCGGGCTGGCCCTTGCGGCGCTCTTCGCGTGGCGGGAGCTGCGGTTCAGCCCGCCCTTCCTAGACCTGCGGCTGCTGGGCCGCAACCGGCCGCTGCTGCTGGTCTACCTGGGTTTTGCGCTGTTCAACGGCGTCTACTACTTCGCGTTCTTCGGGCTGCCGCAGCTGCTGCAGACCGCGGGCGGCTACAATCCCGGCGTCGTGGGCCTGCTGATGCTGCCGCTCGCCGCGATCTCCGTGGTCGGGACGCCGTTCGCGGTCCGCGCGATCGACCGGTTCGGCGTGCGGCGGGTGCTGATCGCCGGCGTCGTGCTGCTCCTCGTCGCGTCTGCGGCGATGTGGCTGCTGACGGTGTCCCTCGCAGCCCCGCTGGTGCTCGCGCTGACCGCCCTGCTGGGTGTGCCGTACTGCGTGGTCGCCATTTCCTCGAGCCAGGGCATGTACGTGTCCACCCGGCCGGAGGAGCGGGGGGTGGCCGCCGGGATCTTCCAGACCTGCCGCTACCTCGGCGCCATCACGGCCACCGTGCTGATCGGCATCTTCTATGGGAGCGGCGTGACGCAGGCGAACTGGGGGCTGATGGTGTTCGTGATGCTGGGGCTGGGCGCGGTGGTGCTTGTCGTGTCGCTGCAGTGGCGGGAGCGGCGGGCCTGAGGTCCGGCGCTGCGCGAGCCAACGTCTACTCCCTGCCGGATATGCCCTGACTCTCAATCCGATACTGCCGCAGGGCGTCTGACCGGGACGGGTGCCTGAGCTTCTCCATCGCGGTGACCTCGATCTGGCGGATGCGTTCTCGGGTCATGCCGTAGGTTTCCGCTACCGCGGCTAAGGTTTTCGCTCCGCCGCCCGTGATGCCGAAGCGCATCGCAATGACCTGGGCTTCCCGGACCTCGAGCGTGCTGAGTACGGCATGTACCTGTGTATTCATCTGTTGATGGAAGAGCGCATCGGTTGCGTCGTGGTCGGAGGAAACCAACAGCTGTTCGGCGAGGGCTTCGGTCCCGCCCCGGCCGTCGGGCACCCACGAGTCCAAGGAACAGGCCGGCCGGTCCACGGAAAGCAGACACTCAACCTTTCCGATTGGAATTCCGGTCAGTTGGCTGAGATCTTCCTTGTTGCAGACGGTCCCTGTCATGGCGGCCGTCCGTTGCGCTGACCGTATCTTCTGCAGCTGGTCGACGACGTTGCCCGGCAGCCGGATCAGGCGTGCCTGTTCAGTCAGCGCCTTGAGGATGCCGCCGCGGATGCAGAATGTGGCGTGGGTGGAGAATCTGAAACCCTTGGTGAAGTCGAACTTGCAGACAGCCGTGTGGAGTCCCAGGTTTCCTTCCTGGATCAAGTCCTCAAAGTCGAGGCCCCGGTGGGTGTAGCGCTTGGCGATCGACACGACGAGCCGGAGGTTGGCGTGGAACAACGTGTCGGCGGCACGCTGGCCCAGAAGGATGATGGTCCGAAGGTCGGCTGTATCCTGGCCGGGCCGCGATGTGCCATCCGCCAAGAGCCGTTCCGCGAATAGCCCCGCCTCGATTTCTTGCGCCAGTTCCACTTCCTGCTCGGCGGTGAGCAAATCGTATTGGCCCAGGCGGCGCAGGTAGTCAGCGACGGCGTCATCGGTCAACCCGCCACCGGCTTGCGGATGTTGCGCCCGGCCAGCGTCATCCGAATCGAACGCTTCAGGGACCCAAGCACCTGCCGCGGGCAGGGACGGTGCCCTGCCGATTGCCCCGTGGATTGGGTCAGCCATGTCATCCCCTGCCGGACGGTTCATGCTCGTGAAGGCAGACTACGTGGCCGGTGTGACAATATTCGGCGGGGCAGGGGCGGGCACAACAAACGGGGGTAATCAGCGCATCTTGACACCCTTGAAGCCTCGGAATATCTTCTGCCTTAACGAGGCAATTCGCCCCGTTTCCCATCAATTTCAGCGCTCAGCCCGGGCGCATCTGCCGGGGCCCATGGATAGTGCCGGCGGACAGCCACAACGGTCTCTTGCACCTGAAGGAGCCCACAATGTCCAGCACGTTGATCAATCGCTTCTACTCGGAAGTTCTCGCCGGCGGCAACCTCGCCCTCGTCGATGAAATGATCACGGACGACTTCATCGACCATGAACCGGCGTTTCCCGGACAGCCGCCCGGCAAAGAGGGCGCACGGTTCTTCGCCAGTGCCATCCGAAACGCATTCCCCGACATCTCGGTCAAGGAAGCCGAACCGACTCTCTCCGATGGAAACCTTGAGGCTGCCCATGTTGTGATGACCGGCACCCACAAGGGCGACCTGATGGGTATTGCGGCGACCGGCAAAACGGTCGAATTCGGCGGGACCGACATCGTCCGCGTCCAGGACGGTAAGATCGCCGAGCACTGGGGTAGCACGGACACCATGAGCCTCATGCAGCAGATCGGAGCCCTGCCGGAATAACAGCCGGCGCCATGTTTTCGCTGGCCCGGGACGATTAGGCGCCGAGTATTTTCCGGGCGCGCGCATACAACGGGAAGGTGCAACGGATGGTTGGAACGTGACGTGCGGCGCCTGCTGCCTTCCAACAGCAACACGGGGTCACTTACGGCCCATCCCGGCAGCTGGGATGGGCGCAAAGTGACCCCGCGTTGCTCTTGGGTGACGGCGTCGGCAGGGCTGGGAGCGGCGGCAGCCCAGGCATCTTGACACCCTCGAAGCACCGGAATATGTTCTGCCTTAACGAGGCGTTTCGCCCGTTCCTCACTCGAATTTTCACACTGTTGCTCGGCGCTCTACGCGGATCGCTGATGCCTGCCTGCGGAGCCAAACCTGCCTGCTGAGTCAATACGCGGGGTCCCTCCGGGGTGGTCTGCGCGTGCTGCCGGGGCACTGCGCTGGGGGGATCTAAAATTCGGTCTCGCGCCCACAAGGAATCGGAAATGTCTGAAGGTGTTGGATTGATTGAGCGGTTTTACAGGGACGTCATTGAGAGCGGAAACCTCGCCCTCGTTGATGAGTTGGCCGCGGACAGCTATGTGGATCACGAAGAGGCCCTGCCCGGGCAATCGCCGGGCAAGGACGGCGTCAAGTTCTTCGTGAACACGATGCGGTCGGCTTTCCCGGACATCAAGGTCAAAGAGATCGAGCCCAAGGTGATGGCTGGAAACCTGGAGGCATGCCATGTGATTCTCACGGGTACGCATCGCGGGGAACTGGCCGGCATCCCGGCAACGGGCAAGAGCGTCGAGTTCGATTGCACTGACATCATCCGTGTCGAGGACGGAAAAGTGGCCGAGCACTGGGGCACGACGGACAACCTGGGCCTCATGCAGCAGATTGGTGCCGTGGCCGTTGCCTGAACCAGGCGACAAACAACAGGGCCGGCGCGCGCAACAAAAGTGGCTGTCCACGTTCCCCACAGGGAAACGCGGACAGCCGTTCGACGTCGACGGCGGTTCGATCAGAGGTGCTGTCAGCGCCCGGCGATGTGCCCGGCAATGTACTCGGCATCGCGTCCCACACCGGCCACGACCGCCGAGCTGTGCCCGGTGAGCCACGGCAGGCCCACGGCGTAGAGGCCCGGGTAGTCCGTGACGCCGCGGCTGTGGCGCGGGTAGTTCCATTCGTCCAGTACGGGGATGTCGAGGAAGCCGAAGTCGAGCCGGTATCCGGTGGCCCACAGGACGGACGTAACGCCCTCCGCTGCCAGGTTCAACCGTGCCGGCTCTGAGGGAAGCCAGTCGTCCGCCGGCCGGAGTTCGGCCTCCGGCGCTTCGATCCCAGCAGCGGCAATGTACGCATCGAGCATCGGTCGGAGGCGCTGGCTGAAGCCGGCCTCAATGGTGGCGAGGCGTTCGGCGAGGTCATCGCTGAAGACGAGGTCGCCGTCGTCGGCTGCGTCCAGGTGGCCGTGCAGCCGGATTCCGCGGCGGCCCAAATCCCGTAGGTGGATGTCATGGCCGCCGTCGGCGCCGGACAACAGCGGGTTGCAGGCAAACCGAGCCGCGGGTGAGGGCAGCCGCTCCACGGAAAGTCCGTTCAGCCCGTGCTCGGGGCCGTGCAGTCCGAGCTGCATCATCCAGTAGAAGGTGTCCCTGCCGCGGTACCGGCGCGGGGCCTCCGGGCAGGTGGACACCGCCAGATGGACGTCGCGGCCAGCCGCCAGCAGCTCCTCGGCGATCTGGCCGCCCGACTGGCCGGTGCCCACAATCAGCACAGCGCCGTCCGGCAGTTGGCCCGGGTTGCGGTATTCGTCGGTGTGAAGTTGCACGATGTGCCCCGGCAGCCGTGCGGACAACGCGGGGATTTTCGCTTTCTGGAAGCCGCCGGTGGCCAGCACCACGTTGCGCGCGCGCCAGCTGCCCTGGGTTGTTTCCACGTCGAAGGCATCGCCGTCCGCGGCGGCGATGCGCGTGACGTCCGTGCTGGTGCGGACCGGCGCGCCGATGGTCTCCGCGTAGTGCCGGAAATAGTCCACCACGGCATCGCGCGGCATAAAGGCGTCCGGGTCCGGACCGGAGAAGGGCATGCCCGGCAGCGACAGCGAGAAATTCGGGGTGTTCAGGTAGAACCCATCCCACCGGTCTTGCCAGGCACCGCCCAGGGCGGCGCGCCGCTCCAGTACCTGATGCGCGACGCCGGCCAAGTCGAGCCAGTAGCTCACGGCCAGACCCGCTTGGCCTCCGCCCACAACGAGCGTGTCCACTTCAGCGTCCATCTCCGCCCACCACCTCGATCAGTGCACCAAGCGCGAGGAGCGCGATCCCGGGAGAATGCTGGCCCGCGGAGGCCTCCATGCGAGGAGCTTACGCCGGGTCTGGGTCCAGGCGTAGGGGTTTCGACGACGGCGGGGCGGCCACTTCAGTGGCCGCCCCGTCTATCGAGGTGCTAGCTCGCAGCCGGGTAGGCCTTGGGGAGCTTCAGGCCGCGATCTTCCATGACGATGCGCAGGCGGGTGGGGTAGTCGCTGATGATGCCGTCCACGCCGAGGTCCATCAGCCGCGTCATGTCCGCCGTGGTGTTGACGGTCCAGGGGATGACCGGCAGGCCGAGCTCGTGGGCTTCCTTGATCATGCCCGGGGTCACGGAACTGAAGGTGGGGGAGATGACGTCGTAGCCCTGGGCTGCCGCGGCTTTGGCGAGCGAGCCGCCGTAGGTGTCGATGTCGATGCCGCCGAGGTTGGGGCTGGCGCCGGGCTTGCCGACCTCGAGCCAGGCGTCGCCGCTGGACAGGGCGACGAGCGGCAGCTGCGGGGCGATCTTCTTGGTCAGGTTCAGCGAGGACCAGTCGAATGACTGCACGGTGCTGCGCCCGGCCATGCCGGCGGTGTAGATCTCCGTGACGACGGCCTTGGTCAGGGCCACCATGCCCTCGCCGCCGGACTTCCCGTCCTCCACCTTGGTTTCGATGTTGAAGCGGACCTTCTTGGCGTCGGCGTCGCGGACCAGCTGGAAGACGTCCTTGAGCTCGGCGATCCGGTTGCCCTCGATCACGTCCTGCTCCGGGAACCCCTTCAACTGGGTGAATCCGCAGTCCAGGGTCTTGATCTGCGCGAGCGACAGGTCGGCGACCCGGTCACCGACGTAGGGGTACTGCGCATCGCCGGGAGTCGCCGGCGCGGTGTCGCGGCACTTGTCCGCCTGGATGGTGTCGTCATGCCAGACGATCACCTTGCCGTCGGTGGTCAGGTGGGTGTCCAGCTCCAGCGTGGACACGCCGAGCTTCAGCGAGTTGGCGAACGCGGCCAGCGATTCCTCGGTCCATTCGCCGCGGCCGCCGCGGTGCGCCTGCAGGTCAAAGGAGCCGTTGCTCTCGTTGGTCTTGATTGCCGTTGTTGCCTCTGCGGCCTTTGTTGTGGCGGCGTTCGACGACGGCGAGCCGGCTTCGGGGTTGGAAGCGGCGACGGCGGGGCTCGCCAGCGAGGCGATGAGCGCGGCGGTGGCCACGGCAGTCAGGGGTGTGCGCATGGTGATGGTTCCTCCCGGGTGACGTTACCGGCGTCGTGCCGGCGACCCGTCCACCGTAGGGAGGTGAGATGGACTGTTGTGTGCGGGGAGCTGGACCGGGGGTGAACACCAAGGGGCCGAGCCGGGTGGCGGGCCTGGAGATGCGAAAAATCGTTCGTGTTCCGGGCGGATCATCACCCTGCAGGAACTCCGCAGCGGGTCAGGCTCCTTAGGTGCCGCCACCCAGGACCCCCTGCAATTTCTCGAACGACTCGGTCCACCCGTTGCGGTGCAGTTCGAGGCGTTCGTCCGTCAGGAACGGTCCCTGGGCGAGCACCAGGCGCGTGCCTGTGCCGGTACTCCCGAGTGAGAGGTCGACGACGGTCTCCCGGTCGTCTGGCGCCGGTTCCTCCCAGCGGAAGGTGTACACCAGGCGCCAAGGAGGATCGATCTCCAGGAACTCGCCTGAGAGGTGGAACTGTTCACCGTCCGGTGGGGTCATGGCGAAGCGGTAGCGGCCGCCTTCGGCGAGGTTGACTTCGGCTGCAGGGATGATGAAGCCGTGCGGACCCCACCACTTCACCAGTTCGGCCGATTCCGTCAGCATCCTGAAGACTTCATCCGGGGGAGCGGCGAGCGTGCACTCCAGGTTCAGGACCAGCCCGCCAGTTTCCTGATTCCCGGTTCCCTCATTAACGGACTCCGCATTCATCCTTCAACTCTGGCATCGTGCGGCCACCGGCGGAAGTGCGCTTTGCAGCTCGCTGTCCGAAGAGCGTCCCTTCAGCCCAATGCCAGTCACCCCTGTTTCCGCAGGACCAGATCGGTCCATAATGGCCACATAACTTCGGGGACCCCTCACGCTGGTGATGAGTGGCGCGGCGTTGAAGAGTCCCAGGTGGCTGCCCCCGGCTCGGCGCAGGGGCGGTCACGGGCTCCGGACAGGTATTCCGGGGACCGAAACCGGGGGGAGCATCGCCATCGCTGCGGTCATCAACGCACTGAAGGGAATCATCATGCTCAAGGATTCAAACATCATCGCCGTCCTCCCCGCGAGGGACATCAACAGGGCGAAGGAGTACTACCGGGACAAGCTGGGAATCGAACCCTCCGAATCCATGGAGGAGGGCAGCGTCATGTACAGCTGCGGCCAGGGAACCCGCTTCCTTGTTTACCAGACGGAAAATGCCGGGACCGCGAAGAACACCCAGATCGGCTGGGAAACGGACAATCTCGAACGCGAGATGGAAGAACTGCGGGGCCGCGGCGTCGTCTTTGAAGATTACGATTTTCCCGGCCTGAAGACGGAGAACGGCGTTGCCACCGCATCCTGGGGGAAGGCAGCCTGGTTCCTGGACAGCGAGGGGAACATCTTCAACATTTCGCAGCGCGCGTAGGCCGGAGTCTGGCCCCGGTCAACGACGCAAAGCATCGCTGTCTCCGGCTACGAAGCCGGAGAGAACCGGCTCCCGCCACCAATGCGGGAGCCGGTTTCAGCGACGCCTGGCCGGCTTCGATCCAGGCGTCGCCGCTGGACAGGTTGAAGAGCGCGGTCAGAACGGCAGGGTACGCAGTAGCGGCTACCCGCACGCTAGTTCGTGTGCGGATCCCCCGGACGCCGGTGCCGGTGGTGCAGCTCGTAGCTGTCGAACACATCGGAAGAGGTGGCTCCGGAATGGCCGAATTTGCCTCGGAGGACCTCCGCGAGTCCGTCCAGCGCGGCGTGGAGCATCCGTCCGGCGAACTGCAGTTCAGGGTTCTCGCTGCGCTGGGCCTGGGATGCCAGCTCCTGGGCGTAGGCCACCGTGGCGGGGAGGGAGCCGCGCTGCTCAATTTCACGGAAGTAGTAGGTTTCGTGGAACGCAAGCAGGTCTATGCTCACCGTAGCCACGTTTCCGGCAATTGCCTCCAAAAGGCCGGCAGCGTGACTGGGATCCATGGCCGATACACCTGCCGGACCTGCAGCCTCCCTGAACAGGTTCAGCTGGTGGGCAAGGGCCCGGCGTCGGTTAAGGGCAGGGAAAGTCTGCAGGATCCAAGTCACCGTTGCTGTCAGCAGGCCGAATCCGGTGACGGCCTCAAGGGCGACAACCAGCCGGAGCAGTGGTTGCGTTGCCACGATATCGCCAAACCCCACGGTGGAAAGAGTGACCAGGGAGATGTAGAGGGCTTCGGCGAAGTCGGCCCGCAGGGGAACTCCGGCTCCGTAAACAAATCCGTCCGTCAGATGGGGCAGGTATAGCAGCGCCCAGCCGATGGCCGCCAAGCCTGCCCAGGCACCAATGACAGCGGCCATCGCCAAGGGTGCTGCGATGAAGGAGCCCCGGCCCCGCAGTTTTCTCGATACAAGCCAGAATCCCCGCATGATCGCCCGGCCCAGGGGACCGGAGCCGTGCGGATAAAGCAGCGTACGAAAGACGTCAACGAGCATCAGCAGAACCAGCCCGGCCCCCAAAACCGTCCAGAGCGTGTCCTCGAAGTCCATGCCTCATCTTAGAGGCGGCACTATTTGGGGAGCAGCCATACGGTCCGGGCAACGGGCCCGCAGGATTGCTCCTGACGGGCGGGTGCCCCAGTTGCTCGAAGACCTTCCCGAAGCAGATGGCGAGCACTTTGGGTGCCTAGCGTGCGACCATCAAAGTGCCGCAGCCCGTGGGTGTGCCGGCTGTATCGGTTCGCGCGCGCAGAGTGGGCCGGAACGACGTCAAGGGGGAGCGTTGTGATGAGGGGATCTCGGCCGAGTGAAAGTTCGCTGCCGCGCTGGGCCAGAACCGCCGTCGTCGCCTATTTGTCGGTGGTGGTTGCCGTTGTTGTCGCCGCGCTGCTAACCGCAGGCTTCGAACTGGCCCTGGATGCCAGGTTCAAGGAAGACCTGCTGCTCGCCATGGTGGTTCTGACACTGCCCGTTTCGGTTGGCTATTTCATCATCGGCACTTTCGGCTCCGGGGGTGAGTTGGGCCTGATTACTGTTCTCTACTATTCGGGATACGTCCTCCTTGCGGTGGTCAACGCGGGTGTCTTCCGAAGGATTGTCCTCAGCACCCGGAAGCGCGCACGGGTGCCGGGCGCCGGCATGCCTGGCGCCCCGCCTCATTACCCGGGCGTGAAACTGCGCGGGGTAACCCCGGACGCCAGAAAGCTCTGGTGGACCGTGCCGCTGGCAGTTTTGCTGAGTCTTCCGCAGTGGATGGTGGCGAGTTTGGCCTGGTGCGGGATCAGCGGCTGCAGCGGCGGAGGTTTCGGCGTGGCCACCGGCACCGAATGGGTCGCGGTGATCCTGAGCGTCGTCAACGGGGTCATCATGGCAGTGGCCGTGTTCGCAGTGCGCTGGCTGTATCCCACCAGGAAGCGTGCCCTCATTGCATTGGCGGCCGGGACGCTGTTCGGCCTGGTGGGCGCCGCTGGCACCCACGGGTAGTGGCCGGAGTCAGCTCGGCGTGGGAGTGTCATTTCGATGCGGAAGCGGTCCACCCGCTGGCGCGGGGCTTAGGAGGCGGCAACGTGCCGCGTTGACTCTCGTATGGGTGGTGGCTGACCTGGTGCCCGGCTGGCAGCCCTTCTGGGAGACCGGGACCCATCGTGAGGTTAGGTCCCGCCGGTGCTATGTCGGTTCCGTCCTGTGGTGGGTGCGGACGCCAGTACGCTGCACGGCATTGATCGGATCGGGATCCTGAGTAGCATTGCAGGCACTTCCAAGCTGAGGAGCGTCATGGACAGGATCGATGATACGACCGCGCCGGCCACCCTCGTACAGGGCAGGGCGTACAAACTTGCAGCCGACGAAGGGACCGCACTGTGGTTCACGAATGCATTGGTCTTGGTCAAGGCAGGCGGCCCGGAGACGAAGCAGCGGCTGACCGTTGTAGAGATTTTGCATCCGGCGGGTTACTCTCCGCCGATGCACCGGCATTTGGTTGAGGATGAATCCTTCTACATTATTTCGGGTACGGCTCTCTTCAAGAGCGACGGTGAGCGCTTCACCGTGCAAAGGGGTGATTTCGCCTTTCTTCCCCAAGGTTCCACCCACTCGTTTTTGGCGGGCCCTCACGAGCCCTTCCGCTGCCTGGTGATCACCGTGCCGGCCGGCTTCGAAACCTTCACCGCCGAGGTGGGAGCACCCGCAGCGCGGAGGGAACTGCCGGAACCTGAACCCATCGACGGCGAGGCACTAACCGCGATCGCTGCACGCCACAACATCGAGATCATCGGGCCGCCGCTCACCACCTGACCCACATTCCCCGTGCCGACGCCAGCCGGTCCCGGTGCGCCAAAGACGTGTCCACGTGCCTTATGCCGTCAACCCGCTCGGGACCTCCACTGCGTGCTGCGGAGCCCGGGTGGCGGCCAGCCGCTTCGCCAGGTGCCTGGCGTCCCGGCACACGCCGGGGAGGGTTTCCGATGCTGCCGAGAAGATGAAATCTTTCCCCAGCAGGTACAGGCCCGGCAGGGCATCCACGATCCCGCGGTGCTGCTGCTCCCGCCAGTTCGCGGGCAGCGCCGGGATGTCCAGCCATGGGTAGGCCTCGGTGAAGCCGGTGCACCAGATGACGTTTGCCACCGGAAGGCGCTGACCGTCGTCGAGAATTACTTCGCCGCCCTGGACTCCGGTGACCCGCGGCACCAGGTGAACGCCGGCGGCCCCCAGGTCCCCGAGCTTGGTGCGGATCAACGGCGTCGCCATGGCTGCCATCTTGGGCAGCGCCTTGCGCCCGACCGGCGTGTTGGTGTTTAGCACGTGCAGCCCGGCGAAGCGGACCACCGGGAGGAAGAAGCGGGCCGCGGTCCGGCCGTGCCGGAACGGGATCTCGGCACTCGGCTTGCCGGCCAGCCAAGTTTCATGCGTGCGGCTGGTCTCTAGGGCGATCTCCGCCCCGGAGTTGCCCACCCCCACCACCAGGACGGGACCAGGCTTGAGCTGGGCCGGGTTCTTGTAGTTGTGGGAGTGGAGCTGCACGACGTCGGACGGCAGTTCCGCCGCAAAGCCCGGCGTCTTGGACAGCTGGCAGGCACCGGTGGCGAGGACGACGTTTGCCGCCATCCAGCGCTGCGCCCCGGCCGTGACATGGAACCGCTGCCCGTCGTGGCTCAGCCGGGTGACGGCCGTGTTGGGCCGGATCGGCAGGTGGAACCGGGAGGCATAGTCCTCCAGATAGTCCGCCTGCTCGTCCTTGGTGGGGAAGGCAAGGCGGTCGCCGGGGAAGGGCCGGCCGGGCAGGCCGTCGTACTTGGCGGGGGTGAACAGACGCAGCGAGTCCCAGCGGCTCCGCCACGCCTCGCCAACCCGTGTGCCGGCGTCGAGAATGACAAAGTTCCGATGCTGCTGCGCCAGGTAGTAGCCCAGCGCCAGTCCGGACTGTCCGGCGCCGATGATGACGGTGTCGACGGCGGCAGTGCCGATGACGCCGGCGGTGTCAGTTGCTGGGGTGGTGTTCATGGTGTCCTCCTTGGTGATGCATGTGCAGTTGGGTGGTTATGAACACTCCGGAAGCGCAGGTACCAGCAGGGCCTTGAGCAGCATGGGCAAGTAGCTCACGGCGAAGAGGCCGGTGGAAACCATCCCTGCGAGCAATGAAACGTTCATGCAATTAACGTTATTTTTCGTCGCGTCGCGGCGAATCGGACGAATCACCCATTTCCCGTCTGCCCTGGGAGAAGTCCGGCGGGCGGGGAATGGGTAATTTTGTGCAGGGAGGGTGGTCAGGCGAGTCCGTGCCGGTAGGCGTAGGCCGTGACCGCGGCCCGGGACGTCAGGCCCAGCTTGGTGAAGATATTGCTCAGGTGCCGGGCCACCGTTTTTTCGCTAATGAACAGCTCGGCAGCGATGTTCCGGTTGCTCAGTCCGGCGGAGACGAGCTGGACCACCTCGGTTTCGCGGGCGGTGAGCGGCCCGGCGTCGGCGGCGTGATGAGCGTCGTTCCCGGTGGTTGGCGCCAGGGCTATCCGGGCGTCCGGCGCAGCGGGCGCCGATTGCTCAAGCTCCGATAGCGCCGGCGCGGCGCCCAGCTCGGAGAATACTGCCCGGGCTGCCTCACGCTCCAGCTGGGCGGACTCCTCATCGCCGAGCGCCGTGCACAGCCGGGCCATGAGGGCGCGGCAGCGGGCCGCTTCGAACGGTGCATCGAGGCTGAGCCAGCGCGACCACGCGCGGCGAACCAGGACCAAGGCAGCCGCGGGGTCGCCTTCGTGGAACAGGACGGAGGCCTCCGACTGCTCGGCGAGGGCGTGCAGCATTGGCCTGTCGATCGAGGCGCACAGCGAGGCCAGCTCCTCCAAGGCGGTCCGTGCTGCCAGAGCGTCGCCTGCTGCCAGTTCGATCTCCACCCGGGCGGCGAGCATCCGGCGCCGGTAGTCGGGGGCGGCACCGTCCATGGCCTGCCGGAGCATGGACTGGGCCTGGTCCGGCCTGCCTTGGGCCAGGCGCAGGAGCGCCAGCCCGGGCTGCGGCGGGAAACCGGTCTCCTGGGCGTGCAAGTAGGAGGCCTCGGCGGCGTCGAAGTCGCCCCGGAGCCGGTGGATTTCGCCCTGTTCGTAAAAGCCGCCGTAGGTGGCCATGTGGTCGCCGTGGAAGGCGAGGTCTTGCGCGGTTTTGGCAGCGTCGATCGCCTCGGTCCAGGCACCGTGCAGCCGGTACAGCTCGGCCCGGTGCATCTGGCACTGGCCGCTGAAGGCCACCACGTTCTCTTGCGAGTCGCACCACCTGTCCAGCGCCCGCGTCCACTCGTGGGCGCGGCGCAGGTCAAAGGCCAGATGGCAGGTTTCGATCATTGCGCAGTAGATGATCCCGGCGGGGATAGGGGAGATTTCCCCGACGGTGACGGCGACCATGGCTTCGTCAAGCAGGGCCAAGCCGCCGTCGAACTCACCCAGCAAGATCTTTGCCTGCCCGAGGCCCAGCGTACCGAGGGCCGCCGAGTCAGCGTCGCCGCGTTCCCGGCCGAGGTCGGCGGCCCGGGTGAAGGCTTCCGCGGCGGTGGCGCCGTTGCCTTGGTAGAGGGCGTCCAGCCCGGCGGGGATGGACAGAAGGCCCTCGCAGGGGCAGAGCTCGGGCAGGTCGTCGACGATCCGGTGGGCGCGGGCGAGCCAGCCGGCGCTGCGGGCCGGTTCGCCCAACAGGATGAGGTTCATCCCGGTCCACGCAGCGCAGCGGACCGCGGCGGGGTAGTCGCCATCGGCGAGGTACTTCATGTGCGCCCGGACCAGGATGTCCACTCCCTCGGGGGCCCGGCCGGTGAGGATGACGGAGGCGGCTAGCTGCTCCAGATCACTGGCTGGCAGTTCGGCATCGTGGTCGGCAGCGGTGTACTGCCCTACGGCGTCCGTCCAGCGCCGTTCGGCATACGCTTCCCGGCCGTGTGCGAGTGTAGACATCGCGTCTCCCCGTTCCCGGCGGCGGGTCTGAGCCTGTGGGCGCTGCCCGGCCCGGCACTCGCGGAACCGGTGGTGGGCGGCGCGGCCCGTCATCTGCTTTTCAGGCTACCGCCGGGGTTAAGGGGCGGCAAGGTGCGAGATCGGGGCGCCAACAGCCCCGGACATTTCACCACGACGGCGGCTCCCGGGTTGCGCTCGCGGGGCGCCTCAGGTGCACATAAGGGAGCCGGGAGTGGTGAGGAGCTCGCCGGTTTCCAGCCGGGTCTTCAGGTGGGAGTCACTTCGTCGAGGGGTTTGAACGCGCCGCGACCTACCAGGCCTGGATCCATGAATACAATCACCATAGATCCAGGGCCGCACTGGCGGATTCTCACCTACGAGCCGCGTTCACACCTCCCGAAGAGGTGCAACCACAGAGGAGTAAGCGATGACCAATATCGAGAGCATCACGCTGGAGGCGGAGCTCGTCGGAGAGGACGCCACGCGTGACATTGCGAAGGCGGTCAGCGCTCGTCACTCGATCGCTCGCAAGTACGTCATGAGGCTCCGCCGGCGGCATCCGGACGCAACGCCCGCTGAGGTGATCCAGATGTTGGAGCGTCACTACGGAACCTCGATCACCACTGCTGGTGCCCTCATCAGCGCCGGCACGATCGCGGCTGATATTGGTATCGCGATGATTCCAGGAGTCGGGGCGGCAGCAGCCGGCATGAAGAGTGCGGGACAACAGGCCGCCAAGAAGACTGGCAAGGAGGCCGTCAAACTTGCCGCAAGGAGCGCTGCGAAACAGGCCGCAAAGAACATGGCCCTGGGTACTGCGAAGAACGGTGCACAGCGAGCCGCTGCTCTCCTTCCCGCAGGCGATGAGCAGTTGCAGTTCGAGATCACCGCAGTTTTCGCGCTCGCTATTGCCGATATTCACGGAATGGACCTCGACAAAGACCAGGCCCTCGCCCTTGTCTACGGACTCTCGAACGAACGCGTGAGCCAGAAGCAAATCGCAACGATGGCGACAGACCTATCGAGCGCGTCGCCTGAAGGCACCGTCGGCGTCGGCAATAGGATCTCTGCTGGCCGCACGGACTGGTCGCACTGGGCGAACACGCTCGCGGACACCCTCCCTGGAGGCGCCGCGCAGAGTTTGGTTAGGACCATGGAGACGGGTCAGCTGGACACCGTGCGCGAAAATTTGAGTGGGAAGCAGCAGGCAACGATTGAATACGGAGTTGGAGCCTTGGCTGGAGGAGTCCAGCGCTTCGTGTTCGGTCGCGAAGTCGTCATCGCAGCCCGGGCAGCGTTCGCCGATGCCCCAGACATGTTCCCCGAACATCTTGCCGTTCCTGTCGAGGCTGACGCAGAGGACGGCGACGCCGAACCCAACCGGGCTCTAGCGGCTCTGGAGGACGCGGCGAAGACGGCGGGAAGCTGGATCGGCGATACTGCTAGCACAGTGGGAGGGGGCGTCGCTACGAGCGCTGTGGCAGTGGGCGCCGGGGTAGCAACCGCAGCCGACACGGTATCGCGCGCGTTCCGGAGCGTGGACATCGACGGGGATGGGATCCCGGATGAGCCCCAGGCCCTCACCGCGGTCAAGGGCGTCGGTGGCGCTATCGCCGGTACGGCGGGCTCGGTCGGAGGGAGCGTCGCAGGGCTGTTCAAACGGAAAAAGCGCGGCGAACAGGCGGTGGGCTGGTCCGAGACCGGCAGCGAGGAACTGGTCGAGAAGTAACCCCAGAGGTTAGTCAGCTGTGGAACGTGGTCGTGGAGTTTCGTCACGGAATAAACTCTGCGGCCAGAGTAAGAAGTGACCGCGATGGAGCTCAATGGTATTGAGCAGAGGCCATAAATCTACCGCCAGCGGACGGCGCTCCTGTAACGAATGGCTACCTCATCGAGAGCATCAAGTTGAGGACGACGCCTACTGGAAGGTGCAGGATAGGGGCGAATGATCGTTCAACCAGAGTGGTGCTGGTGCATTGTAGGATACTAAAGACGGTGGAGTTCCGTCATAGCCTACTATCACACCGGTATGGAACGCTGCGCGCACCTCGTTGGTGGCTGGCCTGAGAACTGGCTCGAATGATTAGCTGTTATGAGAAGCTCTCTTCTGGTCATCAAGAGAAAATGTCAGCAGGAACTTGACCCGATCGAAAGGTTGGAGCCGAGTCCTCATCGAGTAAAGGGAATTATGACTGCGACTGACTGGTTGTTCGACGAACGTACTCAATGCTGGTCTATTCAAACGACCATGGCAATCGGCGAGTATATAAACCTCGTCAATGACGCACATCAGAATCAAGGTTCGCTGGTGGGTCAGCGGACTGTTCTCACCACGACCACTGCAAAGCGAATAAGACAGCGCATGGTGTCGGATATCGAGCAAGGCGCGGTGTTGCCGCCGGTCGTGATCGGCGCCGTAGTCGAACCGCACGTTTTCGAGGACCTACAAGTCGATGCAGATTTCCATATCGCGAGTGTCTTATTGCCCGGGGCTGAGAACCAGTTGTCAATAATCGACGGCATGCAACGTACCGCATCGCTTATCGAGGCTGCTGATGCGAACCAACAGATTAAGAGCCGCAAGCTGCGGGTCGAGTTTTGGATTACTACCAGCGTGCGGGCCATGGTCTACCGGATGCTCGTTCTCAATACCGGTCAGGTTCCGTGGACCATCAGCCGTCAACTCGCTGTCGTTTATGCACCTCTGCTGAAAGAAGTACAGGATCGCGTTCCTGAGCTCGAGAAACTGATTACTCCAGACAGTCCTGGCCGAAGAGTTGCGGCGGCGCAGTATCAGAGCGACGCGATCGTCGAACTCTATATCGCGTTCTCGCTCCGTAAGTCGTCGGTCGATACTCGTGAGCAAGTATCCGATGAGTTCTCACGCTTAGACTTTGTCGACAATGTAGCTGACATGGATTTTCAGGGACAGTTTTACGACGCGCTGTCTCTGCTTGCGCAACTAGATCTTGCTTTCTCCCGATTCGAGTCGGATGAAGAAGGCCGGATGACCCGAGGCCGGCACGTGTTTGATAGCCAGCCTGCGCGGATCGGATTCATTGTCGCTATCGGAGTTGCTGTCTTGGGGCGACCGGGAGCGAACCGGGAACCGGTCCAGCGACAGGAGCGGCTCGCTGAGCTGAAAGCACGTCAATCGAAACTTCTGGTACGCGTCGGGACGATGTCGGCTCCGGAACTCGGGAACTTCCTCCGCCTTGATGTCCTCCGAGAGGTCCTTGATCGTCGTGTAGGCCAAGTCGGTCGGTACGAAAGGGCGGTGTTTAGTGAGGCCTTCAAGGTCTTGATGGACGAGAACTACGAACTCGAAAATCTGGAGCAATGCTGGCGGGCTGAGTGATGTCGAGAACTATGACGCTTGTCCAATCAGCTTTCTTTGATGGATTAGGTGAGTACTGTGATGCCAGAGGGGAACCAATAGCCTCGCCCGGCGTTCGATACATCGAAGGAACTGACGAAACCGATGATGACCTCCAACGACTAATAATTAAGCAACGAGTCCAGTTCGGGCGACGTCGTGGTCTCGTTCATTTAGCGAAAGATGATGAACATTACCTAGCCACAGTTGGATTCGAATTTCCTGAGGAAAACGCCACTGTAGAGCCATTGGAACTGTCGTCGGGGTTCTTTGCGGTCTTGGTCACCGACTTGAAGATCCAACCAACTGCGTCAGCTGTTTCTGTCCGAAATGTCGTCGAGGTCGCTGCCCTGGGCGACTCGGGCTACGAGGGGCACTCGCTCGATGCTTTGGCAGATCTATTCCCTGTGATGAGACTCTTTCGGTCTCGTGAAGTGATCGATGCGGAGTCGGTATCGCAATATCTTCTATCGCAATGTATAGCGGAAAGTGAGGGTGGGGGATCGTGGATTGACTCCGACTTTGCACAAGAACTTCGGGCGATTGGCACTAGTGGGATCCAGCTGCTTCCGTACGATGCGCTAAGTAGGGCAACCTTCGATTTGGACCCGCGCTCGATGTTCATGGCTCTATATCGGTGCTTGGAAGCCACGTATGCCTTCGAATCCTGCAGGCAGTTAGTGAGCTCCCTCGTCATCGACAAATCATGGAGAGAGCTGGCTATAGCCTTGGACAAGGAACTCAGTTGGCGTCCTCGCGAATCCGACAGCCTCGAGACGATTCTCAAGTACGCGTCGGAGGATGACTTGCTCGATATTTGTCGTGCGCTAAAGCACAATTTAGGGGACAGTCCTGCAAGGTCTGCTGGAAAAGCGATCTATACGCTCCGCAATCGGATCGTGCATTTCAACGCGTCAATGGAATCGGTGTCGATCGAGTCCGTTGAATGGAATGCTGTATGTGCCGCGTTGTCACGAATCGTCTTGGCGGTTTTTGGTACGGCCTTTATGGCATCCGAAGCATAGTTGCGCTCTAATGGCCATTCATCAATGAATTCACCTACTGAGCGCCGGCAGTCAATAGTGCGAGCCTCTAAGTAGCGCCGAGCAAACTTTCGCACCGCATCCTTCCAGGGCCCGCGCATTTATTGACGCGCCTGAGCCGCGGCCTCTGGAAGGAGTTCGCGCTAAGGCGAAAGTGTCGTGGAATTCCGCTTCAAGCAACCTCTGGGAATCAGAAGTAGCGAGGCCGGTGCAAAGGCTCGATCTTAGAATTCCCGCCGAAAAGCCCAGTAGCAGAGCTGCGTGCCACTACGCAGAGATATCAAGGGTATTGCGAAGCACTCGATCCGCTTTGGTTCTGTGATTAGTTTCGGCTCGACCCGTGGCTGATAGGCTTCCAATACGATGCATGGTGAAGGGGTTCATATGTCCGAAAAGTCTTTTCTCGACAAGCTCGTAGGTGCATGGCACACCAACCTCGAATCAGAGGATTACGACGAAGATGTGAGCACTGAGCTGCTGTCGACGATCAGAGAGGTCTCGCCCGAGGCCTACCAAAAAATCAAAGACGAATCCGGCTACAACGACCTGATCGGCTGATGGTTCGGACGCTGGTCCGTGGGGCACTATGGAACGGCGACCATGTTGCGCCATCACCTGTGGTCGTTTTCTGCGGCTGATAGCAGTTACAAGTGATAGTGCAAGGGGGTGTGTGTCTGGAACGCGGACCGCTCCGAAACGGACTGGCCTCAGCCTCGCAGTACCCACGCCGCGTTGTTCGGCTGCGGCCAACCGTCTTCGGCCAGCGGCGTGGCGCTGAGCAGGAGGGCTGGAAGGGGTCATCCAGATGCCGTCGACGCCGAGGAATGCGATGTACGGCAGCCGGTTGATGAGCCCGGCGAGGTCGCCCACGCCGTCGCCGTCGCCGTCGGCGAAGGACCGCGGATAGACCTGGTAGATGACGGCGGACTGCCACCACTCAGCGACAGGCGCAAGGGCGGTTTCGTCGAGAGGACTCATTTGCTGGCGCCCGCGGTGAAGCCTTCGACGATCCGGCGCTGGAAGATCAGCACCATGATCACGAGTGGGACGGTGACGATCACGCCGGCGGCCATCTGCTCGTCGAAGGGCGCCTGGAATTCGGTGGCGCCGGTGAACTTGGAGATCGCGACCGTGGCCGTCTGGATATCGGGTCGTTGATCATGGACAGCGCGACGATGAACTCGTTCCAGCTGTGGATGAAGGTCAGGATCGCCGTGGTGAGGACACCCGGCGCGGCGAGTGGCAGCAGGACCCGGCGGAACGCCTGCCACTTGGTGCAGCCGTCGATCATGGCGGCTTCCTCGAGATCGAACTGGAGGGCCTTCATGAACGTGGTGAGGTTCCAGACCGCCAGCGGATCGCGAAGGACAGGCTGGGACGATCATCGCCTGATAAGTGTTGATCCGGTGAAGAGGCGCAGCAGGGGGATATTCGGCCAAGAATCGCCATCGAAATCGGTTCGAGTTTCGTCCGCCCGTTTACAGTTGGTCACATGCTTCAGGCCATTCCTTCCCGCGAACTCGAGTACGGTCCCGAATCCATCGACAGTGATCCTTCCGCGTACATTCGTGCCCGTGCCGAGAAAGTTGTTAAGGGCGTACTTCAAGATGACGTGGGATTCGCGCGCGCGGTCAAGGCAATGGTGGCCCACACAATCAAGGAGTATCGCGGAAGATTTCTCCATGAGCTGATTCAGAATGGCTACGACGCCCATCCTCGAGGCGTTCGCAACGGCAAGGTCGCGATCATTTTTGACGAAACCGAGGGCTCGCACGGAGTCCTCTACGTGGCAAATGGGGGACGACCCGTATCTCGTAGCAACTTTGAGCGCATGGCGACTCTTGGTGAAAGCGACAAGGTAATCGGGGAAGGGATCGGCAACAAAGGAGTTGGGTTCAAGAGCGTTTTTCAAATTTGCGACGTGCCCGAGATCTACAGCGCACGGGACGACAACGATCCGTCGTTCGGTGGGTACTCGTTCCGGCTCGGGACACGCGAAGATCTCTTGGAGTTGCTTGAAGAAGATGAAGCTCTCACGGATCAGGTGGAGAAGAACCTCTCCCTGAGCATGCTCACCATCCCGTTGTTTGATGTTCCTATTCGCTCGCAGGAGTTGCGCGACCAAGGGTACGTGACGGTTCTAAGACTTCCAGTTTCATCGCCCCACGCCGCCAATGAGGTTCAAGACAGGATTGACCGGCTCCGTAACTCGACAGCTCCGGTGATGCTTTTTCTTGACCGACTGAGTTCCATGACGATCCAGTCAAATAGTGAGTCGGAAGTTGAGATACTCAGCCGGCACGAGTCCCCGATGGGTTCCCTTGGTAAACGGGTAGTTCTCAACGACGAGCTCTGTTTCCGCGTAGTCAGCAGCGAGGTTCCGCAGGACCGACTTCACTCTGCTTTGCAGGTGTCCGTCGACGAAGGCGCGCTGGACGCTCGATGGCTTGAATGGGATGCAACTGCGGAAGTCAGCGTCGCAGTTGGCGACGGATGGGAAGTTAGCGCACCGCGAGCATTCACTTATCTTCCGATGGGAGACAACGCGCGGGCACCTCTTTCCGGGCATATCAACGGGCCGTTCGTCACCGATTTCGCTCGGCTCGGACTGGACATTGAGCAGCCCGTGAACCGAATGCTTCTTGAGTCTGCGGCAGAACTTTGCATAAGCTCAGCTAAAGAACTCATGGCCACCGACCCGGACGCGAACTCCGTAGTCGACCTGGTGGCTTGGGCGCGCAGCGATTTCGGATTTGTCGAGGAAGCTTGCGTTCGTCTTTCCGGTCAGTCCTTGCTCGACGCGATTCGTGTTCCCTGCTTGGGGCTCGGGTGGGAGACGCTGTCTACGGTTCATAGGTGGCCCGACGTCTCAGGGGATGTCATTTCTCCGGCTGCGATCGCTGGTGCAACCGAAGCCCGGCTTATCGATCCGATGCGCTTGGGAAAATCAAGATTGCTTCGGCTCGCCGAGACTGTCCAAATACTCGGCTCCAGTCTGGATCCAGCACCCGAGCTGGTCGCCGAGTGGGTCGAATTCTTGGCTGCGGACCTCGCTTCGTCCCAAGCCACCCCCGCAGAGTGGCGAAAGTTCTACGACGATCTGCCCAACCTCTTCGCATCCGGCGAGCCACTATTCGGACGCAAATTGCTTCTATCGGGGAATGGAAGCGTCGTACCATGTGACCGGAGAGTGGGCGACCGCACAGATGGAACGGCACGCCGCCGGAATCGTGCAGTCTTCTTTGCGCCCAAGTCGACCAGTACCGACGACGACGATGCTGTCGATAGCGATCTAGATGTCTCGCCTCCGAGGTCACTGCAGCAACGTTTGGTCTTCATGCATCCGGAACTGGAATGGAACGTGGGCTCTCAGAGGACCCGTGGCCGCGCCTTCCTCCAGGACAATGGACTGGCCCGACAGTTCAGAACTGCCGGACTTCTGCAACACCTCGGTCAGGTCATGTCAGGACCTACGACACCAAGTGTCAAGAAAGATGCTCTTGAATTTGCCTTCCGCCTGTTCGCCAACAACCCAACCAAGCATTCAAAGGAACTTGTAGCGGTTGGACTCGAAGTTCCGACCCTCGAAGGGTCTTGGATCCCCGCCGATCGAGCCAGATTCTCCACGGGATGGCCTGTACTTGGTGCTGACGAACTATCACTGATTGCAGCGCTACCGAGCAGCACGTGTCCTGAACTGTCGCGATTGTCGGGCGTACTGCTGGCTGAACGGCGCAACCTGGACGTGACCGGTACCCAGGCCGAGCGCTGGCGCGACTTCCTTCTCGTGATCGGTGTCACCGCGACCATTCCCGTGATGGAAAGTGCGGAACAACGGTCGT
Source organism: Arthrobacter sp. 01N444 (assembly GCF_056399305.1). Classification (NCBI taxonomy): domain Bacteria; kingdom Bacillati; phylum Actinomycetota; class Actinomycetes; order Micrococcales; family Micrococcaceae; genus Arthrobacter; species Arthrobacter sp. 01N444. Next base: position 67,839 of record NZ_JBFTRB010000016.1, read on the forward strand.
TCAAAGGCAGGAACCTGACAGCAGACTTCCTCGCAGGTGGATCAGTCCCAGACGGTGTGCCTAGCGGAGTTCTCGCACAGTGGCGCTCCGCTCTCTCCGAGACTGGCAACCTAAATCATCCCGACACAGGATTTACCACCACAGATCGGATCTGCTGGTTCATGGGGCAACATGAGCTGTCCGGTCTTCCCCAACGAGAGAGGCTGGCTTACGCACGCCTTGTACTTCGGACGCTTCCATCGGTGAATGTGGGACAGCGTCATTCCACATGGCGACGACAAAGTGCAGGTGGGCAGTCGTCCGTGATTCCGACTCCCTTGACGGCATTCCTTACGTGCGAAGAGTGGATGCCTGTCGCGCGACCAGGTTCAGCTGCGAGGGACTTTGCGGCCCCCGATAATGTTTGGTTCGTCAACCAGGACGACCTAATGGCGGCTTCCTACTCCCCGGTCCTCGATGCTTCGCTAAGGGCGCTGCTCACAGGCATGCCCGGATTCTCAACCGAAAGAAAGAGATTGGGACTACGACTCTGGGGAGACTCGACGGACGCGCCGCAGCTGATTGACCATCTGACTGATCTGCTCGACGTTGGTGACGTCCCAGATACGGCCCTGGAGCACTTCCGGTCGACTATGGCTTTGGCCTGGGCACAGATCGGCGACCCGAGCTACAAATGGAGGCCCTCATTGAATCGGGGGATTACCGTTGATCGGGCTGGTCACTTGACGGTAGCAGGAACCGAGGACCAAGGAGCGGAACCGCTCTTCGTCACAGCCGTTGGGGACAAGTCCACGACGACTCGCCTGATCCGCGAGTTGGCGTGGCCAACTGTAGACGTGGACTCGACGGTGAAAGCCGTGCTCGGCGAGGTCGCAACAGTACTTGACTCAAGCTGGCCAGGAAGCGTTCAGGTCGCCAGTGGTTGGCAGCTTGATGTGCTTACCGACGGATCAGCATGGCAGCCGGCACAGGATTCCCGCCGCTTGGTGGATGAAGTACCATGGCTCCCTTTGCTTGTGGCTTGCACGATGCGGTTTCCGAGGGCGTCTGCACTGCGAGCAGGTAAACAAATACCCAAGACTCTGGATGATCTCTCACGCATTCGGCTAATCAGGTGCGAATCGATCACAATTGCCACCGCGGCCGGACAACAAAGACTCCCCCAGCGTCTGCGGGGAGTCCTTCCCATGCCGGGCGCTGCTCCGACTCTGCTTGCTGAAGGCGTCAGTTTCCCTCCGACATGGCCAAATCTTGAGGTATTGGCCGAAGCTGCGCTCGAGTTGACGGGCCAATCGCGGTTTAGCGCGGAGCTCTCGCTTAACTTGCGGAAGCTCGCCGGCGACGCGGCCGATACTTCCTCGCCCCCCGAGAACTCGGAGATTGCAGATGCTCTCGGTGCTCCGCTGCGAAGCGTCGTCGAAACCCAAGCGATGGTCATCGGTTCGGTTGCCGGAATAGTCGAGCGGCTGAGTCACGTCGCGCCATGCCTCTGGGAAGTCCCGACGGCGTCGAAGATCCGCCCTGACAATCCGGAATTGCTCACCATGGACGGTGTCCGGACCGCAGTGACAGCTGCCTATTCTGGAGACTCAGATGCCGCCGGAAAACTCCTTCAGGCAGCGGACGAATCCGGGACCTCAGACGAGCTGAGACGCAGTCTCGGCATAGGGCTGACGGAGTTCAATGATGTTCTCCGACGCTACTTCCCGGGTACACGAACGATCGACTATGGGGACCAGTTTGCCCATGAGTTCGGCCTGCGTAAGAGCATCCGTCGCAAGGAGCTGATCAACCGAGCCCGGTGCTCGCGAATGCAACAGTTCCGTGACTTCGAGAAGCAGAGCGATTGGCCATCTTTGAGGGACCTCACCTTTCTGACACCAGACCCGGATTGGGGAACGTCGATTGACGAGTTGACGGACGACTTGGCCGATGAACGCATAGATTCATTGATGACCACCGAGTTTGGACAAATGCTGGATCGTCATTGGCTTCCGGATTGGGACCAGATTCGTGAAATCAACGGCAAGCCACTGCAGAATCGACTACAAGCGGTCAGCCGCACGATCAAGGCTTGGTGCGCTCGTGAAGGTGCTACCCCGGATCCTTCTTGGTCTGAGGGTGACGCTACCGATGCCGTTCGGGATCGTCTCGACACCGTGGGGGCCCTCGACTTCGAGGAAGTGGATGACTCCATGCTGCTGCGGTGGCTCGATCGCCTAGGCTTTTGGCCATCTCGCATGGAACGAACGTTCGATATGGTTCAGCTCGGACTTACGGCCGGGGACGTTGAGGCTCAGGAATCCGCAGTGGCCGCCGAGCGCCGAGCGGCACTTCTGCGGCAGCGGCAGGTGACCCTGCACGGCCACGTTGTCGACATCGACGACACCATGAGCGCCCTTGTCGACGCTGTCCAGAAACTATTGGAGGGGAACCCGAAGAGTCTCCAGACTCCCTACCAAACATCACGACTCCAAGATGCAGGCCCACCACGATCAGGTGGCAATAGGACTTCAATTACGCGGCCCCCGGGAACAGGCGTGCAGCGAATGTCCGACACACAGCGCAACGCAGTTGGTCTCGCCGGCGAGTTGATCGCATACCGGTGGTTGCTGGACAGGGATCCCGGCCATGTGGACGAACTGTGCTGGAAATCAACGAATTCCTCCTTGGCTATAGTGGGCCAAGCCGGCGACGATAGCCTTGGATACGACTTTGAAGTCCCCCGTAAAACCGGCAACGTGATGTACGAAGTCAAGGCCACGACAGGCGACGGTGGGATGATCGAGCTGGGCGAAACAGAAGTTCGATGCGCACAAGAGTACGCGCGAACAGATCGTTGGAGACTTCTTGTAGTCGAGGAAGCCCTTTCCACGTCGCCAAGGATCCTAATGTTGCCCAATCCGTTCCGGGCAGACAGTCGTTCTATGTTTAGGTTTGTCGGCAATAGCGTGAGACTCCGCTTCAATTTGGAGCCTTGAACTTCCGGCCAACGCTCTCGGACCATCAGGGCTGCAACTGGGGGTCAGGCAAGTGGCCAGGCTCAAAGATTTACCGCAGCTGCCGGCTTCCAAACCTGGGCGCGAGCCAATGCTGACTTCAGCTCCCGTCCGCCGGCCTCTTCTAGCAACGAAGCGTCCCCAACCACAACAAGCAGGCTCCGGGCCCGGGACAGACCAACGTACAGTTGTTCCGCGGCTCGGTTGAGGTCTTTGAAGCCGTTGACGCACAAGACCACCACAGATCGTTCCAGGCCCTTGAACCCCAGGACATGGCCGTAGAACTCGCCGTCGTTGGCGTGGAACTCGCGCCAGTATTCGGCGGTGGCACCGCGGTCAAAGTAATCCTGGTGGACGGGATGCCGGTCCTTCGTGGTCAGCATCGCGATCTGGTTGTTCGACCATCCCTCATCGATCAGTGCATCGATGCAATCTCCCGCCACGTCGAGGGCGTCCTCGGTGGCGCATGGAACCCGCCGAACAGGCAGACCGGTGCTGCCTCGGGGAGTGAAGTGATCCCCCGCAAAGGACTTGAAAGTTTCAGCAATCTTCCTCGTGTTACGGAGATTTTCATCGATGTGGATCGTCACGAGATCCTCCAGCAGGCTTGCGCCGTCCGTCGATGGCTTGCTCCAACGCCGGTAGACGTCCTGATGGTCGTCCAGGAAGGCGTATACCTCGGCATCATCCGTCGTGGTGGCGAGCAAAGCCTCCCACCACAGCGGGGCGAAGTCTTGGGCCTCATCCACAATGACTGCGTCCAGTCGCTGCTGAGGCTGGAGATTGACCGCGAGATCCTTGAGGATCTGTGGCAATTCCTCCTCGAAATAGGCGGCCCCCTTGCCGTCTGGCACCCCGAGACGCCGGGCATACTCGTGGAACTCCCCGGTGAAGGCAGGCTGGGCCTGACGCCAGTGCGAAACTCTGTCCTGCAAGTACTGGCTCAGGCCTTTGTTGTAGCTAAAAAGACCGACGCGTTTGCCCTGTTTGCACAGGAGGCGGGCTTTTTCTACAGCCAGCCACGTCTTACCGCTTCCCGCACCGCCAGTGAATCTAACCCGGGGAAGTGACCGGGTAGCCTTCAGCAACACCGATTGCCGCTCGGTGAGATGATCCTGGACGTCTTCTAGTTCTTTGAGGTCCTGCGGCGTGGCGTCATTATCTCCCAAGGTTCCGTTGAGGACACGGACGATGCGTTCCATGAAAGCCGGAGCCAACGACGAAGCGCCCCCGCCTTCCTGCTCGATGGCGGTCCGGACCAGCTCGGCCGCGGACGCTGTGTCCTTCTTGTCTAGGACCAGAGTCCGCGGGCAGCCCGCCATCTCCCAAACCCGGGGAACTTCGGTGTAAGGGAAGCTGACCATGTAGGCGAAGCGGCTCGTAAGCGGTGTCCCGAGCTGACCGCCGATCCAGTTCCTGAAGGCGTGCAGCGATCCCTGAGACTGAGCAACGGGACTCTGAATTTTGTGCGCCCCGGATCTGTCGGATTGATGCCATTGCCCGTTTTGGACACTGAGGAGTCCACCCTTTACCTCAATGGCAGCCATCCCGACACCGGGCCAAAGGACCAGAATGTCGATCTCGTGTTCTGCGCGCCCGTCTCGCACTTGGACTGAGTGAGCGAGCACGACCTCGTCGGGGAGGCTTTTCTTCAGCGCATCCCAAACGACTTTCTCCGCCAACTGGCCGTCGCTGAACTCAGGTTCCTTTGGAATGCATCTCATTGCTGCCCCCTGCAATTCTGATATGAATCAGTGAAATCAATCTCGCCCAGCCTAGGGTGCAGTGGCAATATTTCTTAGCAAATTCAGGAAAAACTTGTTCTGGCTCTCCACAAGTAGTGCGCCGCCGCTGTTCAGCCAATGCCAGATTCTTCGCGTCTGCGGTGTCGGCCACTGCCTAGCCAAACCGGGCGTCGCTGTCCCTGGAATCCTGTCCGAGCAGGAGGACACAGGTCATCGGAACCGTCCTGAGGGCCGGAATTGATGATTCGTGGACCCAGTTTCGAGGCGCAAATGCGAAAGCTGATTCGTCTCTGACCGTCAGGAGTCTTAGGTTTCCGCGGCCGCCTCAGGCCCCGACAATGTCTCTCTCCGTCGATCACCAAGCGAAGTGCGGCGGTCGACGGGCAGCAGCCGAGCGTCCGAAGTTGAGTAAGTCGCCCATGGTGGCCATATGTGGTCTGTGGTCACTGGGCCGGTATTTCAGCAGCCATCCGCTACAGAAACAGATGCGTCCGCAGGAGCCGTGTCGTCTCGCAAGAGACCACTGTTTGAATTTTGATGCAGCACAATTGGCATCATCACAGTAATGTTCTTCCCCACACCTGCAGCGGACCGGAAGGACACGACGCCGGCTTCTGCGCGTCGAATCTGAAACTGTCGGTGCTCCCAACTAATCTGACCTGAAAGAATTCTTTTGTAGTTGGGGGTACAAAAAATGGTTGAACTGGCGGCAAATGAAGTCGCAACAGTAGCTGGCGCAGACTACGAGGACTGGAACGCCGCGTTGGCTCACAGATTCTTCGGTGAGGATCGGGCGGGCGAGCTCGTTTACTTGGACAAAGACGATGAGGCCTTTGCAGGTGTTTGCTCCGACCTCGGGGTGGACCCCGATGACGCTGACGATTTGCTGGCGAACGCCGTCAGGGCCAAGCTCTATTGGAAGGAGTCGGGCCGGGCAGCCTTCGCGGAGTTCGACCGCGTAACCACTCTGTGGCTGTCCAGGCGACGCGAGGCCCTGGCAAATTCTGTGCAGGTCCCGCCACCGCCGCACATAGCGCTGCTGACTCTATTTTCACTTGCCGCTGAGCGGATCGGCGGAGCCAACATCGACACCGGAGCCGTCGAATCCAGCTATTACTCCAATCTGGAGGGACTACTTTCGGTACCGGCAATAGAATCGGGGAGATTTCGAACCTCTTTCACGAAATCCAGTGAAGCCTACTGGGAATCGTTGAGTCTCTGGCTGGAAGATCAGGACGGCCACCGGGGCATGCCGAGCGCTTACGCCCTAATGCACCGCTATGTGGGCCTGCCAATTTCGCAGGCGCTGGTGCGCGCCCGCGAGCGTAGAAACCTGAAGAAGATGTTTGAAGAGCAGGGATTCGTCGCCGGGATGACCGTGTCCCACACAGACATGTATGGCGCCATTGACGTCTGGATCAATTCTGCCCGGACATCGGCCAACACTGCTCTCGTGAAGATGTGGGCTTCAACCGAACTCAAGAGTCGAATAGTTGAAATTGCCCTTGCCGAGTTCGCAACTTGGGAAGGTGCTGCGTCATCTGCCGAGGGCACGAGGACATCCGGACAGAATTCCGGACGATGTCTGCTTACGCTGAGGGACGGGCGCGTCATGCTGCGATCTGAACTGCGTTTTGGATTGATGGTCGGGGGCGCGGCAGCTGTTGGGGAATCCTGCCATGTTGAAGGACTCAACGAGGCAACCCGAGAGTTCCCGCTGGGGACTCTTGGGATCGGGTCTGCGGGCTTTGATTTTCGTGCTGTCGGCATCGACGTAGGTTCGGCCATATCCGGTGATCTGCGGATTGTTGTGGGGGCAGGGAAAGAGCTCCGCCGCTTTCCAAAAAACGTGGTCATCCTGACCCGCGACGCATTCTCCGCTGGTTACATCGAATCCGACCGAATAAACGCTGCGGCCTTGTCGCGGATCTTGGTCAAGGATGAACCGCAGCTCGTATCTGCCGTGGAGCGAATCCTGGACGATGCAGCCCAGCCGGGGTACTTACGAATTCCTGGGGGCACAGGCGGCGTGCCGCAAAACTGGACAGTGTTCTCCGACGTCGTTCTCTTGCGGGCGCCAGCGCCCGCGCTGGTAACCGCGACCGATCTTTCAGCATTTCAACCGAGGCTGTCGACGCAAATGACGATTACGGGGGGACTGAAGCTGCCCGGCCACGTGCCGCGCTGGAGTGCCCTCAGCCCGATTCAGGTCATGATCGCCTCAGAGAGTGACGAACCCGTTGACCTAGTTGTGGTGACCCGAAATTCGGAAACTCTCCAAACTGAAGAAAGGGTCACCCACCGTGGGTTGTCGGTGCCCGCAGTAGTTGATCTGGATGATCTGCCCGACAGCTGCACCAACTTCACATTATCGCTGCGCCGAGGCAAGACAACTCTCCAGAACCTGTCGGTGAAGCTCAGAAGTTCGTTGGAGCCTAGCCCGGACATTGCGAAACGGTTCCGATCGTTGTGCCACGATCTGGAGGACCCACTGTGGCCAATGAAGTGTGTCGCGAGCGAAGACGCAGCCGTTCCCGGACTCGATGGTCTCGCTTTGTCGGCACCCTCGGTGCCACACCAAACCCGCAGTGTAGCCTCACGTCCGAATTGGGCTGGCAACGGGCGGATGCATCCCGGCGGACAGCTGCTTGTAGTGGCCGGGCCGCCCGAAAACTCCTGCATAGTTACTGGGCGCCATCGCTTCGACTTTCCGACTTTTGACGGGAAACGTCCAAAATCGAGTTGGATGTACGGAATCTGCACCCAATGCGGCATGAGCAAACGACAGCCCACATTGGCGCGCAAATCCGCGTCCTCCAGCGAAGTCTCGGCCCGGCGGACACGACATGCCCTGCCCGAGCTTTCTTCTACGGGGCCGAGCTGGAGCTCCCTCATCGACTCCCTTTTCTTCCTGGGAGCCGGGTCTCGTCGAGAATTCTCGACTCTTGCAAGGCAACTCGAAGACACGGCCATTTTCGAAAACCAGCTGCTTCGCGATCTGGAGGCGTTGAGCGTTATCGAGCTGGAGCGAAACGACGAACTCGACGTTGTCCGGTGGGAATCTGCGGCGACATGCTTGGGTCAATTAGCCGATGGATCATGGATTTTGACCGGCTTTTGGAACAGACAACTCAAAGGTGAGGTGCTGGAAGCTCTGGCGGCAACCGGTGCCACGATTTCAGTCAACGCCCCAGGCCGCCAACCGTTGCACGTGGTCGGCGATGTCGCGCAGGACAAAATCGCCTCCATCGCCGAGGAGTTCGGCGTGGACCTGGTTCCGAATGCTGCTGTGGCACTCGCGGAAGCGCTGCCTGCTTTGTCCACCGTAGGTGCAGGGCTACACCGCTGCAGCATGCCCTTCGCCGAGTCGTATGAGTACTTCAGTTCACAGTCCGCGTCGTGGGTGGCTACGGAAGTCGCGGGACAGCCCGGACTCTATCGCGTGTCTCAGAGTTTTAGTTCACGATACTACTTTCGCAGCACCCATGACGTCGCCCACGGTGTGGCGGCAGTGGTAACCGTTGAGTTGGGAAAGCACCTTGCTGCGCTGGTGTCGGATCGCCCGCTCATTGCCTATGACCCTGTGGAAGCCACATTGTCAGTTCCAGTCGGCGCCGAACTTCCAGGCATATACGGACGTGCAGCAGTCATGGGAGACGGCGATTTACCCGAAATTCGGCGCTCAGACCGCTCGGTCAACTATTTCAACGTCCCTGCCGCCGCTGCTGAAGCGATTATCGGAAAGCTCACGTCATGAACCAGCACCCCACTCCTATCAGCATCAGCGATGACCTCAAAGAGGCTTTTTCGCGATATTTTTCGACAAACTATCGCCTCCGATCCTCAGGGTTGGCCGCGGACAGGGACGACCTTCTTGCTGCACCAGGACAAGTCTTCCAGGAGCCCCTGGTCGAACCCGTCATTCCTTATCCGACCACAGACGACCTCGTAGACACGGCCAAGGCGGCCGGCTACTCGGAATCGGTTGGACGTACCGTTGGGGACGCTTTCTTTCGTCAGTACGTGAAGCCCGGCGAACGACTAGGAGTTCGCCGGCACCAAGCGACAAGCATCCTGACGAATAGAGGGGCCGCAGAGGCGGGAAAACGAAATGTTGTCGTTACCTCGGGCACCGGATCCGGCAAGACCGAAGCGATCCTCATGCCTATCTTGCTGCGGCTAGTGGAGGAATCCGAGGGCTGGAGCAGGCCCGGGCCTGTCAACAGATGGTGGACTGGGGACACATTCAGCCCGATGCGGAAGAACGAGAAGCGCAAGGCCGCGGTTCGAGCGATGATCCTGTACCCCACGAACGCACTAGTGGAAGATCAGCTCACGCGCCTCCGCCTTGCCTTCCGGAGAATCTCCGAAACCCGCCCCGAGGCGCGCCTCTGGTTTGGCCGGTACACGGGTGCAACGCCCGGAAACAACGTACTCCCGACCCCGTCAGCGAAATCGGGTGTCGTTTCTCGGGTAATCCAAGAACTTCGAGAAATAGCCGAGGAGTACGAGAGCCTTGTGTCTGCTGGGACGGTGGAAGAGAGCGATTTGTCACTCTTCACTGACCCAACGATTCATGAAATGGTCACGCGTTGGGATATGGTTCAGGATCCGCCAGACGTGATGGTTTCTAACTTTGCCATGATCAACGCGATCCTAATGCGGGACTTCGAAGCACCGCTTTTTCGGCAGACTCGTGAATGGCTTGCTCAATCGCCGGATCACGTGTTCACGTTGGCAGTGGATGAACTCCACTCATACAGAGGCTCCGCCGGCAGTGAAATTGCACTTCTTTTGCGCAGGCTCATGAGTCGGCTTGGCCTGGAACCGGACAGCCCCCAGCTGCGCATCATCGCCGCCAGTGCTTCACTAAATCAGGACGACCAGGGCTTGAACTTCCTGGAGGAGTTCTTCGGAGCGTCGAAGAGCAGCTTCCTCGTCACCGCAGGGCAGTCCCGTGCAATTGTGAGCCCGCTGCCAATTTGCCGGGATCAGGTGCTGACGGAACACGCGGCGGGGACATTGGTGAATCGATCTGCTGAACTCTCTGAGGCTATTGCGGCGGCGTGCTTTGAGGAGGAGGAAGGCAGGTACCGGGCTCAGTTCCTTCAGACTATTTCGCAACGGTTGTTCGGCAGCGACGATCCTGAACTGGCGGCACTTCAGGCAGTCTTCCAAGCTGTGGCACTCGGGCCGCAAGTTGGCGTCCCTCTGCGGGGGCACATATTTGCCCGCGTATTGTCCGGGTTGTGGGCCTGCAGTAGCGTCCTTTGCCCGGGGGTGTCTCCCGACAGACGAGACAAGTACCGTAACGTTGGCAAGCTCTTCGGACAACCCGTGTCAGTCTGCGACGACTGTGGCAGCCGAGTCCTGGAGCTCATCTTGTGTGGCGAGTGCGGCGATACGAGCCTCGGTGGCTACGTATTGCCCTTCAGTGACGGAACAGAGAGCCTGAGCGCGACGCCTGCGGGCATCCTGTCCGACGCACCGGGGTTGGTGACGCGTCGAAACCGGGGTATCTACAGATGGTTTTGGCCGGCGCACGGAGACCAGCCGCCCGTTGGCGCCGGCAGTAAGTGGTCAAGCCAGTCATTCGATGTTGCCTGGGTCCGGGCACGATTGGAAACTAGCGGACGCATTGAAGTGGGGGCCCCCGAAGGGGCAAATGGTTGGGTGCTTCAGATCAGCGGCGAAGGCGACGCCAACGCAACGCCCGCGATCCCTGGTAAATGCCCCCAATGCGGCCAACAGGGACGCCAGACGGCTGAATTTGTCCAAGGCCAGGTCGCGTCACCCCTGCAAGGCCACGCAACATCGCCAGCTCAGACGACTTCTGTATACCTACGCCAGCTCCCTCGGACCCTTGGCGAGCGCCCGGAGGATTACCGAACCATAGTGTTCACGGACAATCGAGATTCTGCGGCCCGGACTGCCGCTTCTCTTGCGACCCGACAGTACAGCGACATCTTGGTTCAAATGCTCCGAAGGGGCCTCTCGGAGGCAGCGGACACAGATGTTGTGGATATCCTTCGACGCTTCACCTCGGACGCATCGAGTCTGAAGCCTGCTGAACTCGCCCAAGCACAACACATACTGCAGACGAATCCCGGGGCGCTCACAGCAGTCGTGCGTGCAACTGCTGGCGTGGCCACCCCGGCGGACCACCAGATACTGTCGGACCTGAACTCAGCCGGTTCCGAGTCCATCGCATGGAACGACCTCCGAGTTCGGATCGAAACACAGATGGTCGACTTGGGAATCAGCCCGGGTGGCCCCTCGCCCTTTGCTCAGAAGTTCAACAAGGAGTCTTGGTACACCTTCTATGCGCCGCCGGAGCCGGGCCTTTGGACAAAGGCCGATGCTGCTTCCTCGGCTGTTGCACAAGAGAAGCTTGGCAACATGCTGGACATGGAATTGGCACGACAAGTATTCGACTCCGGCCGGCGCGATGTTGAATCGACGGGGCTGGCCTGGGTCCGTGCAGAAGTTTCGGGGACTGGATCCGGCCTCGACGACGATCTCGCCAGCGAGGTTGCTGCGAGCTGCGTGCGGCTGTTGGGTCTGGACCTCAACTACGAGGGGTCTTTCGCCGCCAGAGCGGACGGGATTAAGACCCCTACCGCTGTCCGGGACTACTTGAAACGAGTTTCGGTCCTACACAATGTCGACAGCGGAACTCTCGAGGCATGGGCATACGGCGCCCTCAAGAGCCAGGGCCTGACACACGACGGTTGGATCCTAAAAATACACGGAGCCACGAACCACATACGTTTTGCCCCTCCACCCGGCCAAGTATGGACTTGCGACCGCTGTGGCTTTGTCCACCTACACGGCTCCGCGGGAGTCTGCGCCAACAAAGGCTGTGACTCCTCGACACTTTCGCAACGCGATGGAGCAGCACATGGTGGGGACTACTATGGATGGCTTGCGAGCCAGGATCTAAGGCGCATAGCGGTTGCTGAGCTGACCGCCCAGACCAAGCCGGCCAGTGAACAACGTAAGCGTCAGCGCTGGTTCAAGGGTATCCAGCTGCCAGCGCCGAAAGAGAACCCCCGGACTTGCCAACTCGATGTACTAAGCGTCACGACGACTATGGAAGTCGGCGTCGATATTGGTGCTCTCAACGCAACTCTCATGGCCAATATGCCGCCTCAGCGGTTCAACTACCAGCAGCGAGTTGGACGCGCCGGCCGCGCCGGGCAGGCGTTCTCATTTGCCGTCACGTCGTGCCGTGACTCGGCCCATGATGAGTACTACTTTAACAATGCTTACAGAATGACGGGCGATCTTCCGCCGCAGCCGTTCCTGGACCTGGGGCGTCCCCGCATCGTACAGCGGGTCGCTGCGTCTGAGCTGCTCAAGCGGGCCTTCTCATCGGTGGCGGGGAGTCCAGTATGGACTCCCGACAGCCTTCATGGGTCGTTCGGAAAGGTCGACTCATGGCCCGATTACCGGCCAAGCGTCGCTGAATGGCTGAGTACGCATCCGAACGTGGGCGAGGTCATTCGGCAGCTGAGCCGCTACACGAAGCTCACTGAGGAGCAGGTCCTGGAGATCGAGCGTTGGGCGCGTATTGAACTTGTCGCAGAAGTGGATCGAATCATTGCGCTGCCGGAACGAAGCGACGAGGAACTTAGCCTGGTCTTGGCGCTAGGCGGTCTTCTTCCGCTCTTCGGATTTCCGACGAGAGTGCGCAATCTCTACGACGGTGAAGTCATGGGCCGGGTCCTAGACAACAACGTTGTTGCTGACCGACCCCTTGCGATGGCTGTTACGAACTACGCACCAGGCGCCGAAGTTGTCAGGGACGGACTCGTTCACACGGCAGCAGGGTTTGCCCACTACGAGAAGACGGGCAAATTATGGTCGCCTGTCGACCCGATGGGAGCTGCCCACGAAGTTGTTTCTTGTCCGGATTGCGCAACAACGTTCATCGACCGGAAAGTCGATGACGTTTGTGAGAATTGCGGCTCCGAAGTGGTGCGATTCTCCATGTTTGAGCCGCGAGGGTTCAGAACGACCTACAAGCCGCGTCCCTATCGTATCGACGGCTCGCGGGCACAGTCGAAAAGCCTCCCTACATTCGTTTCCGCCCAAAAGGAGACGGCGCTCGAAGAAGTCCTAGGTGTCGATGTGCGTTTGTATGAGCAGGGCAAGTTGCTGCAGTACAACGATAACCGGGGGCGTCTGTTCGACCTTAAGCGGCAGGGCGATGGTTCTGTGGTGGCCGTCGACAAGATGATCTATACGCGTGGTTGGAAGGACATGCCCACGTCGGGGATCGACATCGGAAAGAGCGCCATCGGTGAAATCCGCACGACGGACGCTGTGACAGTCGCGTTCACCAGGCTGAAGACGCCAACCGGCGGCGTTCCCACCTCCGCAGGAGTACTACCAGCAGGAATGTCTGCCCTCTGGTCGCTCGCTGAAGTGATGCGCGCTGGGGTGAAGGCGCAGCTAGACATCGATCCACAGGAGATGCAGGCAGGCCTTCAGCACCTGACCACTGCCGGTGAGCCGACCGCGAGAGTGTTCTTGGCCGACAGCCTGGATAACGGGGCGGGATACGCCGTGGAGATCGCCAAAGCGGAAAATTTTAAGGCCCTGCTGCGCTCTACTCGTGAGACATTGCGCCTCATGTATGAAGACGACGATCATGCCGGATGTTCTACGTCTTGCCCCGACTGTCTGAGGTCGTGGGACAACCAACGCCTCCATGGCGTTCTCGACTGGAGGCTGGCGCTCGACATGCTCGATTTGTGCGCGGGAGACGAGTTGAAACTCTCTAGATGGTTCGGTCGCAAGCAGGAGCTTCAGTCGGCGGCACGGTCCATCGACGCTGGCTGCGAGGTCGTGGCGGCCGGGTCCCTGGATGTCCCGGTCGTGCTTATGCCGGACGAGAAAGTCGGCGTGGTTGTGGGTCATCCCCTGTGGTTCCGCAGCGCCGCCGGTAGTGCAGATTCACAGAGGGAAACAGCCATCTCCGAAGCCAAACAGGAGCTGCCAGGATACCGACTTTCGATGAGCGATCATTTTGAATTTGACCGGCGCTCGCTCCCGGTGCTCGTCTCGGCGTTAGAGGGCGAAGCTGTGGTTCTATGAGAGTTGGCTGTGTCGACGGAGCCCTGTGCAGAACCGGTGTCAACGCTATCGTCCCCGCGAGAGGTCAGGGACACTTGACGGTGCGGGATTCGAATCGAGGCTAGCAAAGAGAACACACCTCGCATCCTGACTACCTGGAGAAGATGACATACGCTCGACCGCCTCGGGGAGGGGGGCATATCCAAGATCTGTATCGATCGCCGCGCAGATGCGTCGGGTGTGCTTAGATGGGCGAAAGTGAATTGAGAGAAGGAAGGCCGGCGGATGTCGACTGAACAAAAGCTGGGGGCCGACCCGGTCACTTTGAACGTCCGACTCGGCGATGACGTCCAGCTCTATTGCCCGCTGTTCCAACGTCCTTACGTTTGGGGCAAGGCCCAGATCGACCGTCTCTGGGACGACATAGACACCGTCCGCGATGAAACATACCCCCGTCGCTTCCTCGGTGCCCTCGTGTTCAACGAGGACCTGCCAGCTACGGCTACGCAGGCTGGACGTTATTGGATCATTGACGGCCAGCAGCGCCTCACAACTATGGTGCTTACGCTGGTGGCATTGGCAGCCCATGCGCAACATTTTGGCGATGCTGGCAAGGAAGTCGCCCAGGATGTCTTTGAGCAGTATTTGGTTAGCCGAAAGAAGAACAGCAAGAACCAACCGAAGCTCTGCCCCACGCTGACGGATACACGCCAGTTCCACGACATAATGCGCTCAGCCTTCGGCTACGAATTTGATTTGGAAATAGATATGTCTCGGGAGGCCGGTGATCCGGACGGGGACATGACCAAGGCCTACCAGATAATTCTCAAACACATTGTCAAGCGCACGTCCAAGCCACAGGACAATGTGGAACTGAACAACGACGAAGCCGTGGCCAACATAGAAGAGCTGCGGGATGTGCTGCTGGAATGCCTGGAATTTGTCGAGATTCGCCTCGGATCCAGCCACGACCCCAATGAAGTATTCGACCGTCTCAATAACGAAGGGGTAAGGCTAGGGATCATTGACCTTGTTCGAAACGACATACTGAAGCGGCTCGACAAGGACGGTAAGCAGGCGCTTAAACTCTACCAAAACGAATGGAAGCCGTTTGAAGAAGCCTTCTCCGACAATGCGGCTAAAACCGGATACTTCTTTCCCTTCGCTCTGACTATTGATTCCACAGTTACGAAAGCCTCAACGTTCGCCGCCTTATCCCGGCGCTGGAATGAGACCCTAGAGAATAAGAACCTGGATGCACGCGGTGAACTCCTGGAACTCATGAGCGACCTTCGCTCACACCAGGCTTCTTTCAATGCCATCCACTCGGGCCGGCTTGACCAAGTTGAACCAGAACTGACCGAGTACGTCCGCCGTCTCGTCGACCTAAACCGCCCCGGTTCGACATACCCCTACACAATGCAGCTGCTCACCAGCGCTAGCAGCGGCGAGTGCAGCACGACAGACGCGATCGTTTGCCTCCGAATTATGGAATCATTCCTGGTCCGTCGGGGACTGCAGGGCATCGAGCCGACCGGTCTGCATGCGATCTTCAAGAAGCTCTGGAAAGAAGCCGGCTCTAATCCGGCGGCAGTCAGACGCCAAATCGTTTCGACGACGGTCAGTTTCCCCGACGACTCGTCCGTGACACAGGCGATAGCCAACGGAGACCTGTACCACCGGAAGATAAAGAACTATGTCATGCTCGAATATGAGCGAGACTTCACCAGCGGTGACGTTCTTGAAACATTCCCTCCGATGACGGTGGATCACCTTATGCCGCAAAACTATACCGATGATTGGCAAAAGGAAGTGTCGGCCGAGGACCACAAGAGATTACTCAACACGTGGGGCAACCTTGTTCCGCTATCCCCAGACGCCAACTCGACCAAGGGATGCAAGTCATGGGCCGACGCCCGCAACTTGCTTCAGTCCGAAACCGTGTTCTCCACCACAAAACAGGTCTACATGCACCATGACAGCTGGAATGCGGAAACAATCGAACACCGTTCTAAAAGAATTGAAGCTTGGGCGCTCGAACGCTGGCCGTATTTCGGGGAGCTGCTCACGGAGAAGTGACCGCCCACTGAATTCTCTGCGAAGATGTAAAGCCAAAAGAGCCAGCATTTGAAATCAGGAACAGGGCCGTGAGCCTTGAGTGAGTATACCGGAGCGGATGACAATACGTTCAGTGCGTGGCGAGGGGCGGGCCCTGAGGACAAGAATCGTTGCATCCATGTAATATGGACGCACTTAACGACTCCCTATCCAATAATACGACAACAAGACACCCCAGACTAAGCCCTAGCGCGTGGACAGCGGCCCGGAGCGAAGATATGGAGGCGCCACTCGAATGTCTGCGCAGAATTACGGGGAAAGTGCCGCTGAACGGCATTGTAGAAGGGTAGTGGTGAAGACCGAAGCGCCACGTGAGCCACGTATGGACGCCGATGCCGCTTCCGCGGAGCATCTCATGATTAATCGAAAGCTTGATCGCCACCTTGATTCCCGCTTCGGCGATATGAGGAGGTTGCATCGGTTCTGGGCACGGAATCGGTGTTGCTCCTCTTTCAACAAGATCAATCCTTCCGTCTGTTGTTAGCCCGAGAGAAGAGTGAGCCAAGCACTGGTTGATTCGCCATGTCGTGACCGGGTAACGACGTAATGTCGCAGCCACCAGATGTGTCTCAGTCATGGGACCTAGTTCTCTCACTACGGCGATAACAGCCTCCGTGGCATCCTGATAGGTAAATGACTCGTTGAGCTGCTTCCACTCGGTAAGTGCCCACGTTCCCTCGGGGCGAACTTGAAAGAACCTTGCGGGGCTGTGCCTCAGGACCTCTGCGAGCGCTCGGGATGAGGTTGCTCCTATAGCCCGACTTATGTCGTCAGCAGTAGCCGGTACGGTCCTGGATCTTAGCCAAAGGTGTGCGGCATCTGCGATCTTGGATCGACGCCGAACCCATCCCAGCGGTATGGATACAATCGGTGACCCCGGTGAGGCGAAGGCTTCTCCTTTTGGGAAGGCCTCAGGGAATCCTTGTGCCTCAGCATATTGTTCCAGTTCTGAATCTTCAAAAGGGGCTCGATCTGCGATCGCCTTAGCCGCAAGGGCTGCGGCATCTGCGGACTTCCCCCACCATTCGCTCTGTTTCCAACCCCATAATCGAAGTGGACTGAAACCTGCGGAGCTCAGCAGTGACGTCATGCCGTAAGAGCAAGTCGTTTCAAATTTCTGCATCAAGTCTGCCAACGCAACAAATGTATCAGTTGTGAAGGAAACTGATATATCATCCAGAACATCAGGACGAGCTTTGCTGACATGGGCATGAAGCATGGCGCGTCCACTCTTTTCTATTTGCCTTATGCGTTCGCGTGTCACTCCTAAATCGACGCCGATGTCCTCGAGCGTGAATCCGTCGAAGCGCAGCGACAATACGGCTTGAGTTCGCTTGTCAAGCAAGCGCCAGGCATCATCTATAGGGTTCGCAAATTCGGAATGGTTCGTAGACTGGATCAAAGAAATCAACTCAAATCAGAATATGTACAACTTCGAGATTGCAGCTAGTGACTATTCGTTCATTGTGGGCTTGGACATTTCGAGGAGTTGGGTTCTCGAAGGGGGCGGTGACACATAACGTCCATGCATCCCGGTCTCCGCTTGCCCTCGCTTGCAGAGCGGCCCACACGAGATGTTTGAAGTCTCGTAGGGGGCCCCAAGCCAAGGTAGAACGGTGGTCTTCGCGGTGTGCCCGTATGCGAAGAGGTTTGATTTGCAGGCTGTCCATATCCACGTTCCATCCGGGCCCGAGGCATCTGGCGACGATCTCAGAGGGTGGCGGCAGCCGACGTGTGACCAGGTCAGCATGCTTGCCGAGCCCGTTCGTCGCTCTCGCGAACTCCTTCATCGGCCCATCTTTGATCCAGACGCGTGCATCCTCGAGCGACATGAAATTCTGCAGTAGACCCCCGACGGATGGCGAAGCCAGCCAGAGGCTATATTGCTTTGAGCGTGCGTGCGTGCTGAGGAACTCCCAGCGAATCAGTTCAGCTTCAAGAAATAGCGTTCGGACGACTTGTCTCTCGACGGACTCGGGCAAAGATCCACGGGCCATTAGTCGATGCCGATCGGAGATGGGAAATTGAGTCGGACCTCATCCGCTGCCGTCTCCAGGCTTGCTGCGTCCTCGATCCAGTAGTTCAGTAGCGAACCTGCCGTTTCATCGTTAAACGTGATCGCGGAATGTGCCGGCAGGGCCAACTCTTCTTTTTCGGCGGCGTCGAGAGATCGCTTGAGTTGAAGCGTCGCGGCCACCCTACGGATGTCGGTGACAAAATCAAGGACCCGGAGTGTATCTTTACCCTCACGAAGCCGAAGCCCGCGACCAAGTTGTTGCACGAAAATGCGCCGACTATGGGTGACGCGAAGGAACCCGATAAGGTTCACGTCCGGTACATCGACTCCTTCGTTGAAAACATCTACGCACGTAATTATCGACACTCTGCCCATGCGGAACGCATTCAGGAGTACCTGGCGTTTTTGGCGACTCAAATTGCTATGAAGATAGGTCGCACTTCTCCACATGGGGTCGGCCTGCTGAAGTAGCCGTGCGACACGTTCAGCATGCTCAACGGTTTGGCAGAAAAGAATTGCGCGTGGTTTACTAGTTTGCTGCCAGGCGATTCGAAATTCATCGATTATTTGCTGATCTCGTTGAGGAAGGAATAGCTGTCGATTAAGCTCTTTCAGAGAATAGCCGTGTTCGCTGACCGATTTAACAAAATCCCAATCAAGGTTGTCGACGAACATCCTGTAATCGACCTTGGCCAAGTATCCTCCCGCCATGCCCTCGGCAATGCCTAGAGCGTAGGAAGCTGTGCCGAAGCGTTCCGTTATGTCGAATTTATCTCCACGCCAAGGGGTTGCCGTCACGCCAAATTGCTTCGCCTCGCTGGCGAGGTCAAGTAATTGCGCTAACTTGCCCACTTCGGCGACGTGGTGTGTCTCGTCGACCATAATCAGACCCGGCTTATAACCCGTACGCACTGCACCCAGGGCTGAGTCGATGGTCGCCACCGTCACGCCATCGAGGCCGGACGTTCTACTATCGCTGTGGACGGCCCTGGTAGGTGTGGATTTGCCCAAATGTCTCCAAATAGCCTTCTCCAATTGATCAACTAGCTCTTTCATGTGGGCAACCACGAGTACCGGTTCGTCGGGTCGACACTCTAGGTGCCTTCGAATGACTTCACCGCCCACGACGGTCTTACCGAGGCCGGTCGCCAGGACCAATAGCGCCCGGCCAGAATTCTCTAAGTCTTCTTCGAGGCAGGCAATGGCACGCTCTTGATAGACGCGCATAGCATATGCGGAAGGGACACGGTTGGGCATTTTCTCCCAAATTTCGGCTAGTGTCGCTCCGTGCCAAACCAGGGTGCGAATACCAACGCGTTCCAGTTCGAGCAGGCGTTCTCTAGCCGGACGATTTAGACTCGTGTTCGTGACTAACACAGCCTGATCTGCACCATATTCCGTCCGTGCCCGTTCGGTGTCATCCACTCCAGTTCGATCAATTGGCCCGGATTTTGACCACTTGCACTGGACCACCCATTGCTCTCTGTTACGGATCGCAAGGATATCGGCCCCCCTGTCATGGGCGCCGTCAATGACACGGACGTCTACAAATCCCAGGTGCCAAAGGGCCCGCTCGGTTGCGAGCGTCAGGCCTTGGGGTCCACGATCCAGAAGCTGTTGACCGTTGAGAAAATTAGCCATGTCTAGCTTGAGAACTCTTCGGATAGCAGCTTGCAGCTCCATCGCGTGCGTTGAAGTTGTGCAGCCGACGGGGGCGTCTGGGCCGAAACCAATGTGGCTAGATCATTGACGTAGCCCACAACTTTTGCCACACTCAGCCGTTTGGCTGTCGGCGAAGTGAGCGTCGAGTATGGGCCCCGGAAGACTTTCTCGTCGAAAAACGCTTCCGGCCAAGACTCAACCAGTTTCACAAGGTAGAGGGCCGGTGCGTACAGCAAGAATGAACCGTCTTCCCAAACAAGCTCGGTGAAATGTGCCCCATCGTTGACCACCCCATTTTCTACAGCGGTGCGTTCATCGGGGGACAAGTACTGGACAGCACGTTGCGGGTCGTCCTCGACGCAGGCTGCCATCCGTGTCCGCACATCCAAAAGCAGTTCGGCGGCTTGGTTGCGAACAGTCGTAGGATCAACAGCTGAATGGGGAAGGCATGCTGACTTGAGGCGGGAAGTAACCTCTGCGGCCGAAAGGCTGCCCCCAGGAACTCGGATCTTCAAGAAGGGTACTAGTTCGAGCAACACCGCATCTTCATAAGTGGTTCCGAATCGCGTAAATAGTTCGTGTTGCGCATCGATGAAGACCCTCGCCAACTTACCGGAGCCGGGCTTCAGCCACACTGGTGTTTTCCCTCCCCACTCGTCGTGAAGGGGAGAATCTGCGACAACCATAGTCTGAAGTTCCAACACCCCGAGTTCGGGAAGTCCAAAGCTAACTGAAAGTTCCGGGAGCGGGATCGCATTCCTCGAGATTCGGTCGATGCGTTCCTGGAGAGTCTCCTCCATCGTTGGTTCGGTTGGCTTGATGGTCTTGTCCACAGCCGTTTCAGCCTCAGACACTGCAGGAATGCCAAGTGCCGCCAGGACCGCTGCTTCGTCCGCTGTTTTTGGGGAATCTCCTGTGGCTGCCGAAACCTTCGCGTCGTTCTTCCGCTGCTCGTGGCTCTGTATCGCATCCCACCACTTTTGATCGGTGAGGTAATCCGGGTCTCCGGACCAGAATTTCCGAGCCCATTCACGGGTTAGATCATGAATCGGACCATTTCCATTTCCAGGAACGAGGTGCCGGCGTCCTGCATCGTTGCGTCGGTATCCCTCTATCAGCTTGGCTATTGCGCTGATATTCTTTGGGTAACCGAGACGGTCGGCGGTCCTTGGCAGCAGCGGCCCTTCACCTCGAAGGAAGTCCATGGCAGCCCGCCAGCTGCGGTCGCTATACTCGAAGGCGTTCTTGCTGTAGGTAACGGGAACATGGTCGAGATGTATCTCGCCAACTATTCGACCGTATCCGTTTGGAATCTCGACTGGGTATTCCGTATCGGTCCCGGCAACCGGGTCATTGGGATTAGTCCAGTCGAAAACCCTCTTATCGAATGTGAGTATCTTGCGTCCATTTCGGAGAAAGTCGATGCCAAATTCGCGCTTATCTAGGTGCCGTTGGATGCCGACCCAGCCGTGAATTCTGCGATCTCTGGGAATTAACTGATCAGCACCGCATTCGCGACAATTATCGTACCCGGGGTCCTGCCAATTTCCGCACTGAGAACACGCATCCGCAGGGGCGAATTTTTGGTCGATGTTGATCACCGCTGGGATGCGTTCAGCCGTCGCGCCATTCCCATAGTTCACATATCGATCGGCGCCCCAGACGCAGGGCATGCGGGGTTTGACGCGCACCCCGTCAACCCAAAGTTCTACAGGGGAAGAGCTGAGGATCCAGCTGTAAACGTTGCCCAGTAGTTCCCGCAGCTGCCGTGCGTTTCGCTGCAGCCATTCTGCTTGCGGCCGCTTCAAGTTGCCTATAACTATTTTGGTGCCGTGTTCGCTGAGGTCAGTCTTGGCTTCTTCGAGATCGGTTGCCTCGAAGTCTTCTTTGATCTTTTCCAGGTCAATATCAACCCCGGTCCAAGCAGGATCGCCCGTGCGTGTGGTCAGGACCTGAGTTCGCCGTCCAAGCCGAGCCGTGCTCACGTTGAAGCCCATTCCAAAGAGGCCTAGCTTGTCGAAGCGATCGTTGCTGGACCACCCCGCCTTGACGGCCTTTTCGAGGTCGCTGGCGGCCATACCCCGACCCGTATCTTGAATAACCACTTCCGCGTCGTCTAAGGAAGCCCGCATGCTGGGCAGGCTGACCGTGACTTTGAAGCCGCCGGGCCACGGAGTTGATGATCGTTGGATTTCCGTGAAGTCGTCAAACGCATTGTCGATGAGCTCGGCGATGCACTGCCACTCGGCAAACTCGATTTCACCTAGCATGCGAAGAATGCGTGGAGACGGTGTTATATCCACAGAGGACCCCCTAATTGTGCTGGCCCCCCAAAGGCGCCGCGGACTGTGTGATCGCGTGAGACGTAGGCTTCGTGCGCTCTTGGCAATCATCACACAGCAGGTTAAGAAGTCTGAGGATGGACGCGGGACAATTGAGTGAGGCTGGGGAGCCGGACTCAATAAGGAGGACCTCGTGACCAACGATGATATGGAATCCGTGATCAGTTCACGGATGTCGAAGATACGGAGCAAAGACACCCGGCCCGAGCTGGCCGTGCGCAGAGAACTACGAGCACTGGGTCTGGGGTATCGAGTCGGAGGACGCCCGGTGCCCGAGATCGCAAGAACGGGGGACATATTGTTTCCTAGCGCCAGAACAGTTGTGATGGTCGACGGGTGCTTCTGGCACGGTTGCCCTGAGCACTACCGTCCCTCGTCACGGCGATCAGGCTTTTGGTTGAAAAAGCTCGCAGAAAATAGAGCCCGCGATGAAGATACAAACCGTGTATTAAGCGACTGCGGATGGCTGGTAATCCGGATCTGGGAGCATGAGGATCCACACGAGGCCGCCGTCAGTATTGCCACTCAGGTTCGAGAAAGGCGGCGGCGTCCAAAGCAGAACTCAAGTTTCACTGTTCGGCCGTACGAAGCAGCGGAACGTCAGGGGGCGGGGGATCTTTCTCCTTCTGACGCATTACCTCGCGACAGAATAGAATCCCATTTGGGTTGAACGCTGGACTCGCAAGCTCGATCAGCTCGTCTTATACGGGGCTTGCATACAAGACCTTCTGGCGTGAGAGCAGTCCTGAGCACGTGAACCTCATCAACAGGAAGAGGAACGCTTTATGCGGGATAAACGATCCGACAACACGGAGGAATGGACTCTTATGTATCGCATGGGACTTACTCAACAGAAGATATCTGATCTATGCGGCGTTCCGGTCGGCTTGGTCCGGCGTTCAATTGCTTGGAACAAGGGCTTAGACGCGTCGCTCCAAGTACAACATGAAGAAAATGCTCCCGAGGAGGCCACAATCCGCTGGTCTCGACGGTGCGAAGAATTGACTGAATTCGTTGCAGCCCGCCACCGGCTGCCATCTACAAAGGGCATGGATCGCGTCGAAAGGTCGCTAGGGCGATGGCTCGCCACTCAGAGGTCGACAGCTGAGAAGCTAAATTCCGTCCAAATAAAGCGTCTAGACGATGCGGGCAACTGGCGCCAAACGCCCAGGGCGGAGAGCGATGATGCCCGGTGGTGGCGGACGCTCGAAGAGTGTGGATGCTATCTGGGGACGACAAGTAGGCTTCCGTCGTGGCGAACCTACAAAACGGAGACGGAAAGGCGACTCGGTACATGGTTGCATGCCCAGCGCCAAAAATGCCGGTCTGGCAAGCTTGCGGTTGAGCGGCGAAGAGCTCTGGACGAATGCTTGCCTAGATGGAATACGTGGAATGAACCCACCGGGAGTGGATCAGAATTTGAAATAAACCAAAAATGACCGCGCGCTAGGCTCTTGGAGCATTGCTGACCAGCAGTTCCCTCGTGTGCGCCAAGAACCAAGCCTGCTCCAGATTTTCGAGCCTTGTTCGGCCGGTGACCTCTCCTACATAGACGCTCACGGTCTTGCCACCCACTGAATAGCGCAGGTATGCATAGATGCGGTGAAAGTTGTGGACACGCTTAAGCTCAATTGATGCATTGCGCATCGTGCCATCGGGCAACGTAATGCGCCGCGCATCCGCGCCGCCTGCGGCTGAATTCTGCTCTCTAACGGCTTCTGCTCGATCCCTCGGTTTTGGAGGCCGCCATGCTGAATCGATGGTGGCTTCGTCAAGTCGTGTTGGAGTATGACCGTCCATTGTTTGAGACCTTCCAGTTCCTTGATTTATTTGTGCATGCGGTCTCGTGATTGTGGCCATGAAGACTACCCATAGGCGGCCATCTAAGAGCCGGTTGAAGGCAAGCTGGCCGCCTGAAGGTCCCTCCGATGGCCGTTGACAGTCGCGTTTGTTGAACTTCTGTGCGACGCCTCTCGTATGGGGGCACCAAGGGATTGACGAGAGCCATGCACACGGCCGCCGGCGTTGGCATCTCGGGCTCATGAGGACCACGGACGTACCGCCTTCATGCGGATACTGTTCCAGAACTCATTCGTCACTGCAAACATCTATCAACGGCTCTTGTCGCTCTTTGGCTCATAAACTATCGCCGAATGCGAGCCGCCACGACCAGCAACAGCGCTAGTGCCTGGAGAGGGCTAGTTTGAGCGGCTGATTGCCGCGCAACTCCCAAGTAGGGTGCGATGGCTTGTAGCGACGCACGGTTCCGAGGGGCGCCTGCCCTACGGCTAGGATCGATCGAATGGGAATCAGAACCAAAAAAACGCCAGAGGTTGAGCATGCCTACGTGGGGGAGTTCAGCCTTTCCATCACTGAGGCCATGCGGACGCAGCTGATGGAAGCGCTGGAGAAGCTGGAACAGGTTCCGCTCATCCCCGAGAACATGGAAAAGATTGAGCGTCGCCCGGGCATTTACCAGCTGTTTCTTGATGGGTGTTCCGTGTACATTGGCAAGGCCGATGACAACCTCAACGCGCGAGTGGGCCATCACTACCGCAAGATTTCCGGTCGCACAGATACAGCCGGAACGGGCAACGGTCGTCTGATCGACCGCATGATTTTCAAGTGCATGTACATCAATGAGGACATTGACTCACTCGGCCCTGAAAAAATGCTCATTCAACAGTTCCGTCAGACCAATGAAGCATCGTGGAACAACAACGGCTTTGGTAACAAGGATGTTGGCAAGGAACGCGACACATCGGCTGTGAAGGGGCTCCACTTTGACCGCACCTATCAGATTGATCTCGATCTGATCATAACGCCGGACAATCGTAGGACTACCAAGAAGACTTTTCCAGTGGATACGCTCCTGGAAGCCATGAGCGTCATCAAGACCGCTCTGCCGTTTGTCTTCCGCTACGGAACAACACCCGCTGACAAGAAAGAACTGGCCGCCGTTGACGTGTCCCGTGAGCAGCTAGCAGGATCCTCTCGTACCGTGCGTGAGTGGCTTGACTGGATCGCCGACCGCCTGCCCTACGGCTGGAAAATCGTAGCGTTGCCCGGATACGTTTTGGCCTACAAGACCTCAGACCTTGAGAAGTACCGCTCCCGTATGTTCATTTGGCATGCCAACGGTGGGGGACACACTTATGAGGTCAACGAGCCTGAGTGGGCCTCGGGAGCCGTCCCGGAGGAGTCATAGGTAGGCTTCTGACGTTCCCTAAGTCCAGCAGAATTCGAGGGGAGCCCCGTGCGCATGAAGGGCTGTGCCGACCAGGAGTGGTCGGCACAGCCCTTCATATCGTTCTGACTATGTCGCTACGCCGAAAGAGATTCAACAACGCGAGGTGTTTCCTTATCCCTGAAGCCTGCAGCGACCAGATGTTCTGCCACGCTGTGAGCCATAGTAGCGGCAAGCTTCATCGGAACAGCATTTCCAAGCTGGCGCATGGCTTCACCCCATGCGCCGTGGAGTTCGTAGTCGTCAGGGAACGTCTGAATGCGTGCGGCTTCGCGGACGGAGTAGTAACGGAGTGAGCCGTCGACTCGACGAAACATGTTCTCGCCACCTGGAACTCCATGCCCGCCAGCCTTGAGTGCCTTACTGGGCTCATCCAGGGGGCTGCCAGTGTGACCCGGATACGCCCTGGCTCCCTCTTTCAGGAAATGGTTGTGCCAACCCTTGACGCCGCTAGTCTTGGGTTCCGGCATGCCATTGAGAGCATCACGCACTGTCTGCCAGCGAATCCCCACCGGCTTCAGATCACCAGCCGCCATTGCCTCAATCCGTGTCGCGAACCTAGCTGGTTTCGCAGGACGGTTCTTTTTAGCAACCTTGTGTTCTGCCCAGTATTCACCCGTTACCCACTGAGACTTGAGCAGAGCATCGTGAGAATGCGTAGCAGTAGGGAGAGACCATTCCGCTGAGACGTCAGAGCGGAATCCGACCATGAACACGCGGTGCCTGTGCTGCGGAACTCCATAATCGGCTGCATTCACGACGTTGGCGGCAACCCTATACGTCAGCCCTTGTTCGTTAGTGGATGTGTGTTCCCGCTGAAGTCTCTGAAGGTGTTCCATCCATGTCTCACCCTCGCGTGCGACGAGCTCAGGGAACTGGAGGCGGAGCAGAATCAGCTGGTAATAATTGGCGAAAGTGGTTCGAGTAAGACCCTTCACGTTTTCCAAGAGAAACGCCCGTGGCTGAAGGACGCGGATTGCATGAGACGCAGCGGGGAACATGTCCCGTTTATCGTCCGCTGCCTGTGCCTTACCCCCGGTACTGAATGGCTGGCAAGGCGGGCCGCCACTTACCAGATCCAGGCCGGGCTTGATGGCTGACCACTCCACCTTGCGGATGTCACCTTCAACTACGGGCCAACCCTGGACTGCCTCGTACCCGTCAGCCTGATTTTCGCGGACCGTGTCGCATGCCCAGCGATCCCATTCAACAAACAACTCAGGGCGGAAACCTGCCTCATGAGTACCTAGAGCGAGACCTCCGGCACCTCCGAACAACTCAACGGAGCGGAGGGGAGTGTGGTTGTTCACGGTGAACTCTCTTTCTGATGGCACTGCCAAGGATTCTACTTGTCTGCGGCGGCTCACTTCTCAGACTCACCGACTTCAGGCAATCACGCACCTCTGACAAGAGTGCATCGGCTGACTGTAGAGCAAAATACTGCCGTCAGTCGTGTACAGTTCCAGGCCTGCCTCCAGCTGTGAAGGAGGCGGCGCCGAAGCGTGCAGCGCGAGGACAGTGCGACGTCAGGCTGGCTCAGACGTTGGTCGAAACTTTGCCACTTCCACCTATCCCCGCGCCACGAGCCCCGGCGCCCCGTCCCGAATCGCGAAGGACGCCTTCGTGGAAACGAGGGATCCCGGCGTCGTGATGTAGTCCAGCACCCGCCTTGGCGATCCGGGTGGCCTCCGTTCCCAGCTGCACCGATGCGGCGATCCGCTGCGCATAGTCGCGGAACAGGTCAATGACGGCGTCGCGGGGGAGGACGGCATCCGGCTCGGGACCCTCATACGTCAGACCCGGCAGCATGAACGAGAAGTTGGGCGTGCTCAGGTAGAACGAGTCCCATCGGTCCTGCCGTGCCACACCCAGGGCATCCTGCGCCTCCAGCACCGGGTGCTCCACGCCGTGCTGGGTGAGCCAGCAGTTACAAGCGCCGATGCTCCGGTTCCCCCCAAAAGTGCGGGACACTGGAAGTCCCGAACCACGAAAGTGGGCCACCTTGACGACTCTCCAGCACGATGCCGACGGCTCCATCAGGCTTCACCCGGCTGACCCCACGGGACTGAGCGGGGCCGGCGGCGCCGGCCATCTCGATCCGCTGCTGTATCCGTGGGATCCGCCCGTGGCCTCGGGTGTCATGGACGGCAATGACTTCCTGCCCCTTGAGCTTTCAGCGGGACTGGATGAAGCCCTGGCGCAGGCCAGCGCGGCACCGCTGGAAGCCCGTTCCCTGGTGGTCTCCATCGGCTCGAATTCAAGCGCCGACGTGATGAGGCGGAAATTCGCCAACTACCGCCAGCCTGTCAGCGCGGTCCTGCCCCTGGTCCGGGGGCAGCTCCACAACATTGCCGTTGGCCACTCCGCCCACGTGAGCAAGGCCGGCTACATCGCCGCCGCCCCGTATCCGCTGATGGGAGAGTGCACAGCGGTCTGGCTTTCGTGGCTGGACGATATCCAACTGATGGCCCTCGACGAAACGGAGCCCAACTACCGGCGGATTCAGCTCGACGGCGAAGCCTGCCCGCTCGTGGTGGACCGCGGGGAACGTCCGGAAGAGTTTTCGCTGTTCACCTCGCGCTGGGGCGTTCTGACCGATGGCGACGGCGGGAAGCTTCCCTT
Organism: Arthrobacter sp. 01N444; assembly: GCF_056399305.1. NCBI lineage: Bacteria > Bacillati > Actinomycetota > Actinomycetes > Micrococcales > Micrococcaceae > Arthrobacter > Arthrobacter sp. 01N444. The sequence continues at coordinate 95,672 of NZ_JBFTRB010000016.1, forward strand.
CCTCGACCAGCCTGCCCTCTTCGGGCTCCTCGCCGGCAGCGGCACCGGGGACCTCCTGGAGGAGGGGAAGTCCGTGTTCGGCGGGCCGCCCGAGCTTGTTGCCGAGCAACTCGCGATCCCCTCGGTCCAGGCATGGGCGAGGGAATGGTTCAGCTCGGCCGGCCTCGCCGCACCCGTGGACTTCGACGGGCCTTGCGCGGGGTAGCCACCCTCTGGAACGTCACCTTCACCGGGCGGCGATGTGCTGTGCAATGTTCTCCGCGATGTGCTGCGCAATGTACTCGGCGTCGCGGCCCACGCCCGCCACGATGGACGAGCCGTGCCCGGTCAGCCACGGCAGCCCGACGGCGTACAAGCCCGGGTGTTCGGTGACGCCGCGGTGGTGCCGGGGGTAGTTCCATTCGTCCAGCACCGGGATGTCCAGGATGCTGAAGTCCAGCCGGTAACCCGTGGCCCACAGGACCGACGTGACGTTGGCGGCTTCGAGGTTCAGCCGCGCCGGCTCCGAAGGAAGCCAGTCGTCCTTGCGCGGCGGCTCCGGCTCCGGTGCCGACATGCCGGTGGCGGCAACATAGCTGTCGAACATCGGCTTCATCCGCTGGTAGAACGCCGCCTCCACCAGGCCCAGACGTTCCGGAAGGTCATCACTGAAGACGAGGGCGCCGTCGTCGGCTGCTTCCAAATGGCCGTGCAGCCGGACGCCGCGCGGCCGAGGTCCCGCAGGTGGATGTCGTGGCCGCCGTCGGCGCCGGACACCAGCGGGTTGCAGGCGAACCTCGCCGCGGGGGAGGGCAGCTGCCCCACGGTGAGGCCGTTCAGTCCGTCGTCGGGGCCGAATTGTGCAAGCTGCATCATCCAATAGAGGAGGTCCTGGCCCCGGTACCGGCGCGGTGCTTCCGGGCACGTGGACACTGCCAGGTGGATTTCGCGGCCGACGGCGAGCAGTTCCTCGGCGATCTGGCCGCCGGACTGGCCGGTGCCAACGATGAGCACGGCACCCTCGGGCAGTTGGACCGGGTTGCGGTAGCTGTCGGTGTGGAGTTGCAGGATGTGGCTGGGCAGTTGCGCCGACAGCGCGGGGATTTTCGGCTTTTGATAGCCGCCGGTAGCGAGTACCATGTTCCGGGCCCGCCAGCTGCCCTGGGTTGTGGCCACGTTGAAGCCGCCGCCAAGAGTTTCGCGCCGTTCCAGCAACTGATGTTCGACGCCGTCCCGGCTTAGCCAGTAGCTCGTGGCCAGGCCAGCCTGTCCGGCCCCCACGATAAGAGTGTTGACGCTTTGCGGGGCCGCATGTCGGGCGGCAGTCGGGGTCTCCATGGTTCTTATCCCGTAGCCAAGGTGCAGGGCTGGCTTTGTGGCAGGATATGCCCGCAGCATCGCCGCGTACAGGTGCCCGACGACGGCGTGGGGCCCAAGCGTGGTGTTCGTCAAGGGTGTTCTGGTTCAGTGCGGACCGCTACCTTTTTCCTATGGCCATGGGCAAGCAAAGGTGCTCTGACCCCCTTCAGGAATTTCTACTCAGAAGGAGTGGGAAAGGTCATGAACCGACGAACCAAAATCCTCTTTGGTGTGATCGTCCTGTTGCTGGTTGTTGGCGGGGCGACATTATTTGTCCTCGACAACACAAAAAGGAGTATGGCCGCGGAGTACAACCCGCAGATCAACCCCGCCGATTTCACCACTGAAATCACCAACAAATACTTCGCCCTCCCAGTCGGCAAAAAACTGACCTACGAGACCACCGAACACGGAAGAGTCACAGAGAGGATCGAGATCGAAATCCTGCCGGAGACCGTGACCATAGAGGGTGTTGAGACGGCGGTCTATCTGGATAAGGAGTACAAGAACGGGCAGCTGGTAGAGGAAACCCGGGATTACCTGGCGCAACACAAAAACGGCGACGTCTGGTACTTCGGCGAGGACGTGGACAACTACTTGAATGGAATGTTGGTGAACCACTCCGGCAGTTTTCGCCATGGAAAAGACGGGGCAAAAGCCGGCATCTGGATGAAGGCCGAGCAACGCGTCGGCGATTCCTACAGGCAGGAATCTTACGTTGGTCACGCGGAAGACATGCGGGACACCGTCGCTACCGGCGAGACCGTCTCCACCAAGTCAGGCACGTACACCGACTGCGTCAAGGTCTACGACTGGACGCCGCTTGAAAAGAGCTCCCGGGAGTATAAGTATCACTGCCCCCAGATCGGTGCGCTGGCCCTTACCGAGGACCTGGAAACCGGCAGCCGGTCAGAACTCGTGAATGTTGTCCTGCCCTAGTCGTCCTACTTTTTGGGCCGGGGCTTAGAAGCCTTCGGCTCCTTGGGCGGCAGCCCGGCCACGTGCTCGAATGCTTTCTCCACCCAGGCTTTGGCCCGCGCTTCGTCGCCGTCGCCCTCGGCGTTCCAGACCTCCGGCAATCCGGTGTAGCCGCCCATGGGGCGCTCCGGCGGCCCGAACGGAACGGTCCGCTCGGTGCCTTCCAGCATCTCCTTGTCCGCCTCGGCTAGCTTCACGCCGATGGTGGGGCCGAACAGGCCGGCGAACATGTTGCCGTGCACGAACGCCCCGAGGTTTCCGAACATCGGCTTGATGACCACCTCAGGATGATCAGGCAACACCGAGCGGAAGTGTTCCTTGTCGGCGTCGGACGCTTTCGGCATTTGCATGGGTGTTCCTCCGGTAACTGACGGTCACGGACTCTCTTCCTGCAGGATATGGCCGCGCCCGGGCACGGTACAGGCGGTCGGCACAGACGGCCGCCACGGGTGCCGCTACGGGCCCCGCGCATGTCGGCTCGACGGGGTCGTGGTAAATGGCGTCCGGAATCTCCTGTATGGTTGATCCTGTTGTTGTGTTTATGCAGTTCGTAGTTCAGGCAGTACGCATGGTCGAAAGCCCATGTTCTTCTGAAGCAGCGGTTTTGAGCACCCCAAACAGGAGGACCCGAAAGTCGGGACAGTTCCTCCACCTTCACGAAGGACAAAAATAATGGCTACTGGTACCGTCAAATGGTTTAACGCTGAAAAGGGCTTCGGCTTCATTTCCCCCGATGACTCCTCACAGGACGTTTTCGCACACTACTCTGCGATCAACTCCTCCGGCTTCCGCTCCCTCGAAGAGAACCAGAAGGTCTCCTTCGAAACCGAGCAGGGCCCCAAGGGTCCCCAGGCCACCAACATCCAGGCTATCTAATTTCCTTTTAGATACCCGGGACCGTTAGGTTTCGAGCAGGGCCCGTCTTCGGACGGGTCCTGCTTTTGTTTAACCCATCTGTGCTTCCAAAACAGGGATGACGACGGCGGCGCGGCACCGACGTTCAGCTCCCGCGCAGCGGCCACGGACTCCACGAGCCGACTACATCCCGCAGCCGGATCTCAGCCTCGTCGAGTCGGGCGGGGGCGACGGGGCCTGGTTCGCCACTACCGCTTTCCGAACCCGAGCCGTCGAACGCGCTGAGTGCGTATTCGCTCCACCGCCGGCTGCCAACCGGGTAGCGTTCGGCGTATCCGCCGGCCGCGACCGAGAGCACCAGCCGCTCCATCCGGAGCGCTGTTGTCTCAGCCGTCTCGTCGCACGCGTCGCAGCCGCACACGGGAAACGGGAAGTCGTGCAGCACGCCGGCGTGGACCAAGACGCCCGGATAGCCGGTCAGCACAAACGTCAGCGGCGCCGCTCCGGAACCCCGCGGGGTGACCCGAACCGCGTGCAGCACGTCCCGGACCTCGATCAGCAGGTCCCTGGCGTGGACCGGATCCTCATGGACCTCGACGTCGTACGTGGCAGCCAGATGGTCGATCAGGGCACGCGCCACGACATGGAGTCCGGCGAACCGCTCGGGGTGGCTGTCCACGCTGTAGGAATCAGGGTCGGGCCCCTCAGCACCCCACCGCCGGCCGTAGAGAATGGGTTCTCCATCGGGGGCGTAGTAGGTGGTCGTCGGCAGGTCCGGCCGGACATAGCGGGGCTGTCCTGCCGCCGGTGATACCGGAACAGGCCGTATTGCCGCGGACTCATTCACTTCCTCCCGGGCCCAGTCCAAAAGCGCGGAAACGAACCCGCGCAATGATTCTTCGTCCGCGGTGCGCACAGCCACCAGCAGACGGTCGACGTCGAACTGCCGCTGCCGGTTTCCCACCGTGGAAGGTGCACCTTCGTAGGCGGCCCAGTGCGCGTCCGGTCTCAGGCGGGCGATGGCGTTCCCGGCGAAGACGGCCGCCGCGGCACTGAGCGTGCTGTCGTTTTCAAAGTGAGAGCCGAACGTGCGCAGGAACGAAATGAGCCGCTCAGGATCCGAGGCCACTTCTTCGGCGCTGACTCCGTGGCCGTTGCAGAATTCGATGAACGGGGCATAGCCGCCCACGTGCCTGACCTTGGCCGGATCGCCCACCGCAGGTTGATAGAGGGCCCTGCCCCGAGGCATTGGCTCCGGCATCCCGGACGGTTGCCCTTCGAACAAGTCCTCGGTTGGCGCCATACCGCGATCCTAGGGCACGGGGCAGCGCGACGGAGGGGGTTACTCAGTTCCAGCGATGAAAGCTGCGCTCGGTGCGGTCCTGCCCGGCGGCTAGTCGTCCCGGGGGGATGAGGATCCACAGCGCGACGTAGACGAACTCGCCCACGCCGAACAGGCCGAAGAACATGAACCCGAGCCGGACAAATGCCCGGGGGACTTCGAAGCGGTCGGCCAGGGCAGCGCACACGCCTGCGAAGATTTTGCCGCGTCTGGGGCGAACCAAGGTTGCTGACATTTCGCTACCGTAGCACCAGGCGCGCGTCGAGTCAGCAGTGTCTTTCGCCCCTGCCGCCCAGTACAACAGGAGGCGCCGCAGCTGATCAGAGCTGGCCGCGCCGCGCCAGGTACGTGTTCAGCGCCGGGTTGTCGATGTCCTTGGCCAGCCACGGGATGGTCTCCGCGGCGGCAGCATCGCCCAGGACGGCCCGGTGCGAGTGCGCCCGGACCACGAGTTCGCGCAGGGCGCCGCGGCTGGCCATGGTACCCAGCCGGTCGGCGTAGTCCCCGGCGGCGGGGGAGCCGGCGTCGATCGCGACCTCGGCGGCCGTGTCCAGCAGCCGCGCCCGGTACCAGAGATACCAGGGTGTTGTGTCGAGCCCACGCTTGAGCCAGGACTCGGCCGCGGCCTCATCGTCCAGCGCCATACTGAGCCTGGCCTTGGCCCCGGCGGCCAGGGTCAGGTAGCAATGGTCGCCGGCGACGTCGGCCATCACCCACGAGCGGTCGATCAGGGGAGCGGCGTCCTCCAGCCGGCCGGCGGCGAGGAACGTCTCGCCGCGGAGCCCGGCGACAAAGGGTTCGAACGCCGTCCAGTGTTCGGCTGCGATCAGTTCCTGGGCCCGGTCCAGGCATTCAGCCGCCGGCTCCAGATCCCCGCGCAGCAGATGCACCCGTCCGGTCAGCGCTTGGCTGAACGCCAGCAGGCGGCGGCCGCCCACGGCGGTGGCGAGCCGGCTCGATTCGGCCAAAGCCGCCAGCGCCTCACCGTAGTGCGCGGTGTCCGAGGCCGCCATGCCCTGGATGGCCAGGATCCTGGAGCGTTCGTCGTCGAACCCGTCCGCCGCCCGGGCCGCCTGCTCCAGCCAGCCGGCCGCACGGTCCGGAATGCCCCGCTGCACGGACAGGTACCCCAGCTCCCGGTATGCCGCCGCCGCCACCCGCGACGCCGGCCGCCCGGGGGTCCGCCCCTCCGACGCCAGCGACGCGGGATCCAACCCTTCCGACTTCAAAGCTCTGTGCAGGAGGTCGGCCACTTCGGCGCCGCGGCCGCCGGCCTGATGGATCAGCGCCGCGGACAGTGTGACGAGGGATTCGGCGAGCAGGTGATGGTCGCCGGTTCGTTGCGCGATCTCGGCTGCGAGGCGTAACTGCTCCAGCCCGCGGTCCACGGAGCCTGCCGAGAGCGAGGCCTCGGCGGCGTCGAGGTAGGACCGCACGGCGGCCGTACTAGCCGGCAGTCCGGGCTCGGCCGGGGGCGCCGCGTCGGACAGTGCCCGGCGCACCTCTGCGGGCACGCCGAGCCCGAGCTCCCGGCGGTAGAGCTCGCGGCACTTGTCGGCCTGTTCCCGCGCCCGCCGGTAGTCACCCAGGGCTAGCAGGGCTTTGATCAGCACGGCATGGCAGTCCGCGTTGAAGGGGTCCAGGTGCAGAGCGCGGGTGGCGAGGTCGACGGCGTCGTCCGCCCTTCCGGCCGCCAGCGCGGCGAGCGATGCCTCGTAGAGCAGCGTCAGCACAGAGTTCTCGAGCCGGTGCCGCTGGTCCTCCAGCCAGGACTCGAACGCCGGGCATTCTTCGAAAGTGAGCCCCTCCAGGAGTTCGCCGTCGAAGGTGCGGGGGTCGGCGTCGCCGGCTGGCTGCAGGGCCGCGAGCACATCGCAGTTCCAGCCGGCCGGCAACACGAGTCGCAGCGGGTCGCCGCCCACCGATTCCGTGCCGAGGGTCCGGCGCAGCTCGGAGAGATTCCAGCGCAGGGCGCCGAGGGGGTCCTCGGCGTCGGGGAACAGGAGGGCCGCCGTCCGGGCCCGGCCGGTGCCGCCCGGTTGCAGCGCGAGGTAGGCCAGCACAGCCCACGCCTTGCGGCCCCGGGGCTGCCGGGGTGCGGTGCCAGCGGACTCGATCCGGGGCGGACCGAGGAGCCGAATCCAAGTCTCGGCCATATCAGTCATGCTACGCCGCCAACGGGCACGCGGGAGGGGCCGACGGCGGGCGTGCGGCGGGGGAGCGACGGCGCCTGACCGGCGCTTGATCGGAGCCGAAGAGAGCCGGAAGCGGGCGGAAAACCACAGCGGAAAATGCTCACACGGTGGCTCACACGGTGGGTGCGGAAACTGGACATGTCCCCACAAAAAGGACCGGAAACCTGAACCCCAGTCGCAAACTAAACCCGCACCGATCGCCCGGGATTCCGGCCCAACAACCTGATCCATCATCAGCCCCAACAACCAGCTCCATCACTCGCCCGAGGTGCTCTTCACATGGAATTTGCCGCTATCCTGCTCGCCGGACTCCTGGTCTTCGCAGCCGTCGCCACCATAGTCGCGGTCGTCCGCGACGGCCGGGGCCACACCCCTCCCATCCGGTCCACCCGCGCCTGGATGGCAGGCAACCTGCCCAGCGAACCGTACGCATCCCTGCGGTCCCTGCAGGGCTGACTGAATCCGGTAACCACACGCCAGTAGCCGCACGGGCCTGACCCCCACCTCCAGCATGGGAGGCGGGGGTCAGGCCCGACGTCGTGCGGTGTCTTTGCGGAGTTCAGCGCTTCGTGGCGTCCTGTGATCGCCGGGTGTCGCTCTAGTGGGCTTGAGGTGGGCTTACATCGCATGCCATGAACGTTCCAGGGACGCTCTTGAAATCTGAAGAGTGCCGGATGTCAGATGGTCTCAGACAACCACACCGGAGGAGGTCGCCATGACGGTCGCTTTCAACCACACCATCGTCTACGCAACGGATAAGCGTCGGTCGGCGAAGTTCTTGGCCAACGTGCTCGGACTGCCGGAACCCGAAGCCATGTGGTCCTTCATGACCGTTCCCCTTGACCACGGGGTGGCGCTCGATTTCGCCACGGCGGACCGGCCCATCGCCGCGCAGCACTACGCCTTCCTGGTCAGCGAGGAGGACTTCGACGGAATCTTCGCAAGGATCCAGGCCGAGGGCATCCCCTACTGGGCGGACCCGGGACGGTCCCGCCCACAGCAGATCAACCACAACGACGGGGGACGCGGCGTCTACTTCGCGGATCCTGACGGGCATTTCCTTGAGGCGATCACGCGTCCGTACGGATCGGGTGCTGCATGAGGTCCCAGGTTCGCCGTCACGGCCACCGGGGCCGCCGAGATCGTTGCGCGGCACGAGGGCATCGGCGAGGATGAACGCGGTTCACCGTGTTGCAAACCGTGCTGCAAACAAGGAGTCGACGCGAATGACGAAGTATCTGATCTCGTTTCCGAGTGCCGCCATGGTCTTCCCCGAGGAAGAGCTGCAGGCTGTTTCGGATGCGTCGCACGCGGTCGTCCAGGAGGCGAAGGACGCCGGCGTCTGGGTGTTTGGCGGCGGCATCGATGAGGGCATCCCGCCCGTCATAGTGGATGGCGACGGGACCGTGAGCGAGGGCACTTACCCGCAGACGACGCAGCTCGAAGGCGGCTACTCGGTGCTGGAGCTGCCCTCCTACGATGAGGCTTTGGAGTGGGCCGCGAAGATCGCGGCCGCCTGCCGTTGCGCGCAGGAGGTGCGCGCCTTCCAGTACGACCCCGCCAGCTAGGTGACTGCGCGGCGGGGGTGGCTTACACTGACCTCGGCTGGTGGGCGCCGGGGGAGGGCACGTGGCAAGAGGACATCTTTGTGGGGCAGTAGTGGTGGCTTTCGGGCTGGCCTTGGCCGGATGCTCTGGATCCACACAGCCCGGTCAAGCCTTCACGTCGCCCACCATGCGTGCGGCACCCTCAACCCCGAGTCCTCAGCCGAGCCCGTCCATCGCCCACGACGGCAACGTGAAGGGAAGCAGCGCAGTGAGCGTAACCGTGGCACCTGACATCTTCGACCAGCAGGGCGAGAGGTACGAGGAAGGACTGGGTGACGGATGGGAAACGTCACCCGGGTTCCTTGTCGAGACTGACGACCAGGACAAGGCCGCCGCGGCGTTGTATGCCGCGGGAGGGCGCTTTATGTCGGTGGACCAGAACGGCAAGGAACTGAGCCCCGCCGAAATGACTGGCGACTACCCCCAGTACACGCCAAACTACGTCTCCGATGTCTATCTGACCGAACTTGGCCCCATGATTTGGACTGACACTAAAGGCGAACTCTCGATAGGCATGGCGGAGAGGATGCTGCTCATACTGGAGGCCGAACTCCGGTCCCAGGGGATCACGGCCCATGTGACTGCTCCACCGGCTGACCTCTCACTCGACGGCACGCCCATCTGGCGGCCTCCCGCCGAGACCGCCGTGCACGCGGGAGCTGACGTGAAGGCGCCGGCGAACGAATAGCGGCGGCGGGAGAACCTCGGGGCACCGTTCCCCGCCCCGGACCGGCGGGGAACGCCGACGTCGTCGGTCAAGTGTCTAGACACCCGCAGTGGCGCGGGAGCATCCTAAACGTGTGCGCGTTTCGGGAGGAGAGCGGCCAAGGGGCAGGGAGATCCCGTCCCGGCTGGGGAATCCTGGGGAACCGGTGGACCGCTGGCAGTCCCACTTTCCAGGCGTGCGGACACGATCGGCGAGGGAACCGGGGACCAGATCATGGACGAAACATCCGATACGCGGCAAAGGCTGTCTAACCGCATCGACCAGAAGCAACGGGACCTTCAGTCCTACCTCGGCCGGGAACGACCCCGGCGCTCCCGGCTGGCCGGCATCAGCATCGTGGGCAGTGCGCTGGCCGCCGCGTTCACGGTCGGCCCCGCCGCCGGTGGCACGGGGTTCACCGAAGCGGTGGCGAACATCTTCAACCTGGCGGACGACTCGATTGTGTGGCGGGGACTGTGTCTGCTGGCGGTGATCTGCTCCGTTGCCGCGGCGCTGGCCACGAACTTTGCCACGTCCCGTTCCGTGGCGGACCGTGTGAGCGCAGCCGAGACCGCCAGTGCCCAGCTGGAGGGGCTGCAGGTCGCGCTGAACTTCGGCCACATCGAGATCGACGAGGCCGTCAAGCTGTACCAGCAATACGCCACGCAGGTGGCGTTCGTGGAGGCCTCTCCGGCGGGGTGAACTGTTCCTTCAAGCAGCGGCTCAACAGAGAGCACAAGCGCTCGGGTCGCCCTGCAGCTACCCCTGCAATCCAGTCCGTGTTGTCAGCCCTCAAGAATCAGTTCGACTTCCACGTCCACCTCATCGCCGGCGTGGATGCCGGCTGCGGTTCTGATGGCCTTCTTGACGGGGAGGAGGTACGAGTTGGTCCTGCTGTCCGGGAAGAGCGACGTCCGCCACCGCTGCCCGGCGATGCAGGCATTCACCTTCACCGAACCGAAGCCCTTCCGGAACGGGGCGGCCTGGTCCTTGAGCTGCTCCGCCAGGTCCGGCGGCAAGGTGATGAAGTGCCAGCCTGCCTGCTCGGGGTAGTGCCACAGCTCGGCACGGAACGTGTACGACGTCGTCACGCTCTGAGTATGGCACCGGGAGCAAAGCCTCGTGATGTGCGCGTGTGACCCACTCCATAGAACCCCGACGCCGGGCCGCCGGCCTCTGGGGGCGGCCGCGGCTGCCGAAATCCGCGCGGTTCCGGGAATGTGACGCCATGGAACCCCCTCAGGGGGCCGATTTGTGTAGGGTCCTCCCGGCGTGTAAAGTAATTCGAGTCGCCGCCGCTGATGCGGAAAGAAAGCGACCGACCCCCTTCTAAACAGCCTGAAAATGGTTCGCAAATTTGCGTGCTAAATAACGGCGGGGACCTTCTTGGATGAATGTAAATCGCAGAAATGCGAATTTGCAAAGACTTCCGAGATCGGGTAAGTTTGAAAAGTTGCTCCGGAGCGATCCTTGACTGTTTGTTGGTTGTGGTGGTGCCGGGTGTGTCTGTTGTTTGAGAACTCAATAGTGTGCCAAGTTTGTTGATACCAATTTATTGTATTGAATTGGTTGAATTTGCCGGGC
>NZ_JBFTRB010000017.1:0-102627 GCF_056399305.1 Arthrobacter sp. 01N444
CTGAGGTTGACGTGGTCGTTGGGGTGCAGCCGGGCGTAGTCGCCCTTCGGGTGCCCGAGGATTTCCAGGGCCCGGTTGGCGATGACCTCGTTGGCGTTCATGTTCGAGGAGGTCCCGGCGCCGCCCTGGATGACGTCGACGACGAATTGTTCGCTGAGTTTGCCGTTCATGACCTCGGTGCAGGCTTGCCCGATGGCGGCGGCACGCCCGGCGTCGAGCAGTCCGAGCTCGTGGTTGGTGCGGGCGGCGGCGAGTTTCACGGCGGCCAGGCCGCGGACCAGGTGCATGTTGGAGGACAGTGGCTGGCCGGTGATGGGGAAGTTCTCCACGGCCCGGAGGGTGTGGACGCCCCAGTAGGCGCCGGCGGGAACGTCCCGGTCGCCCAGGAGGTCGTGTTCGGAGCGGGTGTCCGGGGCGGTATGGGCGTTGGTCATTGGGTCCTCACAGGGCTTCGTTGACGGGTTTGGACGGAAAATCTGGGGCAGGCCTGAGTGACGCCGCTGCCAGCACGGTGGGCATGGTTGTTCCAGGGCAAAGAGACCGCGCGGGGCCTGCGGCGAGTGCAGCAGGGGAGGGTGGGTGAAATCCGAGGTTTAGGATCTAGCGCGTATGGCCGGACCTGGAGTTTCCGCTTCCGGGGACGATGGTGCCCAGGGCGCATTCAACCCCGTGCAAATGCATCCTCATGGCCTGGGATGCTTCGTCGGCTGATCCACTCTCGATGGCGGCGAAAATGCGGGCGTGCTCCTGACCCGATTCTTTGCGCCGGTCCGCCACGAGGTTAAGCGTGTTCGATTGGTTGGCCATGGCGTCACAGATGTCGGACAGGAATGATTCGAACACGCCATTGCCGCTGCACCGGGCGATGGTCACGTGGAACTCGGTGTTCAAAAGCACCCACTGCTGGAGATCGTCCTCCTCGGACATTTCCCGGAGGATTTCCCGAAGGGCCTCCAGGTCTTCGTTGCTGCGGCGTTGGGCGGCGAGGCCCGCGGCCGGCACTTCCACGTGGGGGCGGGCTTCCACGAGGGCGCTGGCCGAATATTTGCCGAGTTTGAGGTCCTGGGCCACCTTGTCAGCGATGACGAAGGTGCCTTTACCCGTGTGGGTGGCCGTGAGTCCCAACGCGGTGCAGGAACGCAGTGCCTCCCTGACCATCGTGCGGCTCACGCCGTACTGTTTGGCCAGCGATGCCTCTGAGTCCAGCCGGGTGCCGACAGGGATCTTGCCGCCTTCGATTGCGCTGCGGAGGGATGCGAAGACCGCTTCGGCCGCGCCGACGCGTACCACTCGATCTTGTGCAGCTGTCCAGCTGTCCAACAGGTCCATATGAAGACTATGGCACCTGTCACACAGACCGTCAAGGAAGTCTCGAATATGTCGTGACGGGGGCGGCCTCACTCGCCACGTGTGGCCGATGGGGAGCGGCGTTTTTAGTTATGGCAGCGTCGATGCGACCCCGCTATTTGTGAGTGTGCTCGGGGCCGTCAGCCGCTGGGGGTTCGCCAAGGAGACCATTGCCGCCCTGCTGCCCAACGCGGACCGGGCACTGGACTGGGTCCGGGGACCGCGACGGCGATGGCTTCGTCGAATATGGCCGCCTGAATGATCGGGGGCTGATCAACCAGAGGTGGAAGGATTCCTGGGACGGGATCAGCCTCCGGACGGCACCCTGGCGGAATCGCCGATCGCCCTGTGCGAGGTCCAAGCCTACGTGTTCGCAGCGTACACGGCGCGTGGGTGGATGGCCTATGACGCCGGCGACACGGCCGTGGGTGACGAGCTCACCGACCGGGCGGCAGAGTTGAAAAAACGGTTCAACGAACAGTCGTGGCTGCCCGATCGCGGACATTATGCGATCGCGTTGGATAAGGACAAGCGCCCGTGGACGCCTGCGCCTTTAACATGGGCCACTGCCTCTGGTTCGGTCTCGTGGATGAGGACAAGGCGCCGTTGGTAGCCGAGAAGCTGATGTCCCCGCAGATGTTCTCCGGCTGGGGTGTTCGCTCCCTGGCTACCGAGATGGGGGCTTACAACCCGGCGAGCTACCACAACGGCTGGGCCTGGCCGCACGACAATGCCACTATTGCGGCCGGCCTGGTGGGCTACGGTTTCGTGAAAGAAGCGCAGCAGATCGCTGCGGCACTGCTTGAGGCTGCCCAGTACTCGGACGGCCGGTTGCCCGAGCTCTTCTGCGGCTTCGACCGGGAACGGTTCACCCAGCCCGTGCCGTACCCGACGGCGTGTTCGCCGCAGACCTGGGCCGCGACCGCGTCGATTCTGCTGGTGACAAGCCTGATGCGCTACGACGCGCATGTATCCCGGGGTGGTCTGTGGCTGGACCCGGTACTGCCGGAGGCCTACGGCGACCTGCACATCACCAATGCCCCCCATGGCTGGCGGCCGGATTACCATCGACATTTCCGGTTCCACCACCTCCGTCCAAGGGCTGCCCAAGGGCATGGCGCTGCACCGCGGGCACCGGCCTTGGATGACCGAACTGGTGGAACAGGCCAAGCTGCGCAAAGAACCTTGGCGGGACGAGCCGGCCCGACAGCCTCCTGGGCAACGCGGCATGTCACCTCCTGCTCACCTCAGGCGGGAGGTGGGCAGCAGCAACTGGACCTTGCCGTCGCGGTCCACTCGATAAGGGCTACGGATTAATGTCATCCGCACGGCGCGAACTCCCTGGTCCCATAGAGTTCGCGCCGTGTGGATGGATTTGTGGTGCGGGTTTCGGAAGCCTGTCAGTCCTTGCGGACCTTGCTGGGGTCGACGTTCCGGGCGGCGAAGATCAGCAGGCCGGAGGCCAGGATGGGGAGGACGCCCCACCAGAGGGTGGCGTTGATCCAGCCGGCGCCGGCGGCGAGGGCGGCGGTGATCAGCAGTCCGCCAATGATCGCTCCGACCTGGCCGGAGGCGTTGATGATGGAGCTTCCGGTTGCCCGGGTGTGGACGGGGAAGCTTTCGCCGGTGAAGAACAGCAGGGCGGAGAAGGGGCCGATGAGGAAGAACAGCCCGGCGCTGTACAGCCCGATGATGAGCGGGAAGTTCCCGTTCGGTGCCTGGAGCATGGTGAAGAAGGAGACGGCACACAGAATCCAGCCGATCCCGATCGCGTTGCGGCGCCCGATCCGGTCGCCGAGCCAGCCGTGGAACAGGTAGCCGGCGAAGGCCGTGGCATTGGAGATGATGAGTACCAGCAGCGCGTTGTCGAACTCGATGTTCTTGCCGTCCGGTGCGGTAAGCAGCGACGTGCCGAGGATCGCGAATGCAAGGACGCCGAGCCAGTTCAGGAGGAAGGCTCCGCCGATCGTCAGGGTGGACCGCAGCGACTCCCCACGGAAGACCGAGACGAGCGGACTGGCCTTCTCCGAGACGTCGATTCCGTATTTCTCCCCGAGCTGCCGCGCCTCTTCCACCCTGCCGTCCTTGATCATCTTGTCGATCTGGTGACGGTGGGCGAATTGGGGGCTCTCCTTGAGCCAGCGTCCGGCGATGACGATGAAGACGGCGGGGATGGCGGCCACGGCGAAGCAGAGCGCCCACCCCCCGATGGGGAACAGCAGGTAGACGGACCCGGCAGCCAGGACGGAGCCGACCGGCCAGCCGGATTGGACGAGTGAGTAGATGAGACCGCGGCGGCGGGCCTTGGCAGGATCGCTGTTGTGGGCAAACATCTCGTTGAGGTACGCCGCGTTGATGGCCTGTTCGGCGTAGCCGAGGCCGGCCAGTGAACGCACGAGGACCAGGAAGACGAGTCCAAGGCCGGCAGCGAGGCCCACAACCCAGCCGACAGTGGCCGTCAGCAGGGAGGCGACGGCGGCACCGATGACGGCGATCAGGATGCCCTTGCGGCGGCCGATCCGGTCGACGATCGGGCCGATCCCGAAGGCCACGAGTGCAGTTCCTGCAGTCACCCAGGTATTGATCCCCGTGGACTGGGCCGCGCTCCAGCCGAGGTCTGAGGCAAGCATCGGCAGGAGGTTGCCGAACAGGACGAAGTCATAGACAGCGAAGGTCCAGGCGAAGAAGCAAATCCAGGTGGCCAGCCGGACGTCCTTGGGCATGACATCAGACTCGACAAATTGAAAGGTTGGGGCAGTGGTCATAACGGTTCCTAATTCACGGGGATGGTGGGGATGTGATCAGTAGGGAACGAAGGGGGGCGGCCTGGAGACCAGCGTCAATAACTGGCTCCAGGCCGCCCCTTTTACTGCGTTTACTGGCTTAGGTTGCGGAACTGAGCTCGGCGACCGATACCTCGCGGCGTTCGGCGGTTGACCTCAGATCGACCGTGAGTTGGCCGTTGACCTCCTTGAGGACCACACCGTAGTCACGGGCGGCCGCCTCGGCGGTCGTGAAGCCGTCCAGCACGTCCTCGAGGACCTTCAGAGGGTCCCGCTTGCGCGGGTCACCGAAGCCACCACCGCTGGGTACGGTGATCTGGAGTGAGTCACCGGCCAGCAGTTGACGTCCGGTGACCTTGGACGGCCAGGACTCCTCGCCCGCCCGGCCGACGTTCTTCACGAGCGAGCCGTTGAGGCCGTCATGGCCGCCGAAGGCTCCCCATGGAACGTCCGACTCGTGGCGTTCACCCTCGCAGGTGATCGCGGTGTCGGTCAGGAAGGTGTTCTCCCGGACGATGCCGATGCCGCCGCGGAATTCACCGGCCGCCGCCGGCTCGGAGCGCAGTTCGTAGCGGTCGGTGCGCATCGGGAACCGCCACTCGAGCTCCTCGATCGGGTTGTTGCGGGTGTTGGCGATGAGGTTGTCGACGGAGTCCGGCCCGTCGCTGGTTGCGCGGGCGCCGTAGGAGCCCTCGTTGACCTCGAGGTAGACCCAGTACTCACCCTGTTTCTCGTCCCAACCGGAGTAGGAGATGAAGTGGATGTGGGCGGAGTTGCCGGCCGTGACGCGTTCCGGAATAACTGGGGCCAGGGCCCGCAGGGCCAGGTCGACGGCCCGCTGTACCTGGGAGAACCGCGAGAAGGTCGCAGCCGGGTACGTCGGGTTGAAGATGGTGCCCTCCGGAGCGATCACCTTCAGCGGCTTGAGCATGCCCTCGTTCTGGGGCACGAACACCGGGAATGCGACCTCGTCCAGGAATATCATCCGGGTGATGAACGTGAACGCCGAGACCGTCGTGCCCTCGAATGCGCAGTTGTAGGCAGTCGGCACCTGTTCGGAGGACCCGGTGAGGTCATAGGTGATCTCGTCACCCTCGACGATCACCTTCACGACGATCGGCAGCTTCTTGCCGTAGTTGCGGCCGTCGTCGTCCAGGTAGCCGACCTCGGTCTCGTAGACGCCGTCGGGGATCTTGGCGATCTCCTGGCGCAGCATCCGCTCCGAGTAGTCGATCCAGCTCTGGCCGGCTTCGCGGACCGCACCGAAGCCGTACCGCTCGATGAGGGCGATGTAGCGGGACTTGGCCAGCTCGCAGGCGGCGATCATCGCCTGGAAGTCGCCCTCGTTGGAGGTGGGTGTCCGGGTGTTGTTGAGGATGTGCCGGATCAGCGATTCCTGGCGGACGCCCTTCTCGGAAATCTTCACTGCCCGGAAGATGGTGCCTTCGGACTGGATGTCCTGGATGTCCACCATCAGTCCGGAGTACGCACCGCCGTTGTCGATCAGCTGGCCCGAGGCGCCGGCGAAGCCGACGAGTTCCCCGTCGTGGAAGATCGGTTCGATGATCGCGACGTCGGGGGAGTGCGTGGCGCCGAGGTACGGATCGTTGTGCAGGATGATGTCACCGTCGTGGATGTCCTCGCCGAGGACCGAGATCACACCCTTGACGATCTTGGGCATCGAGCCCATGAACATTGGCGTGGAGTCGGACTCGGCCAGCACGTTTCCGTCCTTGTCGAAGAGCCCTGCACCGAGGTCCTCGGACTCACGGATGATCGAGGAGTAGGCCATGCGGAAGAGCACCGATGCCATTTCCTTGGCTGCCGAGTTCAGGGCGCCGCCGATCACGCGCATCAGGATCGGGGTGGCCAGTTTCTCGGCGCTCTGGGTGGCGGCCGGGCAGTCGATGACGAGGTTGCCGGCTGCATCCACCGCTCCGGAGAATCCCGGAGGAATAACTGTGGTGGAGTCGTACTGCTCGATGATGGCGGGGCCGGTGAAGGTGATTCCCACGCCCATCCTGTCGCGGTCGTAGAAGCCGGTGTCCAGGGTGACCGGCTTGCCTTCCTGTTCGAAGGTCACCGGGCGGGTTTCCACCAGGGCGTCATCGAGGGAACCGGACTTGATCGCTTCCGGCGTGGGCAGGTCATCCATCAGGGCGCTGGCCTCCACGCGGATGTTGATGACTTCCACGGTGCCGTTCTTGAAGCGGTGTCCGTACTCCTCGAAGTGGGCGTCGTGGAAGGCTGCCTCGGCCTTTTCCAGCCAGGCCTGGTTAACCGGTCCGGCGGGCGCAGTGAAGCGGATCTCGTACCCCTGGCCCTCGTAGCGCGCGTCGGCGAGCCATTCGAGCTTGCGGCGTCCGGCTGGCACATCCTCGGCATCGAGTTGGGCGTTGGCCTCGCGCTCCAGTTGCTCATAGGAGCCCTGGATGGCGGCGGGGTCCGCGCTGGCGAACGTGAACCGCCTGGTGGCGACGAACTCATACTTCTCGTCGGTAGCCAGCAGGCCGGTCGCAGCCATGATGCCCGGGTGAGCCGGGATCAGCACCTTCGGGACCTCCAGCTCCGCGGCGATCTCGCAGGCGAACAGTGCGCCGGCGCCGCCTGCCGCTACGAGGGTGAAGTCACGTGGATCGTAGCCGCGGCGTACGGAGTTCTGCTCGATCGCCTGGGTCATGCCGAACTTCTGGATCTGCAGCGCGCCGAGGGCGGCCTGGTCCACGGACATGTTGAGTTTTTCCGCCAGACCTTCCATGGCCTTTCGGGCGCCATCGAGATCCAAATCCATGCCTGAGCCTGCCAGGACGCGGTCAGGGCGCATGCGCCCCAGCAGCATCTGGGCGTCAGTTGATGTCGGCTCCGTCCCGCCCCGGCCGTAGCAGACCGGGCCCGGGACGGCGCCGGCAGACTGCGGACCGACGCGGAAGACACCGCCGGCGTCGACGTAGGCGATGGAGCCGCCGCCTGCGCCGATGGTGTCGATATCCACCATCGGGACCATTGCCTGGTGGTCGCCGATCTTGGTGTCCAGCAGGTGGCGCATGCGCAGTTCACCCTGATAGGCCACACCGATGTCCGCTGAGGTCCCCCCAATGTCCAGAGTGACCACGTTATCGAAGCCGGACTGACGACCGGCCCACATGCCGCCGATCAGGCCGCCGACCGGTCCGGACATCATCAGTGTGACGGGCCGCTTGGCGGCCTCCTTGATCGGGACCATACCGCCGGAGGACTGCATCAGCAGGATCTCCCGCTTGTAACCCAATCCTTCTGCCTGCTCCTGCAGGCGGTAGAGGTAACGGGAGACCCGGGGCCCGACATAGGCATTCAGCGCCGTGGTGGAAAACCGCTCATACTCCCGGTACAGGGGCACGATCTCGCTGGAAAGGGACAGATAGGCCTCAGGGAACTCCTCCGCGACGATTTCCCCGATCCGCTGCTCGTGGGCGGGATTCAGATACGAGTGCAGCAGGCAGACGGCGATGGCTTCGACTCCGGCCGCCTTCAGCTCGTGCACGCGCTCACGGACCTCGTCCTCGTCCAGGGGAACCAGGACCTCGCCGTTCGGTGCGGTGATGCGCTCCTTGACGGTGAGCCTGTGGCGGCGCTTGATCAGGGGCTTGGTCTGCCAGGGCAGATCCTGCTGGAGGGAGAAGTTGTACGGCTTCTTGTGACGGGCGATGTGCAGGATGTCCCTGAAACCCTCGGTGGTGATCATCCCGACCTCCGCACCCGTGTGCGTCAGCGCGGTGTTGGTGGCGACAGTGGTTCCGTGCACCAGCTGGTCGATCTCCGAAAGCGACACCCCGGCCTTCGCGCAGAGCTTTATGATGCCGTTGATCACGGCCTCAGACGGATCGTGCGGGGTGGAGGGAACCTTCTCCACAACGGCGATGCGCTGGTCGTCGTCCGAGAAATACAAGTCGGTGAATGTACCGCCGACGTCTACTCCGATGCGCTTCATAAGGGGGGTCCTTTCGAAAGTTTGGTTCAGGACTGGGTTGAAGGGAAAGGCGGGGGCCGCTCGGCCGGGCCCGGATTCACCCGGGATTGGAGCTAGTCCGCTGGGCCGGGGGTCCGGTCCCGCAATCCGATGTGCGGTAGCTCACATCGTTGCTTAGAAAGCAATTTAGTTCCTTTGGAAACAACGCGCAATGCTTTTGACGTTCATTACTTGGGACTTCCCCTTTTGCGTCAGGGACGTGCGCCTCCCTAAGAGTTGGAGAGCAGCTTGCGGAAGGATTCGGCAAGGCTCTGCCAAGCAGGGTGGGGAGGGGGCACGGTCGGTTCTTGGACTGCTGAGAAAAAAGGGTTACATGTTGCAGAACTAGCGGCTACGGCACCCGGCCGGCCGTCATCCACATCGACATGGCCAACGCCTGGACCCGCCCGGGCCACCAGCTCTCCTGCAAGAACATGGAGACCATCATCCCGGCCTGCCAGGACCTCAACACTCCGGCCCGCGCCAAGGGCGTGCCGGTGATCTACACGACCACCGCCTATGACGTCCTCGATGTGAACCTGCCGTCCCACATGGGCCTGTGGTCCCAAAAGATCCCGGTTGAGACCCTGGATCCCAACTCGGAAGCTGTGAAGATCGACGACCGCATCGCCCCGCAGCCGGGAGAGCTCGTCATCACCAAAAAGCGTGCATGCGCCTTCCCCGGCACCAACCTGCAGCAGTTCCTGACGGTGACCCGGATTGATACCGTCATCATCACCGGCGTGACCGCGGCCGGCTGTGTCCGCCACACGGTGGAGGACGCGATCGCCAAGGGCTTCCGCCCGATCATCGTCAAGGAGGCCGTGGGCGACCGCGCGCCAGGAGTCGTGGCGTGGAACCTGTTCGATATGGACTCCACGTTCGGCGACGTGGAGCCGCTGGAGACTTGTCCTCCGACGAGAGGTTGGATGGGCACGCCGTACGATGGCTACGGTGACTGCGCGTAGCGCCTGGAGAGGGAGAACCCAATGCTTGACCCACAAACAACCACTGACAAACCGCAAGGGGCGGCAGCATCGCTGCTCAACGGTCTTACCGTGCTCGAAGCCTTCTCTGTCGCCAAGCGTTCCCTCTTGGGCGTCACGGAGATCTCCGAGCTCGTTGGCCTGCACAAGAGCACGGTCTCCCGGATGCTTAGCGGCCTGGACGAAGCCGGCTACGTGCAGCGCGACGAGGAAACAGGGCGATACCGCCTCGGGCTCGGGATGATCGGCCTGGCCGGACCACTGCTGGCCGAGCTTAGCGTCCGCCGTGCCGCTCTGCCCCACCTCGAAGAACTCACACAGGCCACCGGCGAGACGGCCGCGATCGCCGTTTGGAACGGCAGCAACGCGATCGTCGTGGAACAAACGGCTTCCACCCACCAGGTCAAGCACAGTGCGGCGATCGGCACGCGCTACAACAAGTTCGCCAGTTCCTCAGTCCGCGTGTTCCTCGCCGAACTGCCGCCCGAGGAGACCGACCGTCTGCTTGCCGACCGTACGGTCCTGCGGGAGGGCTACCTCGGTCTCGAAGACCCGGCCCACGAACAGCTCGTCGGCGTGCGTGACGACGGATTCGCCGTCAACGACGGCGAGACCACTTACGAGGAATACGGCGTGTCCGCTCCTGTGCGGGACTACCGGGGCGAAGTCGTCGGCTGCATCACTGCCAGCGCGCCCCGATCCCGAGTGCAGTACATGCAGAGTCAGTCGATCCTGCGCGAAGCCGTCCTAGAGGCCGCGGCGCGGGTGTCTACACGGTTGGGCCACCTGCCGGGGAAACAGATCCAGGTCGCTGACGGCGCTGTTGGCTGATCCGAGCAGGAGCCGATGGGCCTGCGAGCCGTGATCCTCGATGGTTTGCCAGAGCAGGGACCGACGGAACCTCAAGCAAGCCCACCCCCTCGAAGTTGGCATCTGCTCCCTCTCGGAAGGCTTTTTCCAAGTGCGACAGCGCGGTCAAGCGTCTCGATCTGAATGCGGTCGAATACACGATGTTGCTGACGTTCGCCTAGCCGCGTGGGTGAATCACCCCGGAAGCGAGGCCGCCCAGCCCAAGCGGGTGGATACTTCCGAGGCAGCCTGTTGTACGGCTTGAACCAGAGCATCCATGGTGGCGTGCTTTTGCACACGGGAACGGGGAGCGGATGCAGTGATGCACCCAACCACCTTGCCCCGGTAATCCCGAACCGGAGCGGAGACCCCAAACTCCTCCTCCGTAGTCGAACCGTCGTTAATGGCGTATGCCTGACGGGCGACTTCCTGCAGGTGGGCGGTGTGGTCCAACGGCAAACCATCTCCTGCCGTGCGTAGTATCTGCCCGGATCCGATCAGTTCCGTCGCGAGAGCCGGCGCCAGCTCCGCCAGGAAAACCCGCACTGAAGAGCTCTCGAATTTGTTGTACCGGGTTCCGATGGTGGCAGTGTGTTTGACCTGATTCGGGCTGGCAACCTGCTCCACGACGATGGCCTCGTGACCATTCCAGACCGAGATAGCGCTGGTCTCTTGGGTGCTTTCGGTTAACTTCTCCAAATACGGAACCGCAGCACGGCGGACATCCAGATCCGCCAGCAAAGGGGCGGACAACGCGAGGAGGCCCAGCCCGAGCCGATACCGTCCCGTCTCCTCATCCCGCTGGACATATCCAGCTTCTGTTAGACCGCTAAGAATGCGTGAGACCGTGCTCTTGTGGAGGCCAACACGCTGAGCAACCTCAGTCACACCAAGAACCGGACTTTGAACGGAAAAGGCTTCCAGGACAGCAAGACCGTTCAACAGTGACGCCGCAGCTCCTTGGACCTGCCCGTTGTCCTGCCTCGGCCTGCCTGCCACCTTCATCCTTTCGCGCTACGTGACTATCCCGCCACTCTTTGGGGCCATCATATGCCGCAATCTGTACCCGCCCCACTGAGGTTGTCAGTTCCATACTGCGGACGTGAGATTAACGAACAGAAGGCCCGCCTTGGCGGGCCTCCGAAGTGTTCCGCTCACACTGCATCCTAGCTTCGGCCGGCTTCCCTGCTTTTGCCTTTTGTCCCGAAGGGATCGGCTGCTTTGCTAGCAACATAGTCACAACAGGAGCAACGCGCATAGGCCTACTGTGCGCTCTATCCACCCGATATACCTGACTTGGCGGGCCGACGATGTTGCTTGTGGAGCAATGCGAGCCTCAATAGAGAAACCGGCGGATTTTGTCATCGCGTGGCACGAATGTTTCCGCCGGGAAAACTGCGGACGCCTCAGCCCGTGTTGCTGGGGTGGGCGGGCGGCGAACCGGACCCTCGCCGGGCTGCCGGAGTGACGCACTCGCCGATGCTCGCCCTATCGAGAAGTTGGTCCGGTGGAGATGCAGACTTCGGGCACCTCTGGTGGTGCGCCAGTTCGTGCGCTACAGTATCCAGTACAGCAACCTCGTTGCTAGCTTAGAAACACAAAAGCCGAGAGAGTGGAGAGAACCATGACTACAGAGACAGCGACGTCCAACGACATCGAAGCCCGTCTTGCAGCAGTGCTGGAGGAGGCGTTCGAAGCAGGCACGGGCATCTACAACGAGCGAGGCTTCAAGCGTCGGATCGGCTACGGCAACCGCCCCGCCGTCATCCACATCGACCTCGCGAATGCTTGGACCCGTCCGGGCCACCCGTTCAGCTGCCCGGGCATGGAAGAGATCATCCCCAACGTCCAGCGGATCAACGAGGCCGCGCGCGCCAAGGGCGTCCCGGTCTTCTACACCACGAACGTGTATCGCAACCGCGACGCCACCTCCGGGACGAACGACATGGGTTTGTGGTACTCGAAGATCCCCACGGAGACCCTTCCGGCGGATTCCTACTGGGCGCAGATCGATGACCGCATTGCGCCCGCGCCCGGCGAGGTCGTGATCGAGAAGAATCGCGCCTCGGCGTTCCCGGGGACGAACCTCGAGCTCTTCCTGACCTCCAACCGCATCGACACCCTGATCGTGACCGGTGCGACCGCGGCCGGGTGCGTGCGCCACACCGTCGAGGACGCGATCGCGAAGGGCTTCCGCCCGATCATCCCCCGGGAGACCATCGGCGACCGCGTCCCGGGCGTCGTGCAGTGGAACCTCTACGACATCGACAACAAGTTCGGTGACGTGGAGTCCACGGATTCGGTGGTGGAGTACCTGAACCGCCTCCCGCAGTTCGAGGACACGGTCCCGAAGACCCTCTCGGATCCCCAGCCCGAGGTCGCGACCCCCGCGGATCCGGCCTGAGCCGCACCACACTCTCGGAACCCCGCGGCCCGGCATCCCCAGGCCGACCCGACGACAGCCGGCACCCCTCAGCGGGCGCCGGCTGTCGTCGGGTCAGGCTGGGCTGCGGTGATGAGTGCGTTTCTGGAACACCCCTGGTCAGGGGCTTGTGGGCTGCTGAATGTGTACAAATCCTTTATGGTCCCTTTCGGGGCCCATTTTTGTTGGTGGCCGTTGCGGTCTGGCGGCTCCTTCTTGTGACGTGGACAGCGGTGTTGCTGCGTACTCCTTCATGGCCGGGAGCGCTTAGACCTGCATGACTGGCTGAGTCTTGGGGATCAAATCTTCGTGGTTATCCGCCGTGGCCGCGGGAAAGGCGTGAGCGCCCGTGCTGGGTTGCTGAACGTTAGCGGGTGGGCATCTTCGGGGCCCGAGTCGGACCTCACCGGTGAGGTCGGCGCGGCTGAAGGCAGGTCAGCCGATCCGCTGGGCCAGGGGCACGATAATCCTCCGGACCGCGCACATGGGTGATACGCCAACGGTGATACCGACATAATCGCAACGTCGTAGATGTGGCATGAGGCGTTCTCCGGTATTCATCGTCTCGATCCATCCGAACGGATGGAGCCGACGCGAATTCTCAACACAATCACTTGGACCGCTGGGGCAAGTCCGACCTCCACGAACCTTAAGCCGTCAGCGCGTGCCGGCCGCATGGACGGCCGCGGCTGGCTGGCCCTGCCGTGACTGGCTCCACGCCATCCAGCCACCCGATGCAGCCATGAGCAAGGCACCGGCCGGTTGTGTCGGAAGGCTGCTGCCCGTGGTCGCCTGCCCCAGCACGACGCCGAGGAGGTAGAACAGTACGGCGCCGGCAATCCATAGCGCCCCGGCCCAACGGGGGAGCGTCCGGGACTGCCAGACCGCGACTCCAAGCAAGACGTTGCCAACGAACGCGAGCAGCAGCCCGAGCAGGAACGAGACCGTCATGGCGGATGGAAACTCCAGAAGCATGACGTCCCGGTTCCCTTCCAGATACGCCTTCCCGATCGCGGGAGTGGCGAAAGTGGAGAGGACAGCGGGGACCATTAGCAAGGCAGTTCCTGCGACGGTGATGACTGTTGCTGCCAGTGCCAGGCGGCCGACGCGGCTGTTGGCCAGGCAGCAGCCCAGCGCGAACACCCCGAAGATGGCGAGGATGGTGCCTCCGTAGCTGCCGAGAAAGTGGCTGGATTGATACGAGCCCGAGCTGACGAACCGTGCCCAGGCGTCTGGATCCTTTTGCTGGTCCGGCTGAGGCTCAAGCGTGGCCCAGGCGGTGATCAGACCGTAAAGGGGCAGTGTCCACAACCCCGCCCGGATCCAGTGGGTGATGTTCTGTGCGTTCATGGACCGCCTCCTTCCCCGACCACGTGCCCGCCGCCTGCCCGGAAACAGGGCGACGCCTGCCCCAGCGTAGTTCCAGAACGCATCCCGGGCTAGGGTGCGCGTTGACTCACGGGAAAGGTCCGCGGTACTGCAAAGCTGCGGTGCATCCCGGTCTGGGCGCGCGCTGAGCCTGGAGCAGATGGCCGACTGGCGGGCAATCTACCCACTCCTTCGAATCGGGCAGCGAATCGTGCCTGCACGGTATCTGCGCGCGCTCCGCTGACCGTAGGCTCCATCCCCCGGGGGACAGAATGAGGCACACTTCCCGACCAACTTTCTGGGTTCCCCGCTCCCTCTCAAACTCGATTCGGGCTCGGGAGCGCCCGTTCCATTTCGAGAACCATTCGACGGAATCGCAGGTAAAGGCGGCGTCGAGGCATTGCCCCGGTCAATGGACCCTAGCGACCCGGACCGGGTCCGGCTAGCATCCGGTTGTTACTCCCTTAAACAGAAGGGTCGCATGTCCGAGGAACCAGTAAAGAACCTCGTGCTCGTGCACGGCGGCTTCGTCGACGGATCAGGCTGGCAAGGTGTCTACGACCTGCTGATCGCGGACGGCTACAGAGCCAAAATCGTCCAGAACCCGACCGTGTCCCTTGCCCGCCACGTCTCCGCGCCCAGGATGAGGATCGGCGGCTGGCGGTCCCACCTGAGAGACACTCGCAGGCGCCGACTGGTTCGATCACCCAGAGCTGACCGCTTCACGCAGGTCCCCACCTCGTGACCGGACCCCATTCCCCCAAACAGATTCCGTTCAAGCAAGGACAGATCATGCCTGACACATATGTAATCGAGGAGTCGGAGTACCCGGTCGTCTTCTCTGACAGCCCTGACTCTCCGGCCGCTGAATTTCTGGTCGAAGAAAGACCGCGCTCAATCAGGGACCTCTACCGCCTCGGAATCATCCACCCCGCCATCCCGGAGGAAGATCTGAACGACATCCAACGCAGTCTCGAGCATGCCTCTGTGCCTGATGTGGTTTTCTCTGAGGGTAACCACGGTGTTGTGTCGTCCCGAGAGATCGAGGGCACTGCAACCATTCCGCAGGAAGTTGTGATGGTGCGTGACGCGGTCAGCCGCGCAACGGCGATGCTTATCGCTCGTGGCCATTCTCCTGCCCTGGCGAAGCTGACCGCTGAGAAAGGTGCGCGTTTCATTTCACCGGTCCGCGACGCATTTCCGGTGTGGAAGGAGGTCCGGCTTCTGGACCGCGACCTCGAAGTGCGAGGCCTGCTGTTCCTCAAACGATCGATCAACGCGCTGACGGCCGGGAACGTGAAGTTCCACCAGTACGGCTGGATCGTACCGGAGAGCAGCCACTTCCTGCTCACCTGCAACGAGATGGTCGGTGCCCCGCCTACACCATTGGAGATTCCCCTGGTGGTGGAGGAAATGACCAAGCCCGGCCCGCATCCGCCGATAGAGGGCTATACGGATCGTCTTGCCATCTCCGAGATCCTCGCTCGAGTGGAGGCTGTCACGGCCGGCTGGCGCTGAACTTAACAGCAGCAAACCCATCAGAGACTTAACCTCACCAGAACAGGAGATCCTAAAATGGGCGGCATCGACAAGCGGGGAACGGATGGCGGCGATGGCGCGGCTGGCGCTGCCGGAGGAGACGGACCGCAGGGACAAGGGGGATTCGGAGCGGTGTGCAGTGGCTGGTTCTTCGTCACCGACACTGGTGCCACGCGCGGCGGACGTGGCGGTGATGGCGGCATCGGCGGCCCCGGCGCGGATGGCTTGCCAGGCGGCAAGGGCGGCACCGTTGAACTACACGTGAGCGTCCTCGGCAGCGACGTATCTGTCGACGCTTCAGGCGGCAACGGAGGAAAAGGTGGCAACGGAGGAAAAGGTGGCGCCGGCGGCAAGGGCGGAAAGGGCGGCGACGGAAACGACTGCGAGCCCGGCGCTTACGGCGGCGCAGGAGGGAATGGAGCCCAGGGCGGGATTGGAGGTCGGGGCGGCGACGCGGGCGCAGCCGGAGACATCCTCGTCTTTTACATTTCCGACCAAAGCGGTGGCCAGAGCGTGTTCAAGGCGAAGTCAGGAGACCCCGGCAAAGGAGGAGACCCGGGCCCGGGAGGTGCCGCGGGGGTCACCGGCGACAGCGGCGCCCGAGGCGACTTCAGCCACGCCAGCACTGACCCTGGCCAGCCATCCACACCGGGCCTCGCGGGGCCCAGCGGCGCTCCCGGTCAAATGGGCACGGCGCGCGACGACAAAGACAAGGTCAAATTCCAGCAGGTGACGGTGATTTAGTGTCGAACATCCCGCCCTAACACGGCTCGCGCAACCCTGCTCCCAGATAGTCCAGGGATTTGAAGTGGCTCCGGGCAATGCGGTGGCCACCAACCCGAGGAAGGTGTGGCGTTCCGCTGTCCGAGGTCGTCTAGATAGTCGAGCATGCGCCTGCCAGGTCGCCGGGTCCTACGGATTCTTCCGCGGGCGAGCCGCGTCAACGTCAGGGCTGCCCGGTCCGGGCTGTCGTCGACCAGTCCCATGGACCAACGCTACCCACCCCGCCAAAGCCTTCTTCCCTTTCAACTGTGGCCACAGGGCGTATGCCGGTGGATTTCTGCCCATCATTAAGGCCATGGCGTCGGTGACCCAGGCAGATCTGAGCGACAGTTGCTTCCGCGGCGGCCGAGAAGGGGCCGAAGTGGCCCTCGACGGCCCCGGGGGATTCCTCTTTGATGACGTCGGCGTTGATCCCTGCGCCGGGCATGACACCCTCGGCCGGCCCGGTGCTCCGTGACGGGGCCATCAGGTTGGAGACATTGCTCGCCGCATACACGCCGCGGATTCAGGCGGGCTAGTGTTTGGACAAGCGTGGACGGGAGCGCTCGATGATGCTGGTGGTCGCAGCAATTGCTGTGAGGGCTGTCGCCAGCAGAAGTGGTGCCCAAACCGTCTGTGCGATAGTTGCACCCGCGACGGCTGTTCCGGCGGATCCTGCTGCGATCTTGAGTGCGCCTACCCAGATGAAGATTTGGCCGCGGGCCTCGATGGGTGCGTATTCGCTTCGCGCGGCGAGGGTTGCCGCGAAGAACATTGCGTTGGCGATCCCTGCCAGGCCGAAGGCAATGAGGGATGTGGGGAGTGTCGGAGAAAGCATCACGAGTATCAGCGTTGCCGCGACGAGTGCGGAGAGGGAGCTCATGAGAGGGTCTGCGTCGCGGCGAAGCGGTCGGAGCATGAGCCCTGCTGATCCGAGGAGATTCCCTATCCCGTAGGCTGCGACCAGTGTTCCGGCGGCCGCGGCGCCGCCGAACGCGGGAGCTGTGGCAACGGCGTAGATCGGTAGCGCGGCGACAGAGAATGCGACGGTCACGGTGAGTCCGAGTGTGCGGCGCAGCGGACCACGTTCCCATATGAGGCTCAGTGTTCGTCCGGGTGATGGCACCCCAACGGCCTTGTTGGGCGGCTCTTGCTTGGGGAGTGCGAGGACGGCTCCAGCACCAGCGACGGCGGCTCCGGCCAGAACCAATGTCGCGGTGAGTGCGTCGGATGCTGCCGCGATCCATGCCACTGCTGCCGGGCCGAGGGTGCCGCTGAGTCCGTAGCTTGCGACGTCCCAGCTTTGTGCTCTGCGTTGGCTGCGCTGCCCGGGGCCGGCGATGGAGGGCAGGCGGCTGCTGATCCCGCCGGTGAGCATCGGCCCGAAGATGCCGGAGACGAAGAGCAGCAAGGCTGGCCAGATCGGCCAGGCGACGGGCAGGAGCAGTGCAGCAGCACCGAGCAGCACCCCGTGGAGGACTGCGGAGCACGCGATGACCTTGCGTCCGTCACGGGCTGTATCGAGGCGTCGGGCGATGAAGGGGCCGAGCACGTGGGGTGCGGTGATTGATGCTCCCAGGATGCCGGCCAGCCAGCCCGGCATCCCGCAGGCGTGCGCGAGCAGCACGATGGCGACCACTGCGCCGCCGTCTGCGCTTCGCACCAGCGTCGCGGCGAAGACGTAGCGCGCCAGCGCCCCGCCCCGGCGGTACTTCCCGCGTGAAACGCCGAGGCCGGCGCTACGGGTTAAGCCCGAGCTCATCGACAATCCTGCCAACATGGGCACGCTGCTCCGCGGTCAATCCCTGGAGGGGAAGCGGCAGGCACGATGGTGATGCCAGTCCCAGCTGTTCCGCTATGGCCGCAACGACCCGGATACTCCCGCCAAACTCGGCGAACGACTCCCACAACGGTGCAAGCCGTTCGGACTCAGCGGTCGCGTCTGAGACCCGCCCTTCCAGAGCGGCCCGGGTGATCCGCAGCGCCAGGGCGGGCAAGGTGCCGCCGATGACGGAGTACCAGGCATCGCACCCGGCGGCCAGTCCGGCGGCGGCCTTTGCGTCACCGGAAACTCCGATGGTCACGTGCGCCGGGACGGCGGCTCGGATTTCCTGAACCCGCGCCTGTGCCTGCTCCGGATCGGCCGGCACACCGGGGATTTTGATGGAGGCGATTCCGGGCAGTTCCGCGATGCGTCCGTAAAGCTCGGTCGTGAAGGTGAAATGGGTGGTGCCCGGGTTGTCATAGACGATCACGGGCAGCGACGAGTTCGCGGTGACGGTCCGGAAGAGTTCGAACACGTCATCTTCGGTGAGGGGCTGATAGGTCATGGGCGCAAGCAGGAGTGCGGAAGCCCCCGCCTGCTCTGCCATTTCAGCGTTCGCGAGGACGTGTGAGGTCCGCAAGGCCCCAACACCAATGAACACCGGTGTCGCGCCGGCGTGCTCGACGGCAAGACGAGCCACACGGCTCCGTTCCTCGCCGCTCAGATACGCGTAGGAGCCCGTGGATCCGAGCGCGGTAATGGAGCCAACCTTCGCCTCCGAGAGCCGTTCGATCAGGCGAACGAAGGCAGACTCGTCAACAGCATCATCTGCCAGAGGGGTCAGGGGGAAGGCACTCAAGCCGGTGAACATGGTTATAACTCCTTAGGTCTGAATAACAGGGAAGCAAAGTCTGAGGCACTCCCTGGGGGACTTAGCTGCGGGCCCTGTCAGCAGGGAATTCCCGCGTAGCGACAGTCTGGCGGACCCCCTATTTGGAGGACTGTCGCTTACTTTGGCCCTTGGCCGATGAGGTCGGGGGCGATGCGGGCGCCGGCGTGTTCGCGGGAGCGCGGTCGCCGTCGGCCACCGCGTTGCGCGGCGGCCCCTGCAAGGACGACGAGCGTGATGCCACCGAATTGGGTGAGTGAGGGCTGCTGGTGCAGCACGAGCAGCCCGAGGAGCACCCCGATGGCGGGTTCGAGGGCCATCAGGGTACCGAACGCCGTGGGCGTCATCCGGCGCAGGGCGAGCATCTCGAGCGCCATTGGCAGCACCGGCATCAGGACGGCCAGTCCGAAAGCGACGGAGAGGACACCGAGGTTGAGATGTCCGGCGGACTGCGGGATGCCGACGACCGCTGCCGTGGCAGCTGCGACGGGAACGGTGAGTGAAAGCGCACCGATGCCCGTGAAGCGGTCGCCGATCCGTTGGGTGAGCACAATGTAGACGGCCCACCCGACGGCTGCGAGCCCTGCCAACCCGATACCGGCGAGGTTGATGTCACCAGCCCAGGGTTCGGTCAGAAGGACGACGCCGAGCAGCGCCAGGGCTGGCCAGATAAGCGCCCGTGCGCTGTGGCTGCGCACCCCGGCGACAGTCAGCGGACCGAGGAACTCGATCGCGACGGCGGTGCCGAGCGGGATGCGTTCGATGGAGGCGAGAAACGCGATGGTCATCAGTCCGGTGGCGACACCCAGCCCCAGTAGCACGGGGACGTCGGGGCGGCGCAGCGCGCGCAATGGGGGTCGGGCAACGGCCAAGAAGACGAGCGCCCCCACACTGAGTCTGAGCCAGGCAGTTCCGGCCGGCCCCACCGCCGCGATCAGATCCACTGACAGTGCCGAACTCAGCTGGACTGAGAGCATGGCCGCCACGGCCAGCCCCCACGGCGGAACGGGGACATTCTTGGGGACGCGCTGGCTCACGGCTGGCCCCTTCGGGCCTGCCGGTCAACGATCGCGCGTATCCGGGAGTGGACGAGCATGTCAGTCTCTTCGTTGGCTGGCGTGCCCGCGGCTATCAGGCGGCGGGCAACGCCGACGTCGGGACCCAGTAGGGTCAGCCGGGCGATCAGGTCCTCGGCTGCGGCGTGGAGCGCCTCATCGGTCATGGGTTCGAGCGCGTCGAGGATGAACAGCGCGGAGGTGGTCTCCTCGCCGAGCTGGGTGCGGCGTGCCTGGCGCCAGTTCCAGCGCCGGCAGGTCACGCCGGCGTCATCGCGCCACACCACCTCGCCGGATTCCGGGTGCTCGATCACCGTGGCGCCGTCGGCGGCGGTATCAAAGGCTTCCTTGCCGGTGGCTCGAACCAGCCGCGGCGCACCGCTGTAGCGGGTCAGATCCTCCCCACCCAGCGGGACCTGGTGGAGCACCGAAACGGCGTTATAGAGGTCGGTGAGACGGTTCACCCGGGGCAACCCGGACACCGCCCGGCGCAGGAGCGCCTCCAGGCTGTTGCGCGTGCGGTTCGGTTTGGCGCCGAAGCCCTGATAAGCCTCGCGCCACGCAGCCACGTGCGGGAGCTGCTCAACCGGCCGGCCGTTGAGCAGCTCCCGGGCTGCGGATTCCGCCGCCTGGAGCATCTCCTCACCGGCCTGGTCACTCGGGCCAGGGACGAGTCCGCCAACGGCCAGCAGCAACGCCCGGTAGTCGGGCCGCAGCGCGAACACGGTGGCGTCAACATGGCCGCCGTCGAGAAATTCCTGAAGCATGCCCGACTCAGGCATCGGACGCCTCCGGCCGGTGACCTGTCCCCACGCCCGGCTCGAAGACGGCCAGGGAGAACCTCGCCGGCTCCGTGCCCGGATTGGCGTAAGAGTGTGCCACGTCGCCCGGGAACGTCACCGCATCGCCCTCATCGAGGGTGAGCAATTGACCTGCGACCTCCACCGTGACCGTGCCCTGCTGGACCTGCAAAAGCTCCTTGGTGCCCGACGTGTGGGCCTCGCTCACATGACGGTCGCCGGGACCCAGCGTCCAGTCCCACAGTTCAACCACGTCCGGCGGTTCGGTGCCGGCCACCAACACCCCGCGGCCGCCGTACTCACCGCTCCACAAAGCAGCGCCCTCACCACTGCGCGTGACCTTCACCGGCTTCGGGCGAGGTGGCTCGACCAACGCCGGCAGCCCCACACCCAGCGCGTCGCTGATCCTCAGCAGAGTTCCCACGCTGGGATTCGCGGCACCCTGCTCCACGTTGATGACCATCCTGCGGCTTACCCCTGCAGACTCCGCAAGCTGATCAAGCGTCCAGCCCCGCGACTGCCTCTCCTGCTTAACCCGGGCGCCGATTGCCAGCGCCAAGCTCGTTGTACTCTCATCCATGAGTGCATCATACTGCACTTATAGTGCACTTATAGTGCACTCGACTACTGTCCGTCGTTCGGCCCCCCATCAAAGAGTGACCGAAAGACCCTCTTGAGCTTCTACGTCGCACCTCGTACCGCCAACCAGGGCCGAACCGTGCAGGATTCTTGTAGACGACCGCCAGTGAGAAACACGGCAGCGACCGTATCCGCTGCTGTCTTGGCAAACAACACCCTTCAAGACACCTCGTCGTGTCTGGAGGATTGAAGGAATCGACAGCGTGCTGGCCCGCCTCGTGTCGTGTCGTGTCGTGGAAATATGTCTCACCGTAAATCGTCTCAGGCGGGTGCTGGCCGGGGGTTCCTGAGGCACAATAGCCGGGCGGGACATCTCCGGTATACGCGTGTGAGTACGTCGGGCCAGGACGCCGGCCCTCACGGCTGTGATGTTCGCGCTGGCATGGCAGCGTTGAGTCGCCTCAGAGTCGATCGCGGACCTCGCTGCGCGGATTCCTTATGTTTCGGGGGAACTCAATGTTTCTGGGGGAGCGAATGCAGTTCGAGTCCCACCTCGGGCACGTGTTTTCCCTGTTCAGAGGCTTGTGAGCGTCTGACTGTGTACAAATCTCCTTTATGGGCCCTGCGGGGCCCATTTTTGTTGGTGGCCGTTGCTGCTGCCGGTGGTTCCTCTCTTGGCGACGACCAGGGTGTCGCCGGCCTGGACAGCGCCCAGGGCTTCGTTCAATCCCAGCCGATCCTTGTTTCTGCCGGTCACGCCGTGGTCACCATTGGTCAGGCCCTCGGGGGTCGCCCAGCCCCGTAAGCGCCTTGCGCGGCGTTGCCAGGCCCTGTTCGTTGGTGCAGACCCGGACGCAGCCAATGATCTGCGCGGGTGCAACTGTCGGGATTGTCCACCCTGAGCGGGACAGTTCTGCGGCCGGGGTATGCGCGATTCCAGGCTTCCAGTATCTGTATCGGATTTTCTCGCCGCGCCAGTGCGGGCGGATGGGTGTCGCGGTGGGGGACCGGCTTATGCGTCGCAGTGCGTCACATTGTGGCGCTACGGCGGATACCATCGGAGGGTGAAGGCATACCGCCGGCGCAAGAGACGAGCCTTTCTGCATCGGCGTGCGTCCCCGGCAGCCAAAGACCGGAAGGCCGCCAGGCGCCGGCCGGCCGCCAAGGGGCTGTCGCAGGGGGAGGTGGCTACGCGGGTCGAGCGCGGGCTTACCAACCGCGTGCCGGACACCACTAGCCGGAGCCTGTGGCAGATCTTCCGGGCCAACGTCTTCACGCTCTTCAACGCAATCGTCGGCACGAGCTTCCTGCTGCTGTTGTTCCTGGGGCAATGGCGGGATGCCCTGTTCGGCCTCGCCGCTGTCAGCAATGCCGTGATCGGCGTCGTCGAGGAATACAGGGCGAAAAAGTCCTTGGACCGGCTGGCTGTCCTCAACGCCCCGCTCGCGCGGGTCTTGCGCGAGGGTCAGATCCACGACATCGCCACGGCCGACGTCGTAAAAGATGACCTCCTGGTGTTGCGGGCCGGGGATCAGGTCACTGCCGACGCTGCCGTACTGGAGTCGTCCGGCCTCGAGGTGGACGAATCGCTTCTCACGGGCGAAGCAGACCCGGTGGGTAAGGATGCGGGGACGGAAGTACTCTCCGGATCGATCGTCGTGGCCGGCCACGGCAACGCCCAGGTTGTCCGGGTCGGAGCGGCGTCGTTCGCGAGCCGGCTGACGGCAGATGCGCGACGCTTCTCACTGGTGAACTCCGAGATCCGCAACAGCCTCAACCGTGTAATGCGCTGGATCGCCTGGATCCTGCTGCCCGTTGCCCTCATCGTGCTCAACGGCGAGATCCAGGCGCGCGGCGGCTGGCAGTCCGCCATTTCCACCGGTGCCTGGACCCCCGCACTCGTGGGACTCATTGCCAGCATGATCGCGATCGTCCCGCTGGGACTAGTGCTGCTGACGAGCGTGGCCTTCGCCGTGGGCGGACTCCGGCTGGCTAAACACAACGTACTGATCCAGGAACTCGCCGCTGTCGAGGGACTGGCACGCGTAGACGTACTGTGCATGGACAAGACCGGAACCCTCACAGAAGGAGGACTGGTCTTCGACGCGGTTCACCCGCTGGCGCCGCAACCGGGATGGGAGCAGGCCCTCGCATGGTTTGGCGCCGAACCCGAGGCAAACGCCACGGCACGCTGCCTGAGCACGGCCTTTGAGGATGATGGCGGCCTTCAACCCGTCCGGTCCGTGCCGTTCTCCTCCGCCCGGAAGTGGAGCGGAGTCAGCTTCAACGGGAGCGCCCGCGGTGCGCGCACCTGGATTCTCGGAGCACCGGAAATGATGCTTGTGCAGGGCGACGACGCAGCCGCACGTCTGAAGCTGTCGATCTCGGCGCCCGACGGCGCAGTACCGCGCCAGAGCGACGTCTTGCGCCAGGCTGGCGAACTGGCCGCATCAGGGCTGCGGACCCTGCTCCTGGCCGGCGCGGATCAGTTGCCAGCCAATGGGAAGGTGGAGCAGCTGCCGGCGTCGCTCCACCCTGTGGCGCTGCTGACCTTCCGGGAACAGCCGCGCTCCGATGCCCGGGAGACCCTCAAGTTCTTCCGGACCGAAGGGGTCGGGTTGAAGATCATTTCCGGCGACGATCCTCGCACCGTTGCCGCCATTGCCCGCAGGGTTGGCCTGGAGGTCACGGAGGGCTTCGACGCACGCTCACTGCCGGAGGACCCGCTGCATCTGGAGGAGGTGATGGAATCAAACACGGTGTTTGGCCGAGTGACGCCGGCCCAGAAGAGGGCGATGGTCGAGGCGCTCCAGCGCCGGGGACATACTGTGGCCATGACCGGCGACGGCGTCAACGACGCCCTCGCGCTCAAGACGGCCGACCTTGGCATCGCCATGGACTCCGCGGCGCCCGCCACCAAGGCAGTCGCGCGCCTGGTGTTGCTCGACGGCCGCTTCGACCGGCTTCCCGGAGTCCTCGCTGAGGGCCGGCAGGTCATCGCCAATATTGAGCGGGTCTCCAGCCTCTTCCTCAGCAAAACGGTCTATGCGACCGCCATCGCGGTGACCTTCGGGCTCCTGCAGTGGACGTTTCCGTTTCTTCCCCGCCAGCTATCCTTCACGGACGGTCTGACGATCGGAATCCCGGCCTTCTTCTTGGCGCTCATGCCGAACCCGCGCCGCTATCAGCCCGGATTCCTGCGCCGGTCCCTATGGTTCTCCGTCCCTGCCGGACTGATCGTCACGGCCTCCCTGCTCACACTGAACGCATTCGCGCCGCTGGCCGGCGCGGCCACGTCCGAACAAGTCAGCAGCGCCTCTGTGCTGACGCTTTCCATGGTCGGACTGTGGATCCTATCGGCCGTGTCGCGCCCCCTCAACGCGGCGCGCCTGGCCGTGGTGTTGGCCATGAGCGCCTCCCTGCTGGTCTCGCTCAACCTCCCGCTCGTTCAGGAATTCTTCCTGCTTTCCCGGCCACCCGGCGGGTTGTTGCTCGCGGCCGTGGCGTGCGGGGCCGCCGGGGGCCTCGGAGTCGAGGTCCTGGCCCGGGTCCACGCCCGGGCCTTCCCGCAACAAGGTCCGGTGGTGAAGAGCGGTTAAATGGGCTCATCAGTTATTAGCGTGAGCCGGGACACTGGGGTCCATTATCGGTACTGGCGCCATAGTCCAGAATATGATTCGAGAGTAATGGTCGGGATGTCCCCGGTCAGCGCAGACAATCTAGGGGATACGAACTTCATGTCCGAACAAACCGGACGCCGCTCCAGGCGCGGCTATACGCCCGTTGACCCCGCCAAGTTCATCCCAATCCACCGTCCCAGTAACGCAGCGCTGCGCGGAGCAGTAGTCACCGGGTTCGTTCTGTGGATCGGGGTTGGAGCAATTTCCGCGGGAGTGCTGGCCTCCTGGTTCAGCACTGAATTGCCTATCTTCCTAACCGCTGCAGTGTTCGGTGCAACCCTGGTCACGGTTTTGGGCGTCCGACACACGACGTGGCTAGGCCGGCGCCGACGGGAAGATTTCGTCCGTTGCGGCGGTGACCCGGCCGGAATGACCGACTTGATGTTCGGATTCATGCGTGGATTCCGGACCCCCAAGGGGGAGTGGGAAGTTCCCGAGCAGGCCTCCGGCGACTACCAGGGCACCTGACCATCCCAGGGCTCAGGAAGATCCCGGTAAGGTGAGACTCTTCGTCGAGCCCGCACACGACTGCGCCAAGGCGACGCCCTGGTCGTCTGAACGCTCGCCCAACGCACGGCAGCGCGGTGGGGTTCGGCGGAACCATCCGGGAACCGCAGTCCGAACACGGCGGTTCAACATGAGCGCGTCTAAGACTCCGAGCCGAGGTCGACGCGTCCGGACAGGAGAGGCTACGTGGGCGGAACGAGCCTGAAGGCGTATCGGGTCTCCGAGCCACCGCTTCCTGGGTTCATCTTGAAATCGACTCTGTCGGCGCCTGCTCCCAGCTGCACTGTCGTTTTGAAGATGTTCCCATTGCAATGGACCTGCACCGGGGCGACGACTTCGACACCGGACCAACTGGCCACCGACAGTTCGGTCCCGGAGGGTCCTTCACACACGAACTGCAATTCGTAGGTGCCGGATTTGGCGGACATTCCGAAGCTGGTCGGGGAATTCGAAGCAGCGGAGCCGGCCAGCTCTCCCGGCACTGCGGGTTTCAGTTGCTTTGATGACCATTCGCCCATGTCCTGTTGCGCTGAAGCCATGGGGTCAGTGTTGGGCCCTATAGCAACTCCGGCGGCTGCTGGCCTGCCGGTCGACGGGATCGCGCTGATCGTGATGGGACCGCCCGCGTGCCTTAGGAATCGCTGGAATGTGGCGTCGCAGTCAACGTCTGTTGACAGCGGAAGCCCATCGCCCTCAACGATCGTCAGCTTGGCGAAGTAGCCGCCGGCACACGCGGCCGTGACGACATAGTCCCCGGGAGCAAGTACAGTCGCCAATTTCCCGGCAGGCTCTGCTTCCGTTGGCATACCAGCGTCCGTTACGGATGCACCAAGCAAACGGGCCACGTCACCAACGTTTTCCTCAAATGACCGGGGCGGCAACGTTGCCCCTTTGGACGATGAGCTAACTGTCTGCTCAGGCGGGTCACTGTACGTGCAACCCGCCAGCGCAAGGACGAGTCCGGCCAAAACAAGCAGTACTCTTCCGCGCTGAGTCTGCATCCCCCAATGAGCTGACATGTTCTGAGCCTACAACCCCGCATTTGGGTGACTGGGGGAGACGGGTCGATCGGAAGCTGCCGCGAGCATACTCGTCGTCGGCAACTAGCCCACGTTCGAAGTCCAATCAGCGTCGGTCTTGCGAAGGGCGCCAAAGATGCTGGCGAAATTCAGGAAGGCGCCCCCTAAGATCAGGAACGCCCCGCACAGCGCGAGCAAGGTATATAAGTCCTCATCGCTGCGGTATTCATCGCTGGCTGCCCGGTCTCCGAGCGGGCCGAAGAGTATCCAGCCGACGGACACGAGGATCACCCCGGCGACTTCACCAAACTCCCGGGCTCACTACTTCCATTAACGTACTGCTCCTCATGGGAGCATGTACTCATGAATCGACGCATCATGGGTCTAGGGGTCGTTTTTTTCGTGCTCTACTTTGTGCTCGGACTCGTCGTGGGTGGGCTCGTCCTGCTGTGGAGCTTCCACTACCAGTGGTGGGTTTTCGTCCTGCTGATCCTGGTCCCAGCGCTTTTATCCTGGGCTACTCTTGCCCTGCTGGAAGGCCGGCGTAAGACCCCGTCCATATAGAGCACGAACGGGAGTACTTGCCGACCATCTGCTCATTGACAGGTCGGCACCCTACCCAGGAGCCAGATCCGCGAGTCGAGGGCGGCGGACCTTGGTTACATCCTGGTCGCGGAAGAGACCGAGACCGCGCGTGAACGACTCTTATGGGGCAGGCCGTGGAACGGGCAAACGGACTGCTCTGGGTCTGCGTGGGGCGGGTGAGGCACTTGCAGGGCCTGAGCGAAGTGGAAGGAATCCTAATCGGGCAAGAGGGCGGTCCGGGCGCCGTCGATATACTCGCTGGATGCGGATCCGTCCAATAGATCTGGTCGACGTGCTGGTCTATCTCGTGGTGCTGGGTGTGTTCATCCAGCTGTTTCCCGACGTCATATCCGAAACATTCCTGTTGGCGCTCTTGACGGCGATCCTGCTGAAGGTCGTCCTTGAAGTCGTGCTGTGGGCGAAGAAGAAAATCGTTGCGCGGATCCGGTCGGCCGATACTCGGCGGGTTCGAATTGTCAGCGCGTTCACCCTGTTGCTGGTGCTGCCGGGGAGCAAGTTCATGGTGCTCGGACTGGTTGACCTGGTATTCGGCGACGCTGTCCGTCTCGGTGGCTTCTTTCAAGTGACTGCACTGATCATCGTTCTCATGCTCGCGCGAGGCGGCGTGCGACGGGTGTTCAGACGGGCCGACGAGAGCGCATCAGCTTAATCGAGGCCATCACGACGTGCGCGCGTGGGTCGTCTGAATTCAGGTGTGTGCTGCCCAGATCGCCTGGAGTGCGCTCTTCACTTCTTGGGTGCGGCTGGTGGCTGCGATGCTTTGAACTGGGCAATTTGGGAATGTGTACTTTGTCTACACTTCGGGCTTCGAATCGGGCCGGATTCCGCATGTCCGGGGGAGTCCAGTGTGTGCGGGAGAGGGAATGCAGTTCGAGTCCCACCTCGGGCGCTGTGTTTCCCCTCGTCAGGGGGGTGGGTCATTCGGGTTTCCTTTCCGAGTTGTTTTGGTGGCTGTGGTTGGCCTAATACCTATTCATGCCGTGGAGTACTGACGACATAACCTGCGGGGATTTATTGAAGACCTTCTTCTCCGGAATCCTTTGTTTACCGGCGGCTTGGGGGAAGGCTGGTTCCCATTTGTCCGGCCAAGAGGGGTGTGTGGGGTGTCCACACCGGAGTGAGTGTCCTGCCGTTGCTGCTTTGTGGCTCGCTCCTTGCCTGCTTCCCACGAGACGGGCAGGAAGACCCCCGGAAACCCAGGGATCTTCCTGCCTCAACTCACGCAACTTCAGGTAAGGGGTTTGCTGGGTGCAGCGGACCCATCCGAGGTGCCTCTGGCGCAGGCAGTGCTGTCACACCGTGGGGGCGATGTTCTGGTTCAACCGGAATAGATTGGTGGGGTCGTATTCGTTTTTCAGTTCCACGAGCCGCCGGTATGTATCCGCCGGGTACGACGCCCGGACGAGCGCCGTATTCGCTTCACCTGTGAAATTCACGTAGGCCGTCACATCCGGACCGAGCGCA
This sequence comes from Arthrobacter sp. 01N444, assembly GCF_056399305.1. Classification (NCBI taxonomy): domain Bacteria; kingdom Bacillati; phylum Actinomycetota; class Actinomycetes; order Micrococcales; family Micrococcaceae; genus Arthrobacter; species Arthrobacter sp. 01N444. Next base: position 28,406 of record NZ_JBFTRB010000017.1, read on the forward strand.
GACGTCACGCCCCGGGCCCATTCGACGACATCCGCGAAGCCTTCCGCTGTCGGCGTGCGCGCAACAACATTGACGATGAATTCCTGGTCGCGGAGTGCGAAGGCCGTTGCTTCGGCAGGAACCCGGCCGACCGCGCCGCCAAGGTGGTGCAGGTGAATCTGCGTCATGGTGCTGGGCAATGCCGCAAACGAGTCCAGCAGCACGCGCACGGACGCGTCGTCGGCGGCGCGCAGAAATGCCGAGCGGAAATAGTTGTGCACGCCCCGCGGGTACAGCGGATCGAGCGCCTGCTGCCATCCCGCGTACGGGTTGGCCGCGAACACATCGGCGATGACCGTGCCCAATGACCGGAAGGGTGCGGTGGCGGCCTCGCCGGCATCTAGATCGCCGGACCAGCACCCTCCCACAGCGATGACCGGCTTGCCGTGCACTGATTCTGGCAGGAACGGGACCGGCGGCGCCATGGTCATGTTGACCAACGTGGTCAGCTCATCGGGGGCCGCCGCGCAGGCCGCCCGATAGCCGCGCAACACCTGCTCCGCTTCTTCTGCGGGGTAGAAAACCAGGCCGGAAAGGACCATGGGCCCCACTTCGTGCAATTGATACTCGAAGGACGTCACCACACCGAAATTGCCGCCGCCGCCGCGCAGCCCCCAGAACAGATCGGGGTGCTCATCGGCACTGGCGTGAATAAACTGCCCGTCAGCAGTGACGACGTCGGCGCCGACCAGGTTGTCGCTGGCCAGCCCGTGCTTGCGCACGAGCCAGCCGATGCCGCCGCCGGTGGTGAAGCCGGCGATGCCGGTTGAGGACACCAGGCCACCGGTCACCGCAAGCCCGAATTGCTGGGTCTCTGCATCCAGGTCCTTCCAGGTACACCCTGCCTGTGCCGCCACGCGGCGGCGGGCTGGGTCCACCTGGACCCCCTTCATCAGCGAAAGGTCCAGCACGATACCGTCATCGACGGTGGAAAACCCCGGGATCGAATGTCCACCGCCGCGAACCGACAACGGCAACCCCTCGCTGCGCGCGAGATCGACCGTGCGGATCACATCTGCCACACCCGCACAGCGTGCGATGAGCGTCGGGCGCCGGTCGTGGGCCCCGTTCCAGATGCTGCGTTCGTGGTCGTAGGCCGCGTCCCCTGGCCTGACGACCGTGCCGCGCAGCCCGGCGGCGAACTCGGCGATGGTGGCCTCGCCGATGCGGGTCGGCCTAGTCTGCGTCGTTGTCACGATGCGTTCCTCCTGATTGCTGTTGGTTGGTCAGATCCATTTGTCAGATCCAGGAATCACGCTAGTGAACCGTACTCAACGAGCACTCAACGCCGTCTCAACATCATCATCCGGGTCCCGCCTACGCAGTGCGGCCAGCCGCTGACCGGCGATGAGGCATTTCGTTCGGTCGAAAATTTCCCCAGCCCTGTCAATTTCCCGGGCCGCCCGATGTGGGTCGCCGAGCTCGTTGGATAGCTCTGCCACCATCAACCGCTGCCAGCCAGTGTGTCGCCGCCATGGGGCGACTTTTTCCGCTGCCTGCCTGTACATTTCCCGCGCTGCCCGGACCTCCCCGGAGATCAGTTCGGCGGCACCGAGAATGGTCAGCGTGGCGCCCATCCCCACCTGATCTCCCGCGGACTCGAACCCTGAAAGGCAACGCCGAGCGTCTGTCAGGCCGCGGTCGATATCACCACCCATGGCGCGGAGCAGGGCGATATTAATCTCGGTCAGCAGCTCGCCGCGTCGGTCGCCGAGACCGAGCCGAAGCTCCCGCGCCAAGGACAGGGCCTCATCGGCCGCACTGTGGTCGCCACAGTCGCGCAGAATGCAGCCAAGTTGGTGGAGTGTTTGCGCCCTGGCCAGGTCATCTCCTAACTCGGCGAAATGTTCGGCTGCATCCGTGATGACGGATATCGCAGACTGAGTGTCTCTCGAAAGCCTGGCCGCGTAGCCGATCGCGGACAGCACGTAGCCTTTGGCTTGGATGACGCCGACCCGCCGGCCCAACAGCAGGGTTTCCTCGACGCAGGGCACCAACCGTCCGGCGATCGGGACCAGTTGCAGGCTGGGCGTGATCACCGGCAGGAAGGGTGGAGTGCTGGTATCAGACTGCGCGAGTTCGCTCAGGCAGGTGTTTAGGTGACGGGCGGCGAGTGGTCCGTCCTCCCGGGACAACGCGCACTGGCCGAGCAGCCAACTGCTGGCTGCGCAATGTTCGGGTCTGCCACCCTCGACTGCCTCGGTGTGCACGTCGGCCGCCAGCTGTTCGGCCTCGTCCAGGTCGAAAGTGCTCCAGGCGAGCGAGGTCTCAATGAGCCGGGCCATCGTCACCTCGTCGGGGTTGCCGATCTCCCGCATAATTGCCAGGGCCTCCGCGCCGAGCGCCCGATGCCGATCGCCACGGCCCTGCCGGCTGTCCAGCCCGGTCAGGCCGATCAGAGCGGCCGCGCGAGGCCGGGTCGAGTCGGGAGCCACCGCCAAGGCACGCTCCACCCAACGTGCTCCCTCGACCGCGTGACCGCGGAGGAACCAGAACCGCCACAGGCTGGCCGCGAGCCGGAGCGCGGTCCCGGGCTCGTGGGCGCACGACCAGCGCAACGCAGCGCGCAGGTTGTCGTGCTCGCGGTCGAGCAACTTCGGCTGTTCGATGACCACCCCGGTGGCCCGTTCGGGATTGTGGGATTCGGCGACGGCAAGGAAGTAGGCGCAATGCGCAGCCGCCAGTTGAGCCGCCTCACCTGCATGATCGAGATTCTCTCGGCCAAACTGGCGGACCGTCTCCAATTGCCGGTATCGGGTCCCGGCGCCCCTCCTTTCGGTGACCACCAAAGACTTGTCCACCAGCTTGGCCAACAGGTCGAGCAGTTCGACCTGCTGGAGGGGCGCGTCAGCGCAGACTGCTGCCACAGCGTCGAGGGTGAAACCACCCGCGAACACAGACAGCCGGCGCAGCAGAACCTGCTCCGGTTTGGTGAGCAGTTCGTGGCTCCATTCCAAGGTGCCACGCAGCGTCTGGTGCCGTGTGACGCCGCTGGTTCCCCCGCCGAGCATGGACAAAGCATCGCCCAATCCCTGGACGATCTCGGCGGGTTCGAGTACGGCCGTCCTGGCCGCGGCCAATTCGAGGGCCAGCGGCATCCCGTCGAGCCGTCGGCACAACTCTGTCACCCCCTGCGCGTTGTCGGCGTCGAGCGCGAAACCCGGCCGGACCTGCGCTGCCCGCTCAACGAAAAGCCGGACAGAGGGCAGACGGCCCAGCACGGCCAGATCGAGAGCGTCAGTCGGCAGGGGCGAGGGCAGGGGCAATGACGGCACCCGGTAGGTGTACTCCCCGTCGGCATGGAGTGGCTCCCGGCTGGTGGCCAGCACTTTGACCCCAGGGGATCCGTCAAGTAGCGCGACGACGAGTTGCGCACAGGCCGCGAGCAAGTGTTCGCAGTTGTCCAGCACGAGGAGCAGCGAGCGTCGCCGCAGTTGGTCGACCAGCGCTTGCACGCGGCTTGGTGCAGCGCCGGAATCCAACCCGAGGACCTCGGCTACGGCATCGGCCACCAGCAGCGACTCCCCAACGGCCGCGAGGTCAACGAACCAGACTCCGTCCACGTACTCAGGACGAACTGTCTTCGCGGCCTCCAAGGCCAGTCTGGTCTTGCCGCTGCCGCCAGCCCCGGTGAGGGTGAGCAGGCGAGCATGGCCCATCAGCCGCTCGACGTCAACGAGCTCACGCTCGCGCCCGATGAAGCTTGTCAACGGGGATGGCAGATAGCTGATGGCATCGTCTTTGCCGGTCACTCCGGCGGGCTGGTGGAGGCGTTCCTCGGGCGGCGAGCCGGTCAACAATTCGCGAAACAGTTCCACCGTCCGGGTGTCCGGGTCGGTCCCGAACGCGTCGAGGAGTTCGTCGACCAGCCGCTCATATCGTGCCAATGCTTCCGACCGCCGGCCCATCCCAGCCAGCACCACCATCTGCGCGCGCACGGCTCCCTCGTGAACGGGATCGGATTCGAGCGCATGGGTGAGGATGACCAACGCTTCCTCCGGTGCGCGTTGCGCCACCGTGGACGCCAGTTTCACCAGTACCTCGCGATGGATTTCCCGGAGCTCATCGCGGCGTGTCGTCAGCCAGTCCGCATCCGGCAGTTCCGGCAGAAGATCACCAGTGTACAAGTCGGCCGCATCGCGCAGGCCGGCCTCGACACCTGCAGCCAACGCTGCCACGGCCGAACGTTCGAACTGCAGGACATCGACATCGACCGGGCCAGTGTCATCCAGCACGACCACTTCACCGCGGATGGCGAGCAGCCCGTCGCTGCCGGCTCCAGCGCTAGCGAGCGCACGGCGAGCGACGTACAGGGTCTGATGCAGATTCCGTGCGGCGGCCACCGGCTCCATGTCAGGCCACAGGCGGTCCAGTACCTGCTCGCGACGGTTACGCTGACCACGCGCCAGCGCCAGCATTGCCACCACGGCCTTTGCCTTCTGCAGCCGCCAGTGGCTGTTCTCGACGGCGTTCCCGTTGACGTACACGATGAACGAGCCGAGAAGCTGGATGCGCAACCCGCTTTGGGTAGGCTTCATGGTTCTTCAGTATCCGCCCGCCAACCGGGGTTGTCGAACAACGAAATTTCCACACGCGCGCTGCCTTGGCGCACTCTGTGAGCGCCCCATCAGACAACTCATGACAACGGCACCGCAGGTCACTGCCCGGGGTGTGGCACGTCGGGGCCCGCTTACGGGAGGTTTCGCTGCCGTTTTACGGGGCACCTCTTTGCGGAACGCCTGAGCCGTTAGCCAGGGTTGCCGGCTGCCGGTATCGGCTCATCTTTTAGGCCGGGCGGGCGCTAGTTGAAAGGCTGCTTTCGTTTGGTCCGTGTTCTGTGAGTTGCTGAAGTTCGCGGAGAATCTCCAACTGCTGGCGGTTAATGTCCATCAGGAGATCGATCTCTTCCTTGGACTTCAGGTTCGTAGTGTAGTCATGCTGGGCCATGGCCCCTGCGATGGCATCCTGGCGTTTGGCGGCGATGAGCAGAATTGCTCCTTGCAGACCGGCCAGCATGGACAGAAAGAGGTTAAGAAGGATGTAGGGGTACGGATCCCAGGCATGGGTCGCCAGCGCCCAGGTGTTTACGGCGGCCCAGACCAGCATGAAGGCGATGAAACCTCCCACGAAAGGCCAGCTCCCCATCCCGTTTCGCATGAGGTCCGCGGCCTGCTGCCCGCGGGTGAGGGAAGCCTTGTGCTTGTCGTGCCAGGTGTTCGGTTCTCCGGTCATCCTCCACCCTAACCAGACCCGACGGCTGGGACCTGCTTCTCCGTTAGTCTGCGCCATGAGTCCTAGCCCTCCGGTGCCGTCGGATCTCCCGGCACCTGCCCCGTGGCGGTGACTCCGGGACTGGTGCTCAGCTGCCGGGACGAAATGGAGGGAATGCAGTTCGAGTCCTACCTCGGGATGGCTCGCTTTTGGTGCTCTTCGCTCATGCCCCGGTGGCTGTGGAGCATAAGTCTGAGTTGGGCGTTCGTGCCGCCTTCAATCCGGTTGGTAGTGGAGGCCATCTCGAGTCCGGTGAACTCGTGGTTCTGCCGCTACGTATCACCTTCCCCGGATGAGGCCCACGCCCGCGTTACGGGTAGACAATGGTCGGACTTGCGTGCGGCAGGGTTCCCTGCCGCATTCCATTTCGGAAAGGGGCCTCCAGTGTCCAGACCACACCCGATCCTCGCCGGATCGATCGCAGCCGGGGCAGCCATCGTACTGCTCACGGGTTGCGGCACGTCCAGCCCCGGCACCAGTGTCAGCAGCGCCAGAGCGGAGAAGAACGTTTCGCAGGCCTGCGCTGCTGCCAGTGCCTTCGCCGGATCCCTGACAAATTTCAAACAGACACTCAAACCTGGTGCCACGATAGAACAGATCAAATCGGCACGGGAACAGGTCGCGAAGACCTACGACGACCTGGTCAAGGCCAGCCAGGATGTAGCCAAAGACGAAATGGACGCAGTTAAGACGGCCGAAAACAAGTTCGACGCAGCCGTCAGAGCCGTCCCGGATGATGCCACCCTTACTCAGGCGGCCGCCTCCCTGCGGGACGACGCCGCCAACGTCCAGGCCGCGGTCAGTGACCTCCAAACGGCGACTAAATGCTGACCTCAAGGCCCCTCCGGGCAGGTCTGCAGCTAGCCTCAGTCCTGCCCGGCTGCATTCCCGACCCACTCCGCTCCTACAGAAAGCAGGGAAGTTGACATGAGTTTCTGGGAAAACTTTTGGGATATTTTCTGGTGGTTCTTCCTCGTATACGCGTTCATCGCCTTCCTCTGGGCGTTGTTCGCCGTCATCGGCGACTTGTTCCGCGACGACATGCTGAGCGGTTGGTGGAAAGCCGTCTGGATCCTCTTCCTGGTCTTCGTGCCCTTGTTGGGTGTGCTGGTCTACGTGATTGCCCGCGGTAAGGGCATGACGGAGCGGTCCATGGCACGGGCCCAGGAGAACCGGGAGGCCTCGGATGCTTACATCCGCAGCGTCGCTGCACCGAGTCCGAGCGACGAGATCTCCAAAGCCACGGCTCTTCGGGACTCCGGAACAATCAGCGCTGATGAATTCGAAAGAATCAAGACCAAGGCTCTGGTCTGAGAGCGCCATCGACCCAGCACCGCGTGGCAGCAGATGCAATGACCATGGACGAGGTGGTGTCTTAGTCCTCGACCAGGGTGCGGTGTCCTTCTGCGCAACCTCCAGACTGTCGCTCCATGCCATTGGGCGGCACGGTGGCCGGTTGCCAGCCGTCGAGGGCGTTCCCGCAGGCGGTTCGGACCGGCCGAGGCTGCGAGGCATAACCCGATCAGTGGACTCTCTGGCTGCCCACAGGAAGCCGGGCTACTATCCGGCTGTCACTCCGTTTAGAAAAGGAGAACCCCTTGTCTGAAGAATCAGTAGGGAGCGTCGTGCTGGTGATGCACGATCTGCCGGCCGTGGAGGGCTGCGGTGTCATGGCCGTCCAGAACGCGGCGCTGTCCCTTGCCGGCGCTATCGGCCGTGGAGCCTGCCGATGCCTGGCTGGTCGCGTCGGCAGTCCGGTCCCGCGGCCAATGCCTTGGGTTGCGGGCTGATGTCTACAGACCAGGTGCCCACAACCCGGCGCCCTCTCGGCCAGGGTCACAGCATGGCCAGGCACTCGGTCAGTGCCGAGACACTGATCAAAGCCCGAAGCTCCACCGTCTGGGACGTCATCACCGATGCACGGAACTTCACCGTCTGGGAATCCGGCATCACGCACATCAGGGGCGAGTTGCGCAACGGTGGCACCATCAGAATCCGAACCCACACCGGAGGGGAGCGCACCTTCCGGCTGCGCGTCCAGCAGATGCCCGGCGAGGTGATGACCTGGACCCAGGGCCTGCCTCTGGGCCTGCTCACCGGGGTGCGCACCTTCACGCTTGAACCGCTGGGCGGCATGACGCACCTGCTCGTAAGAGAAGAGTTCACTGGCCCGCTTTGCGGGCTGCTGCTCCGGGAGTTTGCGTCCGACACGCAGCAGGCTTTCACCGATTACGTTAGCGCGGTCAGGAATCGCGCCGAAATCCTCGGCCGACACGTTCGAACCATGGGATCATGAGCGCCATCGGAGAAGCGCGCAGCGTCCAAGAGCGCCCGACGCCGCCCGAGCGTGCTCTGGGCCATACTCCCCGACGGAGCTCTAGTGGCGGTCTGAGGTTACGACACCGGTTGTCTGCAGAACACGTTCAGAAAAGCCACGGATCCACCCCCGCGGGCCCTTGTTGGGTCGGCCCTATCGGTTTAGTGTGGGGCCCGTCGGGCAGTGTGCGCATGGATGCACGCTGGATGGGGACCGGACGGGATCATCCAGCACGCCTTCGGTGCCTAAAAAGCGAAGGAACGTAATGGCGATGATGGCTGAACCGGAAATCCACCCGCCGCCCCCTTTGGCCGGCCGGGGCGTCTATCTGCTGGACGACCACGAGGTCGTGAGACGGGGCCTGCGCCATCTGCTGGAGTCCGAAGGTCTCAGCATCGCCGGAGAATCAGGATCCGCGCACCGGGCGTTCCGGCGAATCCCTGCCCTCCGCCCGGAGCTGGTCATCCTTGACGATGATCTCCCCGACGGTTCAGGTGCCGACGTGTGCCGGGCCATCGCTGCGGCGGACCCGACCATCCGGTGCCTCCTGATGACCGGAGATGCCAACGAAGCCGTGCTGATCGACTCGATTCTGGCCGGCGCATGGGGGTGCCTGTCCAAACAGGACGGCAGCTGCGAACAGCTCAGGCTCATCCGCCGTGCCCTGGCCGGGCACACCGCGTACAGCGGCCGGTTCCGGACCGCGCTCGTTACCCCGCTCGTCGGGCCCGCAACCCAGTCCCTGGATAGGAGACTCCTGACCCTTACGAGACAGGAAATGAATACCGCCATCCGACTGGGGAGAGGGCTGACCAACCGCCAGATCAGCCAGGAAATGTCGCTGGCGGAAAAGACCGTGAAGAATCTGACCTCAACCATTCTGAGGAAACTCGGCATGGCGAGCAGGACGCAGGCCGCCGTGTTCATCACCAGGGCGCTGAATTCTTCTAACGACCCTGCCGACGGCGGATACCGGTTTAGCCCATCCCCGGCTCTGATCGCGGAGGTCATGGCAGCGCTGCTGACCTGCACCAGCGAGTCCTGCACCGTGCCACCCACAGACGAAGTGCGGGCAAGGGACGTCCGGCGGCTTACCGACGCACTCCTGGCGACCCGGACCGATCGGATGGGACCCCACCTGCTGCCCGGCCGGACTTAAGAACCCGGAATGCCGCGAACCGCGCGCCCGGCTCCAGCACACAGAAGATTCGGCGGGTTTGCGGGGTGCTGAGGGCAACGCCTAACTGGAAGTCCGGCGTCTAAAATCCTTTGCCTGGAACCGCACGGTGCCCCCTCGTCCGCTGAGAGAGTCCGGCTGCGCATTCAGTGCAGCAGCGGTGGCCGTTCTTCTGCCGGTCGACGACCCCAGGCAATTGGTGGACACCGGGCGTTGGCGCGAGCACTTGATTGCGTCAGTGAGACAGCAGTACGCCGACCTGTGTCCGGATGTCCTGAACAATCTCGTCGATGCTCAATGCGGCATTCACGGTCGCTGCCATGCTGAGGAACATGATGGCGCTGACGATGCGGGCCGTCGTAGCGGCATCGTGCGCACGAGCCGGCTCCTGCCTGCCCAGGACGGCAGCGATGGCCTCCTCGGTCTGCGCAACGATGGAGAGGGCCTCAGCGTGACGGGGCTCCGCGGGATCACCGAAGACCATTTCCCGCAGGTACGTGCGTCCGTTGTCGACCTGGACGCGGTTGCATTCCACGATTGGCCGAACGATTGCCAGCACCGCATCGAGGATATCCGGGGTGGTTTCGGCATCAGCCCGACCTTGCTGAAGCGCTTCGGCGTAGTGTGCGTTCTGCACGAGGAGGAGGAGTTCGCCTTTGGTCTTCGCGTAAAGGAACAGGGTCCCGGTGCCTATGTCCGCCTTGTCGGCAATCTGCTGGGTCGTGACATCCTCGATGCCGTGCTCGGCCAGCAGTTCGCTTGCCGCGGCCGTGATGCGGTCCAGCTTCTGCTGCTTGTTCCGCTCGCGCCGTCCGACCGGCTGGGAGGCGAGAGACATGGTAATGGATCCTCCGGAATAGATTCTGACTGCACTCAGTTATGAGTGTAGTCACTACTGTGTGGGTTCGAATGTTCCTTCGTTCATTCTCCCACGCACGGGCCGAACCCCAGTGTTCCGCCCCGGCAGAGTGGTGGCGCTATACCCCGCGACGCAAAGGACCGCACACATGACTTCCTCCCTCTGGCAACCCTTCACCCTCGGCAATGTGGAGCTGCCGCACCGGCTCGCGCTGGCCCCGCTGACCCGGAGCCGCGCAAACCCTGATGGCACCCCCGGGGAACTGGCCGCGGAGTACTACGGCCAACGCGCCTCGCTCGGGCTGATCATCACCGAGGGCACGCAGCCGTCCGAGGATGGCCAGGGCTATCTGAACACCCCCGGCATCTACACTCCTGAACACATCGAGGGATGGCGAAAGATCGCCGACACGGTGCATGCAGGCGGCGGAGCCCTGTTCATCCAACTGATGCACGTCGGCCGGATGTCGCACCCGGATAACACCCCGCACCACCGTCAGCCCGTGGGCCCATCGGCGATCTCGGCCGAGCAGGACATGTTCACTCCAACGGGCCCGCAGAAGACGCCGGTGCCGCGTGAGCTGACGGCCGAAGACATCCAGACCACCATCGCCGGGTTCCGCCACGCCGCAGCCTCCGCTATCGCAGCGGGAGCGGACGGCGTGGAGATCCACAGCGCGAACGGGTACCTGCTCCACCAGTTCCTCTCGCCAAACTCGAACCACCGCAAGGACGAATACGGCGGATCCGTGGAGAACCGGTCCCGGTTCGTCGTCGCGGTCGCCCGCGCGGTGGCCGAGGAGATCGGGGCAGACCGGACCGGCATCCGCATCTCACCGGCGTTCCCGCTGGGCGGAATCAACGAAGGGGACCCCGCCGACGTCCGGACACAGTACCGCCACCTGGTCGGCGAACTCGCCACACTGGACCTTGCGTACCTGCACGTACACCACCTCGGTGACGACGAACTGCTGCGGTCCTTCCGCGACGCGTGGCCTGCGGCCATCCTCGTCCTCCGCTATGGGCGCGACCGCGAGCAGATTGCCGACGACATCGACGCCGGGCTCGCGGACATCGCGCCGCTGGGCCGCTTCGCCCTGGCGAACCCCGACATTGTTGAGCGCCTGCGCACCGGTGCGCCACTGAACGAGGTGGACCCGGCAACCCTGTATGGCGGCGGCGCGGCCGGGTACACCGACTATCCGGCCCTGGCACACGCCTAATCGTCTGCCGCAGGTCGCACGCCACCGACCTTCCATACGCCGTACCGATCAGAAAGAAGAAACAGCCATGCCCTCACTCAACGGAGCAGTCGTCCTCGTCACCGGAGCCAACGGCGGAATCGGCACGCAGTTCGTGCACGAAGCCCTCGCCCGGGGAGCTGCAAAGGTTTATGCCTCAGCCCGCACCCCCCGCGCCTGGAACGACGAGCGCATCGTTCCGCTCGCCTTGGACGTCACCGACTCCGCCTCCATCCAGGCAGCGGTCGACGCGGCACCGGATGTGACCGTGCTGATCAACAACGCCGGCGCGTCGGTCTCCAGTGCCGGGATCCTCACCCACACGGACGAGGAGATCCGCAGGAACGTCGAGACGAACTTTCTCGGGCCTCTCTTCGTCGCCCGCGCGTTCGCTCCGGTCCTGTCGGTGAAGGACGGAGCGATGATCATCGACATCCACTCGGCCCTGAGCTGGTACGCCGTCGCCGGCATCTACAGCGCCACCAAAGCCGCCCTCTGGTCCGCGACTAACTCCCTCCGCCTCGAACTCGCCCCCGCCGGCGTGCACGTCGTCGGCGTCCACGTCGCATACGTCGACACCGCGATGGCCGCGCACGCCACCGACCCGAAGCTCGACCCGGCCGTGCTGGTGCGCACCGTGTTCGACGCCACCGAGGCAGGGCAGTACGAGGTCCTCGCCGACGACACGTCTGTCCAGCTCAAGGCCGGACTCAGCGCACCCCTCGAAGCGGTCTACCCGCAGTTGGCGGCGACGAACGCATAAGGGAACAACCGGTGCCACCGCGTTCACCAAAAGTGAGCGCGGTGGCACCACTCCTCCCACCCGAATCGATCGCCTGGTGCCTTGGCCTTCACGTCACATGCCGGGATAGTCACTCCAATGGCTGTGCCCGCCCGTATTCACGGACGGGCACAGCCACAGTGACTCTCTGCTCTGTTAGCGGGATCGTGTCAGGTACGTGCTGGTCAGTGGGCGAGGAATTCTACGGCGACGGGGGAGAACCTGTCGTGGAACTGGAAGATTCCGCCGTGGCCCGAGTCGGGGTAGATGATCAGCTCGGATCCCTTGATGCGCCGGTGCAGGTCCCCGGACAGGACCGACGGCACCATGCGGTCGTTGTCGCCGTTGGCGATGAGCGTGGGGTGGGTGAGCCTTGATAGGTCCGACGGCGCGGAGCGGCCGAACTTCCGGATTGCCTTCAGCTGAGTCTGGAAGGCTTTGGTGCTGATCGGCTTGTCGCGGTCGACAGTGCGCTCCTGCAGGCGCCTGATGAACGCCTTCGCGGCCGGCTTGCCGGTCGCGTTGCGGTTAAAGAACAGGAACTCCTTCGGGTCCGAGCGCGTCAGGGTCGCGCGGAGGACGTCCCAGTAGGTGGCGCCGACGACCTTGTCGATGTCCTTGCCGCCCCGCGGCCCGGTACCAGCCAGCACGAGCTTGCGGACGAGGTCGGGATGCTTGAGGACCAGGTCCTGGGCGATCATGCCGCCCATTGAGAAGGAGAAGACGTCGACCTGGTCGAGCCCGAGGGCCTTGATGAAGGTGTAGGCGTCGTCGGCCATCGCCTCGATGCTGTCGGGAACCTGCCCGGTGGAGGCGCCGACACCGCGCTGGTCGAAGGTGATGACGTGGCGGTTCTTCGCGATGGGCTCGATGATGCGCGGGTCCCAGTTGTCCAGGGTCGCGGCAAGGTGCACGAAGAATACGACGGGGATGCCGGTCTTGGGCCCCAGCTCGCGGTAGGCGTAGGTGACGCCACCTGAAGTGATGGAGCGTGTGGCGGCCTTCGCGTACGAGGTGACGACAGAGCCGTTCGGGGTGTCAAAGCTGCTCATGCTGGTAGTCCTCCTGGGTGGTCTGTGAGGTGAATGGCTGCCAGCGGCCCAGGAGGGAAGGGTGACGACGGCTTTGCCGCGGAGGCCGCCCTTGGCCAGCGACTCGAGCGCCTGTGGGGTCTGGGCGAAGTCGAAGACCCGTCCAACGACCGGGCGCAGCACGCCGTCGTCAACCAGGGCGGTGATCTGGCGCAGCTGGTCGCCGCTGGCACGCATGAAGAGGAACTCGTAGCTGACGCCGAGCTTCTTCGCCTGCCGCCGGATCCTGCTACTGAGCCCCGCGATCGCCAGGCGCAGCACAGGGTTAAGGCCGGCTTTGCGCGCGAATGCCGGGTCCGGCGGGCCGGCGATTCCGATCGCCTTCCCGCCGGGCTTGAGGATGCGCAGTGACTTGACGAGGTTCTCCCCGCCGAGGCTGTCGAGCACCAGATCGTACCCGGTGAGGAGCTGTTCGAAGTCCTGCGTACGGTAGTCGATCACAGTGTCCGCGCCGAGATCGCGCACGAAGTCGGCGTTGGAGGCACTGGCGGTGGTCGCGACGGTGGCGCCGAGGTGCTTGGCGAGTTGGATCGCGATCGACCCGACCCCGCCGGCCCCGGCGTGAATGAGGACTTTCTGCCCCGGACGTACGTTGCCTTGCTCAACGAGGGCCTGCCACGCCGTAAGTGCAACCAGCGGTAGTGAGCCAGCCTCCTCCATGCTGATCGATGCGGGTTTCAGTGCCAGATCGGCCTCGGTGATGGCGATGCGTTCGGCGAACGTGCCGATGCGGTCTTTGTCGGGGCGGGCGTAGACCTCGTCACCGGGTTTGAAGCCGCGCACCTCTGCCCCGACACGGATGACTGTGCCGGCGGCATCGTTGCCAAGGATCAGCTCGAGCTTGTACGGGAGGATCTGCTTGAACTCACCCAGGCGGATCTTTTCGTCCAATTGGTTGAGGCCAGCTGCCTGGACCTGGACCAGCACATCGCGGTCGCCGACGGTCGGCTCCGGGATGTCTGCTGCGCGAAGCGGCTCCTTGTACTTGGTGACGACGAATGCCCTCATGGCGTGCTGCTCCTCTATGACGTACGGTCTGGCTAAACATGAGCCTACTCAATTTTGAGTTGACTCAGAAATATTGTCAATTGAACCGTTAGGTGCGAGCGTTCATTTGAATATTCGGGCCACGTTCCCGCGATGGATCTTCAGGAAGCATGCAATCTCCGCATAGGGGTCCTGATCGGTGATGGTGACAGCCGGTGGGAAGCCGCAGAGGAACGGGACCAGTGCCGCGCCTGCGGGGCGCTTGCCCGTGTGCGTGAGTCTAATCCGGGCTTCAACGTTGATCGGTCGCTGTCAGGTTTTCCGGGAGGACGCGGAGGTCCGCGTACTCCCCAGCCGTGTAGGGTCAGCGCAGTCAGGCCACCATGACTTCGAATTGGCGTGTGGCCGGGAGGGGCTGGCGGACCCTTGTCCGGCCATAGATAGCGTGGACATTGTCCAAGCCCCTGTACACCTGATGCCGTTGCTGGTGGCTGGGCCCCTACCTGCCTATTTCAGCTAACACGAGTTCATGCAGCCCACGAGACCTATGTGACATGACTTTCAATGGCAGTCACGCGCCGGTGCCTTCCACGATCCGGTCAGTCTGGGAGGGTGCGCCGACCAGGATCTGCTGGATCGCCGGAGCTACGGTCGCCACCAGTTTCTCCGTGTCCGCGTCGACCAGCACAGGCACGCCGATGATCCGCCTGCTGGTGACGATCCCGACCAGCATCGATGAGGCGAGTCCAGCCCAGAGAGCGGCATCGTCATCGCTGCGGCCGATTGTGCCGTGCAGCAGGCGGGATTGGATGAACTCACGCAGTTGTGCGCTTGCCTGGCTGGCGAGGACCGCGACGGAAGCATCGAAGCCTTCGAACTGGTTTCCGCGCGGGGGGGCACTGAAGCTGCTGAAGGGCAACCTTGGCCGCGCGCGGATACGGGCGGGTCACTGGGGACGAAGGCGGGAATCGTCAGTCTCCCATTCATCTCGGGTGATCGCGTACTCGACGTCGCCGCGCTCTTCGCCCGGAACGGACACCGGCCAGTCCGCGACGAAGGCCCGTACGAGGCGCATCCCGGATTTCTCCATCACCCTTCGGGAGGCCGTGTTGACTGCCATGGTCGAGGCTACAACCCGTTGCACCCCGAACTCGGTGAACCCCTTGGCGATCAGCGCCCGCGATCCCTCCGTCGCGTGCCCCTTTCCCCAGGCCGCGTGGCGCAACCGGTAGCCCAGTTCCGGCTGATCTTGTGGATCGTCGGGGCCTGGCCGGAAGTGGAACCAGCCGAGGAATTCCCCGGTCGTCTTCTCGATCGCGGCCCAGAACCCGTAGCCGGGAAAGCGCTGGTAGTAGTCGAGGAATGCCGGGAGGAAATCGCCTTCTATCTCGCCCCGGGGGGTGGGGATACCGCCGGTGATGTACCGCATCACGCGCGGATCGCTGTCCAGTTCCACGAGTAGCTCCGCATCGTCGGGGGTGAACTGCCGGAGCAGAAGTCGTTCAGTCTCCAGGAAGGTGAGCATGCAGACATTCTCGCACCGGGGGGAGACCCGTCACACCGATCGGGGAGGTCGGATTACCGTCGCTGGACGAGCTTATTGGCCGTTGGGAGTGGTCTCAGGCATATGTGGCCCCTGGGTGGGGGGCTCCGAAGTGGGCAAAAGGAGGGTGTGCGCAATGTGCACACCCTGGGCTTCAGACCGGGTTGTACCTGGGCCGGAGCGGGCCGGATCCCAGTTCGGAGTCAGCCGACGCGGCGATAGCGGATGTGGGTGGCCAGCGGTGAGTGGAGCACCTCGGCGGGCTCGAAGCCGAAGGATTCAACCCCGTCGAAAATACGTTCGCCCGAACCGAGCAGGACCGGTGCGATGTCGAGGGTGAGCTCGTCGATCACGCCGGCGATCAGTGCCTGCCGGACGGTCGAGGCCCCGCCGGCGATGTCCACGCCCTTGTCCCCGGCGGCCTGGCGGGCTGCGGAGTAGGCCGCGTCGAAGCCCTCGGTGACGAAGTGGAAGGTCGTTCCGCCGTCCATCTGGATCGGGTCGTGTCCGTGATGGGTTAGCACGAACACCGGCGCGTGGTACGGCGGTTCGGCTCCCCACCACCCGGCCCAGTCCTCATCCCAGTCCCCGCGGACCGGGCCGAACATGTTCCGCCCCATCACATACGCACCCCGTGGGCGCATGAGCCACTCGTTCGCGACCTTGTCGGCATCGTTGGCCCGCGGGTCGCCGATGTGCCAGCGGTGCAGCTCCAGCCCCCGCTTGCCCAGGGGGTTCTCGCGGCTCTGGTCCGGCCCGGCGACGAAGCCATCCAGCGAGATCGACATGTGGCAGGTGGTGTCCGGCATCGCGAACCTCCAGAGTGATAGCGACTTGCATGCGGTCGTGGGGATTCTGGGGATCGTAGCAGGTGATGGCATCCTCGACCACCGTCTCCGGCGGCTGGTCCCGACGGTCTCCTCACCCGGGCACGTGGGCCAAGCTGCTGGCTTCCAGGAATCCAGTAGCTGTATCGGATTTTCTGGCAGCACCAGTGCGGGCGGATGGTGTCGCGGTGGGGGACCGGCTTGCGGGCGGCAGATTCAACTGGAGGAGGCAGGCTGGTCGGGGCGGGCCAAGTCGGCCTGGATCGTGCGGATGATCGAGGCGAGGATTCCGGATGCGAGAAGTCCTGGCCCCAGCGGACCGGCGGGATTCGCGCCCAGCGGTGGCAGGCGCCGGAGCGCGGACCGGGCTTCGGCGCTCATGTGCTCGAGTTGCCAGTGGATCTCGTCGTCGATCGTCTGGGGCCGACCGGGCGCGGCCAGTCCGGCCGCTTTCGCGGCATACGCGGCTGCCCCCAGGGCGTGCGCGCCCATGTGGGCGACGGCGGCGGCTTGCGTGGCGGACCGGGCGGCAGCCACCGCAGCAGGGCTGGTCACCTCGCGTGCGGCACGGCCGGCCACAAACCGCCGGCGGATCTCGTCGGCGGCACTGAGTTCACCGCGGGCGAAGGCCCGCGCCCGGGCGATGGCGTCGCGGGGGCGATCATCTGCCGGCGCCTCGGCCTCAAATAAAGCCACAACCCGCTCAGCGCAGTCTGCGGCCCAAGTCGCGACGACGCGGCGCTCGGGCTCACTCAGCGTCTGCGGAGAAGCCATATCAGCACCATACACATGCTGTGCAGACCGGTCGGCTTACGGGCAGTGCGATGGACGCGAATCTCGGTCTCGATACGTGGGCACGTCTGGATTCCCGGCCGGAACCCTGGACATGACTTGGGTGTGCCGGACCCGCCCCTAAAGCAATGCCGCCTGTTCCGGCTGGAGGTCTCTACCGGGCGGGTCGCAACCTGGGTTCCCATCGGACTGCGACAGAATCGGAATCGGGTTCAGCCTGTGGGCCCACTGACGGCAGCAGAAACTCCCAGGCCGGGCAGTGTCGACTTGAATCGATCGACCGCCACAACGAAAGCGGGTCATTGTGGGCATCTTCAGGAAGAAGTCTCCCGAACCGGAACCGCTTGATTCGCACCTCACGTTCTTCACGATTTCAGGCGCTAACCATTTCCGAACGATCACGCGCGAAGTTTTCGCCGAGATGGGACTCGAAGTCCATGTTCAGCCCGGTCACGCTGTCGATGACTCCGGGCGTGAATTCGGATTTTGGAACGTGGCCGCCGCTTGTGGTGACCAGCCGCAATCCTTGTGGCGGGACCTGATACGCGAACATCTTCAACGCGTTCTGGCGAGCTTCGACGCACCCGATCCGTTCGACATCCTTGCCCCTGCTGATGTAGCGAGGCAGACTTTCGCACGCCTTTATGATGAGGCGAGCATGCCAGGGATCGACGGCTACCCGCACAGGGATTTCGCGCCGGGCATCGTCGAGATGATCGCGCTCGACCTCCCGGACACGGTTACCGTTTTCAGTCACAGCAACGCAAACAAGTTCGGCGGGTTCGAAGCCCTCAGAACCCAGGGGATTGCGAACCTTCGCGGGCTGGAAGTCGAAACACTCGAAACCCTCCCTGCACCGGGAGACGATGGTGGCCTGGGGATACGAGTAAGTCCAGCATTCCAGGCCGTCCTGGAATCGATATCTGCGGACAGGTAGCAACTTCCCCGAAGAGCCCGCTACGGCTCGCGAGAAAACGGTTGTGGTTCCGTCTGGCGATGGGTGAGGAATAATACCCTCCATGACCAGCGGGGAGATCGGTAAGAGGGAAGCCCAAAAGCCGGCAACGCGCACCGGTGCGCGTGTTGACGTCGCCCCAACTCTGCCGGAATCCATGACCGGCAGGGCAAGCCCGGCGAAAGCGGCGGTCGGCGACAAGCCGGTCTTTGCATATATCGCCAGCCTGCCACAGCCGCAGCGGGGCATCGCCGAAACGGTCGATGCTTTGGCGGCAAAGACACTGCCCGGCCTCCGGCGCTCAGTGAAGTGGGGCATGTCCTACTACGGAGTCGGCGACGGGTGGTGCTTCAGCTGCGGCGGCTTTGCTGGCCATGTCAAGCTCATGTTTGTGAATGGCGCAGCGCTCGAGCCTGTACCTCCGGTGACACCGGTGGGGATGGGCAAGTCGACTCGGGGTGTGGAGCTCAAATCCATGGACGACGTCGACGAACGCCAGATCGCGGCGTGGATGAAGCAGGTCGCGTCCGTGCCGGGTGTCGGGGGCAAGAAGCGTTGAACCGGAGGCCTGCCGCCGAGGCAAACAAGAGCACGACGGCGGATCCGGCCCGCCGTCGTGCTCTTGCGTCTATTTCTTGACGCCTATCGCAGTCCGGGTTACTTGGTGACCTGAAGTCCGGTGTCCCAGTTGAAGTCGGCGAACTCGGGGTTGGCCTGCATGGTCATGAGGACGAACTGGAAGCCTTCGAGTTCCCGGGAGCGCTTGAGCGGACCGACCACCAGGGGGCGCATGCCGCCGGCGCTGACGAAGCTGCTCACGGCGGCGGTGGCGTCCGCGTTGTCGCCGGCGATGAAGACGTCCAGGGGCTGTCCGCCTGACTCTCCGGCGACGAGGGTGCCGGCGAAGGTGGTGTTGAACGCCTTGACCACGTTGGCGCCTGCGGGGGCAAGCTGCGCGATTTCTTCGGCGGCGGAGGTGCCGGGCTCGACGACCAGGGAGTCGAAGGTCTCGAAGTTCACCGGGTTGGTGATGTCGACGATGGTCTTGCCGGTCAGGGCCTCGCCGTAGGCGCTGACGACGTTCTTGGCGGCGTCGAACGGGACAGCGAGGACCACGATGGCGCCCTGCGGGGCCTCGGCGGTGGTCCCGAAGGTGACGCCGGCGCCGAGTTCGGCGGCCAGTTCCTGCGCTTTGGTGATGTCCTGTCCGAGGATTTCCACGGTCAGGCCGCCGGCGAGTGCTCGGGTGGCGATGCCGCGGGCCATGTTGCCGTTGCCGATGATGGTGAGGTTCGTCATGGGTGTCTTCTTTCCGAATATGCGGGCCAGGAGGGTTTTCATCAGATTCTGTTCTCTTGGGGAGTGATGCTTGAAGCTACAACTAAATGTACGTCAGGAAAGTTGAAGCGTCAACTATTTTTTCGAACGGAACGGAGTATTCGCGCCTATGACGGCCGCTGGGCCGTATCCACGGCATCTTGAGCGAGCAGTTCGCCGGTGCGCACGATGGACGCGCGCCTGCGCTCTGCGTCCGGCGGTCCGGTGATCACGAGGGGGACATTCGGGCTCGCGACCCAGGCGTGGCACAGTGTGACGATGGTCAGGAGCAGGTCTTCCGCCGCGGCCTCGCTCAAGGCCGGAAGGGCATTCCGGATCTCGGTGACTTTGTTCGCCGAGCGGAGGATGCGGGCCTCGGCTCCTACCGGATGTCCCTGCTCAAGCCCCTCCCAAAAGGTAAGGCGTGCGAGGCTGGAGCGGCTCCTGGAAAAATCAAAGTACCGTCCCGCGAAATCTCCGATCGCAACAGGACCCATGCCGGCGACCGGAAGGTCGTCCAGGGCGGTGACGAGTTCGCGGGTGAGCGCCGCTTCAAAGAGTCCGGCCTTGCCGCCAAAGTAGAAGTAAATCCGTTCGCGGTTGCACCCGGAGATCCGCGAAATCTGATGGATGCGCGCGCCGGAGAAGCCCCGATCAGAGAACTCGGTAATTGCGGCATCGAGGATTTTCTTCTGCGTCGCATCAGTGTCCCAGGCCATGGCCCCCATCATAACTCCAACCGTTTGTTTGCTTTCGCGAAACAACACGCAGTAGCATCAATTCCAACCAGACGTTTGGAGATTGAGTGGAACACGAGGGTAAAGCGCTAGCGGCCGACGAAACGGATGGGCATCATCACCGAACCGTCGGTATGGCATCCGTCCATGTAAGGGCTGCTATCACCTGGGTGGCGATCTTTCCGCTGGCCGCAATCGGGATGAGTATTTTGGCCGCTTTGGCGCCGGGGTGGCCCCCGGTCCTGCGCGCTTTTACGCTCACTCTTGTGGTCGTTCCCATTGCCGTCTACTTCGCCGTTCCCCGCCTTCTCCTGCTCCAGGCGAAGCTGGGCCACGTTGCCACGCGCACTCGGGCGCGGCGCAGTGCGAAACGCCATGCGCGGGTTCGCAAGCCACGCCGGGGTGCATGATCGGGGCCGGCCTGCCGGAAGCTACAACCTGTCGGCGTCGGGGCCTGTGGCGCAGGCGTGACTGGTCTCTACCATGGCAGCGACCACGTGCAGCTCATTCTCGTCGCGGGGCCCGTAGACCATGACCATGCCTCGAGCCAGCCGGATGCCGGCCAGCGGGTGGGCCACTGCCCAGCCCTTGGCGATTGCGTCCGCGGCCAGTTGGGGCGGCAGGGCCAGGTGGAGGGAGCCGTCGTGGGGCGGGTGCTGGTGGGCAAACTCCCCGGCTGAGGGGACCAGGAACGCATCCTCGGGAGCGTCAGGTTCCGGCCTTATCATCAGGCCCCGCGCGCCTGGAACGGAGATAACGGACTGCGAAGTCGAGACTCCGGCGAGCGAACTGATCCTGGCGAACAACTTTTCCTGAAGGTCCACTGGCGCATTGTCACTGCGCTGTTCCTGCGGGATTGTCCATGACACGGTGGGACGCTGACCGGCCCTGCGGGGAAGAGTGCCGTCCGGCAGGGCCGACCAGCGTCCGCCGGTGGTGCCTTCATCCGCTCCGGAACGAGCCAGGAACGACAGTCGCTCGTGGATCCAGCCCCCGAGTTCACGGAGCGTCTGGCCGCTGATCTGGTGCCCTCCGGGGTCGCGGCGGCCGTAGGCGGGGGCGGCGGAATCCGTCAGCAAGTAGTTCCATGTGCGGTCCAGCAGTTCCGGCGGGATGACTTTGTCCTGGTCGCCCTGAGCGACGAAAACCGGAAGGCCTGCCAGCCGGGCCGGCGTGACCGGGACGCCGGCGTCGAACGGCAAGGTGCCGTAAAGAATAGCCGCACCGGAGAATCGTTGCGGATCTGCAAGGACCAGCCCGCCAGCGAATGCTGCACCCCCGCTGAAGCCGACGAGCACGACCGGCCGGCCTGCGGGGGCGACAGCATCGAGCCAGGTTCGGAACCACGCCATGGATGCCGTCAGCGACTCGGCAACCGGACGGCCGATGCCACGGTTGGCAAACCATGCATAGCCGCCGCCCTCTGCGATCGGCGCCCGGACGGCGGCGTAGGCGGGGCCGGGCGGCAGGTGGTCGGCGAGGGCAATGATCTCGCGCTCGCTTGAGCCCCGGCCGTGCAGCAGCACCACCAGGGGAGCCGCAGGGTCGGACGACCCGGCCGTCGTCGCCACTGCCGAGGTGCCCGGGTGATGGCCGTCAAAATCGGTGAACTTCTCGGAGATGCGCATGAATGCTCCTGCTCGGGGGTGTTGGGCACAATAACTTTCTCTTGAAGCTTCAACGATTATTGCGCGTCGCGTATTCCCCCAGCGACTGTTGCGAATCAGCGGGGCGTCGCAGCAGGGCTGGGGGACGTAGCATTCGCTGCCGGCTGTGGGTCTTACGTGGTGACGACGAGTTTGCCGCTGACGCGGTTTTCCTCCATGTCCGTGTGGGCCTGGACGATGTCATCGAGGGTGTAGACCTTGCCGATGGGTACCATCGCGGTGCGGTCACTGACGGCCTGCAGGAATTCCTGGAGCACGCCGCCGGGGAGGTCGGGGGCGCCGCCTGTGTAGGAGGTGAGCCGGACGCCCCGCGGAATGTAGTCAATCGGATAGAAGTCCGGGACTGTCCACTGGTTTGAGAGCATCCCGGTGAAGCAGACGACGCCGTGGACCCGGGTGGCGCGCAACGTGTCGGGCAGCGTGGGGGTGCCGACGAGTTCGAGGGCGGCGTCGACTCCGCCCGGAACAATGCGGCGCACGGCAGTGGCGAGGTCGCCGTCGTCGATCAGGACATGGTCGACGCCGATCGAGGCGAGCGCTTCCCGTTTGGCTTCGTCGCGCGTTGAGGCCAGGACGGTGAGCCCGCGGCGCTTGGCAAGTATTGCGGCGGCCATGCCGACGGAGGAGGTTCCGCCGCGGATGAGCAGGCTCTGGCCGGCCTGGATGTCCAGGCCAATGGTGAGGGAGCCGTGGGCGGTCTGCAGCATCTCAGGGATGGCGCCGATGACGGACCAGGGCAGCTCTGATTCGAAGGCAATGACCTTCCGGGCCGGCACGCACGTGTACTCGGCGTAGCCGCCGTCGAACACGCGGCCCATGCCCCCCATCAGGGTGGCGACCTTCTGCCCGGTGCGGAACTCGCCGCCGGGGGAGTCGGCCACGTCGCCGACAGCTTCGATTCCGGGCACGCGCGGGAACGTGACGCCCTCGGCCAGGCCCAGGCGGGTGTGCAGTTCCGAGCGGTTGAGCCCGAAGGCCCGGACCCGGATGAGCACCTGGCCCGGCAGCGGCACGGGGATGGGCAGGTCGCGAATGAACAGCGCCTCGGCCGGCCCTGGGCCGTCCAGCACCACGGCCCGCATGGTGCCGCTGCTCACTGACCGGCCGCCGTCGAGTCCACGGAGGGCCGCTGGGCGCTGCGGACCCGTGTCAGGAGGTCCAGCAGGGTGGTGGTCTCCTGCGGACTCAGGGCCGGGGTGAACCAGCGCGCGAGTTCGGCCTCGATCACTGCGCGTCCCCGAGCGACCACCGCGGCACCCGCCGCCGTGAGGTCAAGGAGTGAGGAGCGCCGGTCGCCCGGGTTCAACTTCCGCGAGCAGTACCCGGCCGCCTCAACACGGTCAACCAGCTTGCTGGCGCCGCCCACGGTTATGGCCAGCGCCGACGCGATGTCGAACACCCTGCACGTGCCAAGGGAGGAGACAACGACCATCGCCTCGAACCTGCCGAGGGGAAGTCCGCATTCCTGGCGCAGGCGGGCGTCGACCGCATCCCACAGCTCGGTTTCCAGCCGGGTCAGTGCGCTGAAGAGGGGATAGAAGTCAGTCTGGCCAGTTCTGGTGTCCATGGATCAAGATTAGCGTTTGGATTCCATGGAAGATACTTCCCCGGATTCTACTTACCGGCCGGCTGCAGCTCTTTGGCGGACTCGTGTGCTCCTGCTCGAGGGCTAGACTCTGATCGGACGTCCCGGCGACCATCGACGATGGGCGAATATCGCAGAGGAGCCTTGATGGCTGGCGGCAGCAGTGAGCCCGGTAGGACTGTGACCTCGAAGGTGCTCTCCATCCTGGAAGCCTTCGAAAAGTCCCGGGGTGCCCTCAGCCTGACGGAAATCGCGGAAAAATCCGGGCTGCCCCTGAGCACCGCCCACCGGCTTGTCAACGAGCTCACGGACTGGGGATTACTTTCCCGCGAGCCCAACGGCCGCTATCAGCTGGGCATCCGCCTCTGGGAGCTTGCCCAGAACACCGGGCGGCAGCTCCGCGACGCGGCGCGCCCATACATCCAGGATCTTTTCTCCCTCACGGGCGAAACCGCGCACCTGGCCGTCCGGTCCGGCCACGAGGTGCTGTACATCGACCGCGTCTACGGCTCCAAGCGCCTGCCCCGAGCTTCCCGCGTCGGCGGACGCCTGCCCATGCACGCGACCGCCGTCGGGAAGGTCCTCCTGGCCTTCGAGGAGGATTGGGTCCGCGACGCCTACCTGAACCGGCAGCTCGAGCGGCACACCGCGCACACCCACGTTGACCCGAGAAAACTGGCCGCCGAACTGACCCAGATCCGGGAGCAGGGCTACGCCACTACGCTCGAGGAAGTCCGGCTGGGCTCGTGCTCCATCGCCGTCCCGGTCTTCCACACCGGCAGAATCGGCGCCGCGATCGGCCTGGTGCTTCCCACGAGCCAGGCCGCCACGATGAGCCGCCACCTTCCCGTCCTGAGGGGCATCTCGGCGCAGATCGAACGCGCCACCGCGCGGATCCCGCTGGAAACGCTGCTGGGCAGCCACACTGCGGCATCGCACTAGGCCGAACCCTGCAGCTGCAGGCCCGCGGCAAAGTGACTTCCGCTCAGTGGAAGCCTTTCCTGCCATCCCGAGGTGACGGGGGCCACACTGGAGGAAGAACCCCCGGCATGCACTGCTGCTGTCAGCGGGACCGGAAAACCAAGGAGCCCAGATGTCATCGTCGACTGAAACGGCCGGCCGCTGTCCCTTCGGACACGGCGCCGAAGCCCCTACGGGGCACCACGGCTACGAGCCGTTCCAGATGAAGGATCCCTTCCCCGCCTACGCCGAACTCCGGGCTGAGCAGCCCGTGATGTTCGACGAGCGGATCGGCCTCTATGTCGTCTCCCGCTATGACGACATCAAGGCCGTCTTTGAAGACTGGGAGACTTTCTCCAGCGAAAACGCCCAGGCGCCTGTCCGCGAACGCGGTGCCGCGGCCAAGAAGATCATGGACGACGGCGGCTTCACCGCCTACTCGGGCCTCTCCGCCCGCCGCCCGCCGGAGCACACCCGCATCCGCGCCGTGGTGCAAAAGGCCTTCACCCCCCGCCGCTACAAGGCTCTGGAACCGTTCATCCGGCAAAACGTCGTCGGACTGCTTGAAGAAATGCTGGCCCGGCCGGAAGGCCGCGGCGACATGGTCAAGGACCTTGCTTACGACGTCCCCACCATCACCATCCTCACCCTGATCGGCGCAGACGTAGCCCAGGTCGACACCTTCAAGCGCTGGAGCGATTCCCGCGCCGCCATGACGTGGGGCGACCTCACTGACGACGAACAGATCCCGCACGCCCACAACCTGGTGGAGTACTGGCAGGAATGCCTCCGGCTAGTCAGGGTGGCTCACGAGGAAGGCGGCGACAACCTCACCGCGGACCTGGTCAAAGCGCAGCAGGACGGCGCCGAAATCTCCGACCACGAGGTCGCTTCCGTCCTCTATAGCCTGCTCTTCGCCGGCCACGAGACCACCACCACGCTGATCTCCAACGCCCTCCGCGAACTCCTGGCCCGCCCCGAGCAGTGGAAGCAGCTGGTGGAGGACCCGAAAAAAATTCCCGCCGCCATCGACGAAGTCCTGCGCTACGCCGGCTCGATCGTCGGCTGGCGCCGCAAGGCCCTCAAGGACGCTGAAGTTGGCGGCGTCGCCATCGAAGAAGGCGCACAGTTGCTGCTCCTCATGGGCTCAGCCAACCGGGATGACACCAAGTTCGACGCCGGCGAGGACTTCGACATCACCCGCCCCAACGCCCGCGAGCACCTGTCCTTCGGGTTTGGCATCCACTACTGCCTGGGCAACATGCTCGCCAAGCTCCAAGCCAAGATCGCCCTCGAGGAAGTGGTCCGGCTCGTCCCGGAGCTGCAGCTGGAGCATCCGGAAACTATCTCCTTCCGGGAGAACCTCTCCTTCCGCGTCCCCGAGACCGTCCCCGTCACCTGGAAGGCCTGAGAAATATGCAGAGCAACGAATACGTCCAGTTCTTCGACGGCGGCATCGAACCGAAGCTCGAAAACCTTGGCGGCAAGGGCGCCTCCCTGGTCACCATGACCTCCGCCGGCATGCCCGTCCCGCCCGGCTTCGTGGTCACCACCGCGCAGTTCGATGCCTTCATGGAGGAAGCCGGGATCACCCGGGACATCCACCAGCTCCTTGCAGGACTGGACCCCGATGACATGGGCCAGGTGGATAGGGTGTCCGCCGCGATCCGGGCGGACATCCGCTCCCGCGCGGTGCCTCAGGCCCTGCGCGAGCTCACCGTCGCCGCCTACGAGTCCCTGATGTCCCGCTTTGAGTCGCCGGTCCCGGTGGCCGTTCGCTCCAGCGCCACCGCCGAGGACCTGCCGGACGCCTCCTTCGCCGGCCAGCAGGACACTTACCTCTGGCTCGACGGCGTCAAGGCCGTCACCGAGCACATCCGCCAGTGCTGGGCCTCGCTCTTCACATCCCGCGCCATCATCTACCGGCTCAAGAACAACATCCCCAACGAGGGCCTCTCGATGGCGGTCGTGGTGCAGAAGATGGTCAACGCACGGGTCTCCGGCGTCGCCATCACCATGGACCCCACCAACGGCGACCGTTCCAAGATCACTATCGACTCCTCCTACGGGGTGGGGGAGATGGTGGTCTCCGGCCAGGTCACGCCGGACAACATCATGCTGGACAAGGTCACGCTGGCGGTCGTCTCCGAACACCTCGGCGACAAGCACGCCGAACTCGTCCCGGACGCTGTTGCCGGCCGCCTGGTGGAGCGGGAGGTCGACGCCGAACGCCGCGGCCGCCGCAGCCTCACCGGCGCCGAGCTCACCGCCGTCGCGCAGATGGCCAAGCGCGCGGAGAAGCACTACAAGTGCCCGCAGGACATCGAGTGGGCCCTCGATGCGGACTTGCCGGACGGGGAGAACCTGCTCCTGCTGCAGTCCCGCCCGGAAACCGTGCACTCCTCGAAGCCTGTTGTCCCATCCTCGGCAGCCGCCGGCGGCTACTTCAGCGGACTCAGCCCCGCCACTTCTGCGGCAGCACCCGCTTCCCCGACAACGCCAGCCACCACGACGCCGGCCATCACGACGCCGGCCGGCCCGGCGCCGTCGTCCGCCACCGGCTTTAGCCTCGGCAGCATCACCGCCTCACTGCTGAAGCCGTCCTTCTAGAACGTTCCGACCCGCTAGTCCGCTACGTCACCCAGGCTCAACGCCGAGCCCGTATTGAAAGGACCGCCATGTCCCTGAAGTCCTTCCCCAAACCCTCCGAGCTCGCGGTCCCCGCCGGGGCCGAGGGCTGGGAAAAGATCTACCCGTACTATCTGGTCTTCCAGGACAAGCTCAAGGAGCAGGAGGACGCCAAGTTCTGGTTCTGCGACAGCCAGCATTGGCCCACCGTGTTCAAGCCCTTCGAGACCATCGGCGGCGAGTTCGCGGTCAAGTGCCTTGGCCAGTACAACGCCCGGCACCTGATGATCCCCAACGCCAACGGCATCGAGTTCCGCGTCCACCTGGGCTACCTCTACATGTCGCCCATCCCGGTCCCGGCGGACCAGATCGCCGCCCGCGTGCCCCTGTTCGAACAGCGCGTTGGCCACTACTTCCAGAACTGGGACCGGCTGCTCAAGCAGTGGCACGTCAAGGTCAAGGGCACCATCGACGAGATGGAAACCATTTCCTTCCCCAAGCTCCCGGACCTGGTCCCCATGGAGGACATCCTCTCCGGCAAGGGCAAGGACGGCTCCGAGAAGCTCCTGGAAAGCTACGACCGGCTCATCCAGCTGGCCTACCAGAACTGGCAGTACCACTTCGAGTTCCTCAACCTCGGCTACATCGCCTACCTGGACTTCTTCAACTTCTGCAAGCAGGTCTTCCCCAACATCCCGGACCAGTCCATCGCCACCATGGTGCAGGGCGTGGACATGGAGCTCTTCCGCCCGGATGACGAGCTCAAGCAGCTCGCCAAGCTTGCCGTGGAACTTGGGATCCAGGCCCACTTCAGCAACACCGACGACGTCGAGGCCACCCTGGCTGCCATCGCCGCGGCCCCCGGCGGTGACCGCTGGACGTCCCAGTACGATGCCGCCAAGGACCCGTGGTTCAACTTCACCGTGGGCAACGGCTTCTACGGCCACGACAAGTACTGGAACGAACACCAGGAAATCCCGCTCGGCTACGTCGCGGACTACATCCGCCGCGTGGACGAGGGCCAGGAAATCATGCGGCCGGTGGAGGCGCTCATCGCAGAACGCGACCGCATCATCGAGGAATACCGCGAGCTGCTCGAAGGCGAAAACCGGGCCCTCTTCGACGCCAAGCGCGGCCTCGCCGCCACCGCCTACCCGTACGTGGAGAACCACAACTTCTACATCGAGCACTGGACCATGGGCGTCTTCTGGCGCAAGATCCGCGAGCTGTCCCGCATGATGCAGGCCGAGGGCTTCTGGACTGAACCGGACGACCTCCTCTACCTGGGCCGCAACGAGGTCCGCGACGCGCTGTTCGACCTCGTCACGGGCTGGGGCGTCGGTGCCCAGCCGATCGGTCCCGACTACTGGCCGGCAGAGATCGAGCGCCGCCGCGGAATCGTGGACGCGCTCAAGACCGCCCGGCCTGCCCCGGCGCTGAACACCCCGCCGGAATCCATCACCGAACCCTTCACCCGGATGCTGTGGGGCATCACCACCGAGCAGGTCCAGCAGTGGCTGGGCGCCGGCGAGGAAGTGGAGGGCGGGGGCCTGCGCGGCATGGCTGCCTCGCCGGGCGTGGTGGAGGGCCTGGCCCGCGTCATCACCGACGCGGACCAGCTCTCCGAGGTCCAGCAGGGCGAGATCCTGGTGGCCACCGTCACCGCGCCGTCCTGGGGCCCGATCTTCGGCAAGATCAAGGCCACGGTCACGGACATCGGCGGCATGATGAGCCACGCGGCGATCGTCTGCCGGGAGTACGGTCTTCCGGCGGTGACCGGAACGGGTTCCGCCTCCACCACCATCAAGACCGGCCAGCGGCTGCGGGTGGACGGCACCAAGGGCACCGTGCAGATCCTCGATGCCGACCAACCGGAGCTCCTGGCGACCGGACCCGGCGCCCACGCCCACAGCCACAGTCATGTCTGAGCTGAACGAGCCGGCTGCAAGGACCGTCCTGATCACCGGTGCCGCCGGCGGGCTGGGTCGGGCGTTTGCGCTCGGCTTTGCCGGCCGCGGCTACCGCGTGGCGGTCGCCGACATCAACCTCGAGGGCGCTGAGCAGACGGCCAAACTGGTCCGCGAACTCGGCGCCGAGGCCGCCGCCTTCCCGGCGGACGTCACCAGCGTGGACTCCACTGAGATCCTCGCACGGGACTGCGCGGACTTCGGGAACGGAAGCATCGACGTCGTCCTCAACAACGCGGCGGTGTACGCGGGGGTGACCCGCAGCCCGTTCGAGGACATCGACCCGGCCGAATGGGACCTGGTGATGAACGTCAACCTCAAGGGCCCCTGGCTCGTGACCCGCGCGGCGAGCCCGTACCTGCCCGAGGGCGGGCGCGTCATCAACCTCTCCAGCGCCACCATCTTCAGCGGCTCGGAACAGTGGCTCCACTACGTCGCGTCCAAGGGCGGCGTGGTGGCCCTGACCCGGGTGATGGCCAAGGAACTGGGCCGCCGCGGGATCACGGCCAACGCGATCGCCCCCGGCTTCACGCTCACCGAAGCCAGCTACGGCCTGATGGAGAACGCCGAGAACTACGGTGTGGACCGCGGGGCCATCAAGCGGGCCAGCCAGCCCGAGGACATCGTGGGCGCGGCCCTCTTCCTGGCTGGGCCGGACAGTTCCTACTACACGGGCCAGACCATGGTGGTGGACGGCGGCCGCCAGTTCATCTGAGGCGCTCCCTTGCCTGCCATCATCCGATTCAACCTAAGGAGAACCACATGCCAACGGTTCATTTCACCGACGCCGGGGGCGCTGTCCGCGACGTCCAGGGAAACCCCGGCGATTCAGTCATGGAAACGGCCGTCCGCAACGGCGTCCCCGGGATCGTCGCCGAATGCGGCGGCTCATTGTCCTGCGCTACCTGCCATGTCTTCGTCCGCGAGGACTGCCTTTCGCAGCTTCCGCCGATGGAGGACATGGAAGACGAAATGCTCTACGGCACCGCCGTCGACCGTGAGGACAACTCGCGGCTGTCCTGCCAGCTCCGGCTCACGGACGCGGTGGAGCTGTTCGTCACCACCCCGGAAACCCAGGTGTAGCCGTGGGCGCGGAAGCAGTGGAGCAGGCAACTGACACCCTCGTCGCGGAGCAAAGCACTCCAACGCGCACGGGGCTCCTGATCATCGGCGCCAGCCAGTCCGGGGTCCAGCTTGCTGTATCGCTGCGGGCACTCGGCTTCGACGAACACATCACCCTGCTCGGCGACGAGGACCACCGACCCTACCAGCGCCCGGCCCTGTCCAAGGAGTTCCTGCAGGGCACGGTAGAGAGCGAATCACTGATCTTCCGCTCCAACGATTACTGGGCCGGACACAACGTGGCCCTGGTCAAGGGCGAATACATCGTCCGGATCGACAAGGAACCCGACGGCTCCGGGGTCGCGCATTCTTCCTCCGGAAAACAGTTCCCTTTCAAGCGGCTGGCGCTCACGGTCGGCGCCCGGGCCCGCAAGCTGGAGATTGAGGGCGGGAACCTCGACGGCGTGCTGTACCTCCGCAACGCCGACGACGCGCTGGCACTCAAGGCGCGGGTGGGGGATGCCACGGATGTGGTGGTGATCGGCGGCGGATTCATCGGACTGGAGGCCGCGTCCAGCCTGCGGAAGATGGGCAAGAACGTCACGGTTCTGGAGTTCGGTCCGCGGCTCGTTGGCCGCGCCGTGGGAGATGAGACGGCCGCGTACTTCCTGCAGGCGCACCGTTCCCGCGGCCTGGACATTCGGCTCAACACCAGCGCCAAGCGCTTCACAGCAAGCGAAGGCGGTAGCGCGGTCGCCGGCGTCGAACTCCAGGACGGCACAGAGCTCTCCGCGCAGATCGTGCTCGTGGGGATCGGCGTCATTCCCAACACACAGCTGGCCGAACAGCTCGGGCTGACGGTGGACAACGGGATTGTGGTGGACCGCTTCGCGCTCGCCTCGGACGGCACAACGGTGGCGATCGGCGACTGCGCCAACATGCCCAACCCGGTGCCAGGGTCGGAGCCGGGGGAGCGGATCCGGCTGGAAAGCGTCAACAACGCCATCGAACACGCGAAGGTGGCCGCCTACTCGCTGACCGGGCGGCGCGAGGAATACGCCGGGATCCCGTGGTTCTGGTCCAATCAGGCGGACCTCAAGTTGCAGATCGCCGGGCTGTGCAACGGCTACGACCAGACGGTACTCCGTCGGGACGAGGACCGCGGGAAGTTCAGCGTCCTGTACTACCGCCAGGGCCAGGTCATCGCCGCGGACTGCGTCAACGCCCCGCTGGACTTCATGGCCGTCAAGAACGCACTGGCAAAGGACCAGAACATCCCTGCCGACGCCGCGGCGGACCCCGCCACGCAACTCAAGACCATCACCACGGACAGCTAACTGCACTCAGACAGTACGCCGGCCCACCCGAAGGAGCATTATGAGCACCCCCAAGACTCCGGTCGCAGCCAGCCCCGCCGCTGAACCGGTGGACGTGCCGGCCCAGGCCTTTGCCGCGGAGTACAGCGTCCGGCCTGTTCCCGCGGCTGGTCCGGTAGACACCACCGCCATCTGCAATACCCCGGCTGCCGTTCAGGAACTCGACGCGCTGTGGAGGGCCGTGGTCCATGAGACGCGGACACGCGGAAACGACATCCACTTGCCGATTTCCTTGGCCTACGCCGAACGGCTGTGCCGGGCCTATCCCGGCGCCGACGCTGAACTGGTGCGCGTGGCCACCGTGCTGCACGACACTGGCTGGGCCCACGTTGATGAATCCCGCATCATATCCGAGGGCTTCACCGGTGACTGGCGGAAGGCCGCCATCCGCTACGAACACGAGCAGCAGGGCTGCGACGTGGCCCGCCGGGTGCTCCCCGCCCTCGGATACTCCACCGAATTCATTGAGCGCGTCTGCGAGATCATCGACGGCCACGACACCCGGCCGGTGGCCCGGTCCCTGGAAGACGCCCTGATGCGCGATGCCGACAGGCTATGGCGCTTCGACCGCGCCGGGATCGCCCTCGCCTCCTCGTGGTTCGCCATGGACCCGGCCACGTACACCGACAGGCTGGCCACCGAGATCCTGCCCGAACTCATCACCCAGGCCGCCCACGATATGGCCGCCGCGGACCTAAACCGATCCAACGCCCTTCTTAAGACGGCGGTGATCCGATGACCTCCGCCACGCATGATGCTCCTGCCCTGGTAGCCCGGACGGAGCTGTCCCTGCCGCATACGCATGTGGATACGATCTTTGTCGACGGCGCGTGGCAGCCTTCGCGGGGCACCGGCCGCAACCCGGTGACCGACCCCGCTACGGGCGAAGTGTGGGGCTCGGTGCCGGACGGAACGCCGCAAGACCTGGACGCCGCCGTCGTCTCTGCCCAGAGCGCCTTTCAGGGGGAGTGGCCCCGGCTTACCCCGTCTGAACGCGCCAGCTACCTTCTCCGGATCGCTGAGGAGGTGGAGAACCGGGCCCAGGAGCTTGCCCTGACAAACTCGAGGGAAAACGGCTCACCGGTGTCCGAATCCGCCGGGGCGGCAGCCAACGCGGCCGGTATCTTCCGGTACTTCGCCACCCTCGCCGAGTACCTTGAGCATGAGGATGTCCGCCCCTTCCCGCGCGGCGGCGGCGAGTCAGTAGTGCGGCGCGACCCGCTGGGAGTCTGCGCGCTGATCGCGCCGTGGAACTTCCCCATCAACCTGGTGGTCATCAAACTGGCGCCGGCTCTGCTGGCAGGCTGCACCGTGGTGATCAAGCCGGCGTCGCCCACGCCGCTGTCCATCCGGGTGATTATCGAGGCCGTCGCCGCGGCCGGGGTTCCGGCGGGCGTGGTCAACCTGGTAACCGGCTCCGGCCGGCTGGGGGATCAGCTGGTGAAGCACCCGGGCGTCGATAAGGTGGCGTTCACGGGATCGACGCCGGTGGGCCGGAAAATTGCCGCGGCCTGCGGGGAACTGCTGCGTCCGGTCACGCTGGAGCTGGGCGGGAAGTCCAGCGCCATTGTGCTCCCTGATGCGGATCTGGGCGCGATGTCCAAGGTGCTGATCCGGTCGTCGATGCGAAACACCGGCCAGACCTGCTACATCTCGACCCGGATCCTGGCGCCCGCGAGCCGTTATGACGAAGTGGTGGAGATGGTCACGGCCACGATTGCGGCCGGAAAGCAGGGTGATCCGCTCGACGCGGACACTGTGTTCGGCCCTTGCGCAACGGAGTCCCAGTACCGGACCGTGCTGGAGTACGTGGAGTCGGGCCTGGCCGACGGCGCGCGGGTCACCACCGGGGGGCGTGCGGCGTCGTTAGGCGGTGGCCTTGAGGGCGGCTATTTCGTGCAGCCCACGGTCTTCGCCGACGTCACCCCGGAGATGCGGATCTCCCGCGAGGAGATCTTCGGCCCGGTCCTGTGCATCCTAAAATACGACGACGCCGATGGCAGTGTTGACGAGGCCGTCGCGCTGGCGAACAACACCGAGTTCGGGCTGGGCGGTCTGGTGTTCGGGCAGGACGCGGCGGCTGCTCTGAACGCGGCCGACCGGATGGACACGGGCTCCGTGGGCATCAACTTCTTCGCATCCAACCATGCAGCCCCCTTTGGCGGCCGGCACGATTCCGGCCTTGGCACCGAGTACGGGATTGAAGGCCTGAACGCGTACCTGAGCTACAAGTCCATCCACCGCCGCACATAGATAGCGGGATGCCCGCGACACGGTGAAGGCATTCGACCATTTCTTGGACAGTAGGATCACAGCGGGAATGATGCAACTAGGCGGGCGAGCGGCGGAGGCGCCTGTCCGGCCGGCAAGGCGTCGACCAGCAGTGGCGCGTATCGGACCTTGTTGCCGCTGCGTCCACCGAAGAACCGGCGCAACTGCGCCGTTATTGGCCGCTCTCGCAGTGACGGCTGGCGTTGCAGGAGCCGGAACGACGCGAGCTCGCCTTGAGCGGCGATGACTTTGAGCACGGCATCGATCCCCAGGCAGCGGATGAGTTCGTCCTCCAGATCGGCGTGACAGACGTGGAACCCAAGCTCGGCCAGCGAACCGGGCCCGATACCTGCCCGGCCGAGCGCGCGGGCGATGCCACGGGATTCCCCTGCATCACACAGGCCCAACAACCAGTGGCCTGCGCCATTCGGTCCGTAGCGGTCGAGGAAGTGGACGATGCTGGTCGCGCCTCCCATCGGCACGACCGACACCCGCAAGGCTGCCAGGTCATGGCCACGGCGGAAGGCCAGCGCCTCAACCGCCAGCCGGTCACTCTCACCTTCGACCAGCACCGTCGTCGCCTGCATGGAACCAGTATGCCGAACGCATTGTCTGGTCGCGGGCTCCTCGCCGGACACGCAGAAGGTGGTCAGGCCGCGGACACGTCGACCAGGACCTTCCCGACGAAGCCTTGTTCTACGGCGTCGTGCGCTGCCGCGGTTTCCTCGAGTCGAAAGCGGGTGAGGGGCAGTCCGTGCTCATCGCCGACCCGCAATGCCCCCGCTTTCAGCGCATCGGCGACGGCGGCGACGGCCGCCGCCTTCTGCTGCTCCGTCACGGTGTACGTGAGGATGAACTGGAATTGGACGTTCTTGCCCATGCTCTCGCGAATGGGAATGGCCAAGGATTCACCGGGGTTGGCAGCATAAATGGAAATGGTTCCGCCCGGCTTCACCACCTTGAGGTCATTGCCGATGTTCGCCGGAGCATTGACGTCGACGATCGTGTCAACGCCTCCAGGGGCTGCCTCGTGCACGGCCTGTGGGACGTCGGCAGTGCGATAGTTGATCACACTGTGCGCGCCGGCCCGGCGGGCAAGTTCACCTTTCCGCTCCCCGCTCACGGTCGCGATGACGGTTGCCCCGGCCCAGCGGGCGAGCTGAATGGCCGCGTGCCCGACCGCACCCGCGCCACCGGTGACCAGCACCACCCGCCCTTCCAGGGCGCCCGGCGAAAGCCTGGCCGCGCCGTCCTGGCTGGAGGTCAGTGCACGATGTGCCGTCAGTGCCGGGATCCCCAGGGATGCGCCCGTGTCGAAAGACTCCATGTCTGGAAGGGCAACGGCCTGCGCGGCCGGCACCACCACGTACTCCTGGGCTGTGCCCTCAGTGCCGCCCCAGGCGACGTCCCAGAGCCAAACACGATCGCCGACGGACAGCCACGGCACGCCGGATCCCAGCTCGTCGATAACGCCGGCACCATCCTGGTTGGGCACTTTTGGTGCCTCCAGCCTGCTGCCGGTCCCGCCGGCGGCCCGGGACTTCCAGTCGGTGGGATTGACCCCGGAGACCACCACCCGGACTCTGACCTGGCCCGGTCCGGGTGCCGGCAGTGGCCTGTCCTGGAGGGTCATCACGGACGATGGCCCTGTCTTTTCGTACACGATGGCCTTCACTGTTACTCCGCTTCTTCGGATTCCATAGGGGGAACGGATGAGAGCGCCGTGAGAACCCGGGGGTCTCCTGTCGCCATGATGGCTCCGATACCTCTGACGTCTACTGCGGCGCTTGATCCCACGCTAACGCAAAAGGGGAACTGGACGGATCAGGTCAAATGGTCGAAGTCGCCGCGCGCCCAAGCAGCGTGCCGTTGGGCGGAATTGTGCAGAATCGCCTTGGCGCCGGACGCGATGACATTGTTGAAGTTGCCGTAGATCCGGTCGAAGTTGAGCTCTCCCAGCTGCGCGGCGATTCGCACCGCCACCGCGCCGGATAGCGGCACGTGGTTAGGGTAGCTGCGCATGAAGGCGATGGAGCGACGGTCTGGATTCGGATACACGCTGTCACCAGTCAGCAAAACTCCTTTGCCGCCGGCTCCTGCAGCCCAGTGCACGACCGCGCTGCCCGGGAAATGGCCCCCGGTCTGGTGCAGGGTCAACCCTTCGGCGATAGGTTGACTGCCGGACCAGTATTTAATGAGCGGATCATTGCGCCCCAGCCATCGCCGGTCTGCATCCGCCACAAGTACGGGGACACCGCCGAGCCGATGCGACCATTCGACCTGCACACCGAACATGTGTGGATGGCTGGCGGCGATCGCCAGGACCGGGCCCCGCTCGAGCACTGCCTTCGCAGCGCTGTCGTCGACATACCCGACCGGATCCCACAACAGCGAACCCTCGTGTGTCGCCACAAGCTGAGCGGTCTGGCCGATCCCGACTCTTGGCTCTGTCCGGATGCCGACAAGTCCCGGCTCGTTTTCCTTGAACACCGTCTGCTGGCCCTCCTGCGCCAGCCCGTCCAGTGTGAGCCACATTTGTCCATCCTCGGGTACATACTGCCGCTCGTCGGTGCAGATCGGGCAGACCCCCGGCGTAGGTTCGTCGCGTTCCACGGCGCAGGTTGCGCAGATCAGCATGGTGGGTCCCTTCTAAGGTCTTGTGTCCTGCTCCTCTTGCCCACCGTAAGCGTGCCCTGCGTCGTCGGGAAGCCTATGCCGCTGTCAACTTCTAACGCGAAGATCTGGCGTTCAGGCCCGGCGTGCACCCCGCCGCGCCTTTTGCCATGTTGGACGGCGGTGATGTGCGGCCGGCCGCGATGGCAGCCGCAAAATGGATCCCGCAACCCGGGTGTGCGTCGAATTGGGTGTCAGGAGCGTCGAGACATATTCAACGCACCGACGGGGACAGCAGGGCGGCTATGACGTTCACCGCGTACCAGCCCAATGCCCCAAGTGCACCCAGAACGGCAACGGAAACCACCCAAAATAGGGCCGAGAGTTTCGGCCTCGGCTTCTCATCCATAACAACCACCCCGCAATCAATTGGCATACCTCGGACCGAATCTTGCCTGAACCCCCTTGCGGAAAGCTTGGAATCGAGGCGAGGCCTCTAGCCCGCAGCTGCCCGGGGCAGAGGTAACCCCCAACCTTGCAGCCACCACGAGGCACGCTTAGGATGGCGGGGCCGGGACGGCCTGGACGGCGATAGACCTATCCTGCCGTTGACGGACAGTGAGCCCTTTGGAGGTCCGACGTGAGTGAGCTGGATGACTTCATGGCCTGGGTTGGGTCGCGCCTCAAGGACGCCGAGACCGCCCTGCATAACGGCGACGCCGCGCCGCGGTTCGCCATCTGGTCCCGAAGAGAGCCCGTTACCGTGCTTGGCGCGTGGATGTCCGGCAGCGGTTCCGAGGACGTGGGGCGCATCTTCCGTCAGCTGGAGGCATCCTTCTCGGATTGCACGTCATACACGCACGAGGTGATTGCTGCCGACGTGATCGGGGACATGGCCTACACCGTTGGGTACGAGCATACGAGCGCCTCGGTGAACGGAGAGCCGAGGGACTACACACTGCGCGTGACCCAAGTCTACCGACGCGAGGATGGCGAATGGAAGGTCGCCCACCGCCACGCAGACACCCTGGCGCAGCCGGACAAGCCTCAGGACGCCTGAGCCCGTCCTTGGTGTCAGGATCCGGCGGTCAGGATCCAGGGCGCCCCGGCCACTCTTTGCCGGCCCAGGGGTCGTAGTCGGCGATGAGTTCCTCCTGCGGCGGACGCTCCTTTTCCGGGACGTGCTGCAGGTTCACCCGGACCCGGTACCAGAGCGAACTCGATCCCCGCATTCCGTCGACGAGTACGTCTGCGGGGTGCAGGGCTGATAAGAGGTCCGTATGCCGGGTCTTCCATTCCTCGAGCGCCGCGAGCGCCTCGGGCTTGGTCTTGGTCCTTGCCACCTCGATGAGCGGCATTACCGATTGCCGGCGGCCCAAGCCGTCGCCGCCGCGCGGCGGCTTCTCGGCGGGGCCGAGCCCGGCAGCCAGACTGATGAGCCTGTCGAGTGTCCCTGCCGCGTCGTCGATCCCGGCGTGGGGGTCGCCCATCGCCGCGAAGCGCTCAAGCACCGTGGGCACCGTGAATTGTTCCGGCCGGGTGGAGGTAACCTCGTCCCACGTGAGTGGAGTCGAGACCCGGGCGTCGGGCAGGGGCCGGATCGAGTACGCCGATGCCACGGTGCGGTCCTTGGCGTTCTGGTTGAAGTCGACGAACACACTCTCGCCGCGCTCCTCCTTCCACCACCGTGCGGTGGCGAGGCCCGGAGCGCGGTTCTCGACCTCGCGGGCGAGGGTCTCTGCGGCGAGCCGCACGTCGCGGTACGACCACTGAGGCGCGATGCGCACGAGGATGTGAAGTCCCCGCGAACCGCTCGTCTTCGGCCACCCCACCAGTCCGACGTCGTCGAGCACCTCCCGCGCGACATAGGCGACGTCGACGATCTGCGCCCAGTCGACCCCCGGCATCGGGTCGAGGTCGACCCGGAGCTCGTCCGGGTGCTCGAGGTCCTCGGCACGCACGGGGTGCGGGTTGAGGTCCAGGCATCCGAGATTCACGACCCACGCCAAGCCTGCAGCATCCCGGATGACGGCCTCTTCGGCTGATGTTCCGGACGCGTAGTGCAGCGTTGCCGTGTCGATAAAGTCGGGGTGGTTTTCAGGCACGCGTTTCTGAAAGAACGGCTCAGCGCCGATCCCCTTCGGGAAGCGCTTGAGTACCATGGGCCGGCCGCCTGCGCCCCGCAGCGCACCGTCGGCGACGGCGAGGTAGTAGCGGACCAGGTCGAGCTTGGTCAGCCCGGGTTCGGGGAACACCACCTTGTCCGGACTCGAGATGCGAACCTCGTTGCCGGCTATGTTGAGGATCTCGGCGGGGGTCTTCGACGAGTTCATTCCGCCACGCTAGTTCCGGACGGCTGCGCTTGGGAATAGCATTCCGGCATGGACGCCAAGTTATTCGCCTATCTCAGCTACAGTGACGCACCCGCAGCCCTGGACTGGCTCCAGGCCGTGGGATTTGGCGTTATTCAGCGGCACGACGGACCCGCAGGGTCAGTGCTGCACGCCGAGATTTCCATGGGGGAGGCGGTGCTAATGGTGGCAAGTAGCGATGCCGCCTACCAGCGGCCGCCACTTATCGGCCAGTCAACCGGCCAGGGACTATATCTTCTGGTCGAAGACGTCGACGCCTTTCATCAGAAGGCCCTCGCCGCGGGCGGAACCTCAGTGATCGAGCCCGAAGCCACCCAATGGGGCGCCCGGCGCTGCCGGGTGCTCGATCCGCAAGGACAGGAATGGAGCGCCGGCACCTACCAGCCCGGAATAGTCTCGTGATGCGTCCTTGCCTGCCCCCGGGCAGGCGCTTTTAGGTGCCCTCCTGGGTGCCGGTGTCGAAGGGCTTGCCCGCGGCCGGCGGCTTTTCGCCAGGCGTACCTGTTCCGGCCTTGCGCAGCGGATCTACAGTACCTTCCGCGCCGTAGTCACCTTCGGTGTACTGGCCGATTTCCGACCCGGCCGTGCGTCCCGGAGCCGTGCCAGCGCCGCCGTAGTCGGCTGCTACGTAGCGCCCGGATTCCTTGGCTCGGTCTCCCAAGGGTTCGGGCAGGCCGCCCTCCCTGCCGGCCGCACCGTAGTCACCTTGGACGTATTGGCCTTCCTCGTCCTCGGCGTGCCGGCCTCTCTGCACGCCAGCCTTACCGTACGCTCCTTCGACGTACCGGCCCCGGAGCTCCTTATCTTCTGGTTTCACGTCCGCGGGCGCCTGGTCCGCGGGCAATTCGGAGTCGCTGCGGTCTGTCATGATCCTGCCCTCCAGAGACGAATCCATGCGTCTAATCCGGCGCAATTCAAGTCTAGTCAGGGCCACTGCACCACGACAGAGGGCAGCGGCCGCCGGCCGCCCGCCTTGGGTGGCCAAGAGTGTCAGGTGTGGGCGGCGGGAGCGGTGGTGCTTCGAACGACGAGGCGCGGGGCCAGCACTTCGGTACGTGGCTGCAGGGAGGGGTCGGCGATGCGGGCGAGGAGAAGCTCCGCGACGCGGATGCCTACGTCCCGGCTGACGGGGTCGACGGTGGTCAGGGAGACGTGGCGGATCCCGGCGAGATAGGTGTTGTCGTATCCGACCAGTGAGAGTTGTCCCGGCACGCTGATGCCGCGCTCGTCGGCGGCCGAGAGCGCACCGACGGCGAGGATGTCGTTGGCGGCAAAGACCGCTGAGGGGGGCTGGCCGCCGTCGATAAGGCGGCTCATTGCCTCAAAGCCGGAATGCTCGCTCAAGTCCGTTGGTATCACTCGGATGTAGTTCTGCAAGCCGTGGCGGGTCATGGTGTCCCGGTAGGCGTCGGCCCGCACGGTAGCAGAGCCGGTGGGAGCGGTGAGGAAGGCAATGTCGCTGTGGCCGAGACCAATCAGGTGCTCGACGGCCATCCGGGCGCCGGCGGCGTCGTCGTTGGTGACGCGGTCCGCTGCCGGGAGGTCGAAGGCGCGGGTGCCGGCGACGACGGCTGGCGTGAGCAGTGTGGCGCGGGTGAGGTCATCATCGGCGTTGAAGTCTCCGGCGATGACGAGGCCGTCGACGCGCAATTCCATGAAGGCGGACACCGGGCTTTCCCCTGGGCGGGCCAAATAGCGTGGATCGCCGAGGACCATCCGGAGGTTCTGCTCCCGGAAGATGTTCTGCATGCCGTCGAGCAGCTCCACGAACCAGGGATTGGAGAGGTCGTCCAGCAGCACTCCTACTGTTTGCGTCCGTCCGCTGGCGAGCGAGCGGGCCGCATTGCTGGGCCGGTAGTCGAGTGCGGCTATGGCGATGGCAACAGCTTCCCTCTTTTGTTCACTCACCTTTGGTGAACCCCTCAGCACCAGGGATACGAGTGCGCGAGATACGCCGGCTTCGCGCGCCACATCCTCAATGGTGGCGCGTTTGGCCGCTCCATGCTGGTTCAGTTCGTTCCTGGACAAATGGCCTCCTGCCGGCAAGCGTATCGCGGGAAACACAGCGGTTCCGGCCTCCGCCCCATGGGCAACCGCGCCGGTTCCACTGCTGCCTGACGCCGGCCGCCTGTCTGTCCCGTGGGGGAGGCCCTGGCGGCAATGGCTGCGGACGTTCGATTCTCAGAGAGACACCGCCTTCTCGCCCGGTACCGTGGGGGGCACGATGATTGGTATGCCTCCGGTGCGGAAATGCACCTCCAGCTCTTCCAGCGACTGTCCCTTTGTCTCCGGGACGAATTTCGCCACGAAGATCAGGGAAACAATGTTCACCAGCACGAACAGGGTGAACGTGCCGGTTGAGCCCAGGGCCACGACGAGGATCGGGAACAGGAAGGAGATTGCCGCGTTCACGGTCCAGAGGGCGAACACCGCAATGCCCATCGCGAAGCCACGGATGGCCAACGGGAAGATCTCGGAGAGCAATAGCCATACGCACGTGCCGATGAAGCACTGCACGAAGGCCACGAACAGCATCATGGCCGCCAGAATGGTGTAACTGACGAGGTCCGACTGGGGAAGCGTGAAGACGACTGCGAGGAGTGCCTGCGAAGCCACGACCCCGGAGAAGCCAATGACCAGCATGCGGCGGCGCCCGACGAAGCCCAGCAGCCAGATGCCCAGGACGGTCATCAGCACCGACGTCACACCGACGGCGATGGTCGCCACGAGCGATGCGCTCACGCCGAGGCCGCTGCGCTCGAGGATGGTGGGGGCGTAGTAGTTCACGGTATTGATGCCCGTTGCCTGCTGGGCTGCGGCGAGCCCAATGCCGACCCAGAGGAGCCGGCGCATCCATGGATTGTTCTTCAGATCGCGCCAGGCGCTGGAGCGCTCGTTCCGGGCGGTATTCGCGGACTCAACGATTTCTTTGTACTCGAAATCGGCTTCCTCAGGGCTGCGGCTGAGGTTGAGGATGCGGCGGCTGTCGTCGAGCCTGTCGCGGATAGCGAACCAGCGCGGCGATTCGGGCAGGGCGAGCATGCCGATCAGGAGTGCGATGGCGGGGATGGAGGCAATGCCAAGCATGATGCGCCAGACTTCGGCGTCGTGGATGACGGCGTCGAGGAGTGCGTTGATGGCAAAAGCGAGCATCTGGCCGGTCACGATCATCAGTTCGTTGATGGTGACCATGCGTCCGCGCAGGTGTGCAGGCGCCATTTCCGCAAGGTAGAGGGGGCACGTTACGGCGGCGGCGCCGACGCCAAGACCGAGGATGACGCGGGCAACGACCATGAACCCGACGGTCGGTGCGATGGCGCAGCCTATCGCGCCGAGGAGGAAGAGCAGCGCACAGACGAGCAGCGTGCCGCGCCGCCCAAGCTTATCGGCGAGCCTGCCGCCGCTCAGTGCGCCCACCGCGGCACCAGGAAAGAGCAGTGCGCTGACGACGGTGGCCTCTTCGACCGGGCTCATGCTCAGGGAGTCCTGCATGTAGAGCAACGCACCGGAGATCACGCCGGTGTCGTAGCCGAACAGGAGTCCGCCGAGTGTGGAGATGACAGTGAGACGGGCGAGGTACCCGCGGTGTTTTGAGCCCGATGCGGGCGAGCTTGCTGTGTGCAACGACATTGTTGACTTCCTCGATTCGGCCGACCTGGAGGGCGGACTTTGAATTGGGAGCGTTCCCGGGAGTGTGCTGGATCACACACCTTCAACGTTAGAGCGCTCTAACAAGACAGTCAAGAGTTTGTCTTGACATACGCTCAAAGTATCGACGCGCATCCTGGAGACGGGCGGTCAGGGGCAAGCCCGCGGGCGGGGCGGCGAGGAGGATGCCGGAAGACTAGTGGGTGGCGCCGGGGTGGAGTGGCTATTTCTTCAGGGCTTTTTTAGGATGAAACGGCTTGTTACTATGTCAGGACAAATTCAGGGAAAGGGCTATGAGTCTCATGCGAATCGATGTCAACACCAGCGCGGCCGGCACATGACCGGGAACTCCTCACTCCCGGTGTCCCGGGTCCCGGATTCCCGAGGCGCACCACCGCTCCGCTGGGGCATTATGGGTCCCGGCTGGATCGCGGAACGCTTTACGGAATCCGTCCACGCGCACACCTCGCAGATTATCGCCGCAATCGGGTCCCGCTCGCTGGACCGTTCCGAAGCCTTTGCTGGACGGCACGGCATCCCCGCTGCCTTCGGCAGCTATGAGGAGCTGGCGGCCGCCGACGTCGACATCGTCTACGTGGCCACGCCGCACAACTTCCACTACGAGGCCGCCCTCATGGCGCTCGACGCCGGCAAGCACGTTCTGGTCGAAAAGCCGATAGGCATCAACCGCGCGCAGGCGGCCGGCATCGCCAGCCGGGCCGCCGACGCCGGCCTGTTCGCCGCCGAAGCCATGTGGACATTTTTCCTGCCCAAGTTCGACGTCATCCGGCAAGTGCTCGACTCCGGAATGCTCGGGGTCCTTACTACGGTCTTCGCCGAATACGGTGAGCACTTTGACCCCAGCCACCGGATCTTCGACCCGGCTCTGGCGGGCGGCCCGTTGCTGGACCTGGGGACCTATCCGCTCTCGCTCATCACGTCCGTCCTGGGCGAACCGGACCGCCTGCTGGCACTCGGTGAACCGCACGAATCCGGAGTCAATGCCCAGCTTTCGGCCGTCATGTCCTTTGCCGGCGGACGCCAGGCCATGATGAACACCCAATTGCACAACTTCACGCCGACGTCCGCCACCATTGTGGGCACCGAGGCTTCACTGTCAATTGACGGGCCCTTCAACATGCCAGGCAACTTCAGCGTCCACTTCCCGGACGGTACCCGGCTGGCCTACGAGGAGCCGGCCGGAGCACACTTCGAAGGCCTGCACTTCGAGGCTGCCGCCGTCGCCCGCGCCATTGCGGCAGGGCAGCTGGAGGTTCCGCAGCGGCCGCTCGCCGAATCCATCCGGACCATGGCCGTCGCCGACGCCATCAGGAACCAGCTCGGAATCGTGATCCCCGGCGAAGCCGTTGGAAGCCTCTGATCCAGGCCCTCCGTATCAGCGCTCGGATGCCTTCGCGGCTTTGATGGCGGCCTTGGCAGCCTGCTTGCTGGCGCGCACTCTTTTCAGCGACTCGGGGTCCACGATGTCGGCGACAGAAAGAAATGCGTTCTCCTGGCCATAGGGGCCGGCGGCCTCACGCCAGCCTGGCGCCTGCAGGCCGCACTGCTTGCCGAGCAGTGCAAGGAAGATCCTGGCCTTTTGCTCTCCGAAGCCGGGCAAGCCCTTCAACCTGCGCAGCACTTCCTCACCGTCCGGGTCGTCCTGGTTCCAGATGGCAGTTGCGTCCCCATTCCAATCGCCTTGGACGGTCGCAGCGAGGTCCTGGACGCGGCCGGCCATGGAGCTGGGGAAGCGGTGGATGGATGGACGCTCCTTGAAGATCTCAACGAAGCCGGCCGGGTCGTATTCGGCGATTGCGGCAGGGGTCATGGACCCGATGCGCGTCCGGATCTTTTCGGGTCCGGCAAACGCAGACTCCATGGTCACCTGCTGGTCAAGCAGCATGCCAACGAGGAGTGCGAACGCGTCATTGCTGAGCAGTTGGTCGGCGGCGGCGTCGCCCGTGATGTGCAGTTCCATGCGCCCATCCTGCCACCAGCTCCGTGCCACGTCATGGCACCGGCCCGAATCTGCTCCGCCGCGACCAGCGGCATTGCTGCCGCTGTGGCCGGTATCCTTGAAAGATGAGTGGCACAGCGCATTCAACCGTCACATTTGATGGCCGCTTCGCCCGGGAGTTCCAGGAGATGGCCATTCCTTGGCGCGCGGAGGAGGCGCCCGAGCCGCACCTTCTGGTGCTCAACGAGCACCTCGGCGCTGAGCTGGGCCTCGATCCGGCCTTCCTCCGGAGTCCGGAGGGTCTGCGTCTGTTGACCGGCAACGCCGTCCCCGCCCATGCCAGTCCGGTGGCGCAGGCCTACGCCGGCCACCAGTTTGGCTGGTACGCGCCCCGCCTCGGCGACGGGCGCGCACTCCTGCTGGGCGAGATCGGGCACGCGGACGGGCAGCTCCGCGACGTCCACCTCAAGGGATCAGGACGCACGCCGTTTGCCCGCAACGGGGACGGCCAGGCGGTGGTCGGTCCCATGCTGCGCGAATACATCGTGAGCGAGTCGATGCACGCGCTGCACATCCCCACGACCCGGTCCCTCGCCGTCGTCGCGACGGGACGTTCGGTGCAGCGCGAGACGCTCCTGCCCGGCGCCATTCTGACCCGGATAGCCAGCAGCCACCTGCGCGTGGGCAGCTTCCAGTACGCCCGGTCCACGGGCGAC
This sequence comes from Arthrobacter sp. 01N444, assembly GCF_056399305.1. NCBI lineage: Bacteria > Bacillati > Actinomycetota > Actinomycetes > Micrococcales > Micrococcaceae > Arthrobacter > Arthrobacter sp. 01N444. The sequence continues at coordinate 73,164 of NZ_JBFTRB010000017.1, forward strand.
ATCGGCCTCCTTCGCCGCCTCGCCGACTACGCCTTGACCCGTCACCACCCCGACGCCGCGGAAGCCGGGAACCGATATCTCGCACTCTTCCAAGGGGTCATATCCGCCCAGGCTTCGCTGGTGGCCCAGTGGATGCTCGTCGGATTCGTTCACGGGGTCATGAACACCGACAACATGACGATTTCGGGCGAAACGATCGACTACGGGCCGTGTGCCTTCATGGAAGGCTTCGACCCGGCCGCCGTCTACAGTTCGATCGACGAGAGCGGGCGCTACGCCTACCGCAACCAGCCGGTGGTGGCGGAGTGGAATCTTGCCCGGCTCGCGGAGTCGCTTCTGCCCCTGCTCCACGACGACGAGGAGCAGGCGGTCGAGCTCGCGGTGGGAGCACTCGGCGAGTTCCGCCGGCAGTACAGTGACGCCTGGTCGGCAGGCATGAAGGCCAAGCTGGGGTTCCGTGACGGGCTCGACGACGACTTGGCCTCGCCTCTCGTGGACGAACTTGTGGCTTTAATGCAGGTGTCACGGGCCGACTTCACCTCGTTTTTCCGGCACCTCGGCAATGCCGCCCGCGGCCGTGCCGAAGCCGCGCGGGGCCAGGTCCAGGACACGACAGCTTTCGATGCCTGGGTGGGGCGATGGCGCGCCTTGGCGCCGGATGCTGACGCCATGGACCGGGTCAACCCGGTCTACATCCCGCGGAACCACCTGGTGGAGGAGGCCCTGGCGGCCGCTACCATCGGAAACCTGGATCCGCTGGCACGGCTGCTGGACGCAGTCGCCTCACCTTTCGACGAGCGGTCCGGCCTCGAGCGCTACGCCGCTGCCGCCCCGGAAAGCTTTGGCCCGTACCGGACCTTCTGCGGAACCTGAGGGAGCTGATCATGGATACCGAATTCGCCGAGGTCATCGATCATGACGTCACCACCATCACCTGCGTTTGCGGTAATACCGTAAGCAGCGAGGGATTGATTCAGGCCAACTCACAGGGCATGCCCGTTCACATTGGCGGAAACGTTCCCGTGCCCGCGGGGCTGGCTACCTGGCCTGAGGACGAGGATCTCTACACCCTGTGCTCCTCTTGCGGCCGCGTTTACCATGACGCTGTCATCGAAGAGACTGGGACCGCGCCCGTTGCTTTCCGGATTGATGTCACCGCTGGACCGGTTGCCGAAGCGATCCGTGTCCACTGGGACCTCAACACGTAGCACTGTGACCGTGTCAGGGATCAGTGAGCCCTACACGGTGTCCGGCCGCTGATCTCCCTTGTGGCTCCGCAGATTCTCCTGCACCTTGCCGAACAAATCCTTGATGGTCGTCTCCGTATTGGTGAGCATGTCCGGCTGGACGTAGACCTGTTGGGCGGGAGGCAGGCTGTAATGGGACGCCAGGCCACCCGCACCGTCCACCCCTGCCAGCGCGATGTTCACACCACCCTCCTTGCGCGCAATGGCGCCAATCCGGCCGAAGACCACGGTAAATTCGTCCGGCTGGAAGCTCACGGTCAGTCCGACATGTGTCCGGTTAAGGTCACTTGCCGTGACGGCCTTCTCGTTCCCGGTCCCTGCATAGTTCATGTCGATCTCCCGGATAGCTGGTGGCGTTGTAAGCGAGCAGTCTACGTCCGGGACCGGAGGCGGGGTAGGGACCCGCCGGCTGCCCGATACCGGATCGGTCCCGGCGTGGGGGAGAATGCGTTCATGACCAAAGACGATCTTCGGCCTGTCTACTTCCTTTCGGACAGCACCGGCATCACCGCGGAAACGCTCGGCAACACTTTGCTGACGCAGTTCCCCGCGAACCACTTTGACCGCATCACGGTCCCCTTCATCACCACGGTCGAACAGGCCAGGACGGTGGTCGGCACTATCGACAAACTGGCCGCCACGGGCCTGCAGCCGATCGTCTTTTCCACCGCGGTAAGCAGCGATATCCGCCAGGTCCTGGGTACGTGCCAGGGAATCATCGTGGATCTCATCGGGACACATGTCGGACAGCTGGAGCGGGCCCTGGGTTCGCCGGCCAGCGGCGAACCCGGCAGGGCCCATGGCCTGGGCAATGCGGAGCGGTATCAATCCCGGATGGCCGCCGTCGAATACGCCATGGAACACGACGACGGCCAAAGCCTGCGGGCGCTCGAAAAGGCCCAAGTCATCCTGGTGGCGCCGTCCCGCTGCGGAAAAACGCCCACCACCATGTACTTGGCCCTGCAGCACGGCATTTTCGCCGCCAACTTCCCGCTGGTGGACGAAGACTTTGAACGGGAAGGGCTCCCCAAGCCGCTGAGGCCTTTCGTTGAGAAGTGTTTCGGGCTCTCCTCCAACCCCCTGCGCCTGAGCCAGATCCGCACCGAACGGCGCCGGGGCTCACCCTACGCGTCGCTGCGGCAGTGCGGCTTCGAGCTGCGCAGCGCCGAGCAGCTGTACGTCTCCCATAGGATTCCGTACCTGAATTCGGCCACGGTGTCCGTCGAGGAAATGGCGGCAACCATCCTGCAGCGGATGAACCTCAAGCATTAGGGAAAAGTTTCACAAACTTAGTGTGGCGCACGTCATGTGGAAAGTGCGCTGGAGACCTGTCACTGTGGACAGGACTTGCGCCCATCAACCGGCCATCGCCGCAAGCGGGGCGGCGCACTTGCATGCCATCATCTGCAAAGGAGCAGTAACTATGACGACAGACATCCTGTGGTTCTCAGAACTCGGACTCAAGGACCTGGACCGGGTGGGCGGAAAGAACGCCTCCCTCGGTGAGATGGTGCAGAACCTGACCTCCGCCGGCGTCCAGGTTCCCGACGGCTTCGCCACCACCGCGGATGCCTACCGCAACTTCCTGGCGGATTCGGGCCTCGACCAGAAGATCGCCGACCGGCTGGTCGGCCTGGACACCGATGACGTCACCGCCCTGGCAGCCGCCGGGCAGGAGATCCGGGCCCTCATGCGCGAGACGCCCTTCCTGCCTGACTTCGAAGCGCAGATCCGGAACTCCTACCAGCAGCTGGTGGACAAGCACGGCGGCTCTGAGGACCTGTCCTGGGCCGTCCGCTCCAGCGCCACGGCGGAAGACCTCCCCGATGCCTCCTTCGCCGGGCAGCAGGAAACCTTCCTGAACGTCCGCGGCATCGAGAACATCCTGCTCGCCATCAAGGACGTGTTCGCGTCCCTCTACAACGACCGGGCGATCGCCTACCGGGTGCACCACAAGTTCGAGCACGCCGAGGTGGCGCTCTCGGCCGGCATCCAGCGCATGGTGCGCTCCGACGTCGGCGCCTCCGGCGTCATGTTCACCATGGACACAGAGTCCGGGTTCCAGGACGCCGTGTTCGTCACGTCCTCCTACGGCCTCGGCGAGGCTGTCGTCCAGGGCGCCGTCAACCCCGACGAGTTCTACGTCTACAAGCCCGCGCTGCAGGCCGGCCGGCCCGCAATCCTCAAGCGCGGACTGGGCGAGAAGGCCCTGCAGATGACCTACACGAGCAGCCGCGAAATCGGCCGCACCATCGACTTCGTGCCGGTCGAGGCGTCCCTGCGGAACCGCTTCAGCCTCACTGACGACGACGTCGAGCAGCTCGCCCGGCACGCCGTCGCCATCGAGAACCACTATGGCCGCCCCATGGACATCGAATGGGGCAAGGACGGGATCGACGGCGGCCTGTACATCCTGCAGGCGCGCCCGGAGACCGTGCAGTCCCGCCGGGCCTCCGGCAGCCTGAGCCGGTTCCGGCTCAACGGGACCGGCCGGGTGCTGGTCGAGGGCCGCGCCATTGGCCAGCGCATCGGCGCGGGCAGCGTCCGCATCCTCACCGCGATCGACCAGATGGCCGCCTTCAAAACCGGTGATGTCCTCGTCGCCGACATGACCGACCCGGACTGGGAACCGATCATGAAGCGTGCCTCCGCCATCGTGACCAACCGCGGCGGGCGCACGTGCCACGCGGCCATCATTGCCCGGGAACTGGGGATTCCCGCCGTCGTCGGCACCGGGGACGCCACCGATGCCCTCTCCGACGGCCTCGACGTGACCGTGTCCTGCGCCGACGGTGAAACCGGCGTGATCTACGAAGGGCTCCTGGACTTCAGCGTCGAGGAAACCGAGATCACCCAGCTGCCCGAGGCCCCCGTCAAGGTCATGATGAACGTCGGCACCCCGGAGCAGGCTTTCACGTTCGCGCAACTGCCCAACCACGGAGTGGGCCTGGCCCGGCTCGAATTCATCATCAACCGCCAGATCGGCATCCACCCCAAGGCACTGCTGAACCTCGACGAGCAGCCGGCGGACGTCGCCACGGAAATCCGTGAGCGCATCGCCGCGTACGAGAGCCCGCGCGACTACTACATCAAGCGCCTGGCCGAGGGCGTGTCCACCATCGCGGCGGCCTTCGCGCCGGAACCCGTGATTGTGCGCATGTCCGACTTCAAGTCCAACGAGTACGCCAACCTGATCGGCGGGCCCGCCTACGAGCCGCACGAAGAGAACCCGATGATCGGCTTCCGCGGCGCCTCACGGTACCTCGAGCCGTCCTTCCGGGACTGCTTCGACCTCGAGTGTGAGGCCCTGTCCTTTGTCCGCAACGAGATGGGCCTGACCAACGTCAAGCTGATGATCCCGTTCGTACGGACCCTGGACGAGGCCCGCGGCGTTATCGAACTGCTGGGGGAGAACGGCCTCACCCGCGGCGAGAACGGCCTCGAGGTGATCATGATGTGCGAGATCCCATCCAACGCGCTGCTCGCCGATGAGTTCCTGGACTACTTTGACGGGTTCTCCATCGGCTCCAACGACATGACCCAGCTGGCCCTGGGCCTGGACCGCGACTCCGCGATTGTCTCGGGCGGCTTCGATGAACGCGATCCGGCCGTCAAAAAGCTCCTGAGCATGGCCATCGCGGCCTGCAAGGCGCGCGGCAAATATGTCGGCATCTGCGGCCAGGGTCCGAGCGACCACGCGGACTTCGCCGAGTGGCTGGTCGAGGAAGGCATCGATTCGGTCTCCTTGAACCCCGACACCGTGGTGGACACCTGGCTGCGCCTTGCCGGCGCCACAGCCGGCCCGGCCGTCGAGGCAGGCGTCGGCGCCGGGGCGAACTGACAGCCGCGGTGTCCAAGTAAAGACAGGCCGGACACCCGCCGGGCAGCACGGACTGAGAATTCCAGACCGTGCTGCCTGGGCGGCCGTTCAGGCGTTGGAAGCCGCACGGGCGGAAGGCTTCAGGCGCTCAGCTTTCCAATCGCGCTGCTTTCAAGGTTCTCCAACAGGTGCCGCGGATTGTCGTAAACCTCGGCGGCACCGGCCTCCCGCAGCTCGGCTTCGCTGATTCCGCCACAGGTCAGGGCAATGGCGGGAACTCCAATTGCCGCCGCGGCCAGCACGTCCCAGACGGCGTCGCCAACAAACACGACGTCCGCCGGGCTGAGCTCAAGCTTGTCCAGGCACGCCAGCAGAATGTCGGGAGCGGGCTTGCTCTCGTCGGCGTCGTTGGAACTGGTCCACGCATCGATGGACGTGCCGGCGTCCAGGAGGCGCCGGGCGACGTCCAGGTCGCGCTCCTGCGCTGATGATGCCAAACCCACGGCCAGCCCGGCGCCGGAGCAGGCGGCCAGGAGGTCCCGGGCAGAGTCGAAGGGGCGCAGGGAAGGCCAAAACGTGGAGAACACGGCGCCGTGCGCGGATTTGAGGTCTTCCTGCATGTCCGTGGTGCACCCGGGGACCAAGTGTTCGATGAGCTTGTCGCCGCCCATGCCGACGCAGCGGTGGATAGCCGAGATCTGGATGTCCAGCCCCTCCCGCCGGAACGCCTGCCACCAGGCAAGGGCATGGAAATAGCTGGAGTCAATCAAGGTCCCGTCGACGTCGAAAAGGACCCCGCGTTTCTTTTCGGATTTTGAACCTGGCACCATTGCTACCCCACCTTTGGTTGAGGGCGGCCGCATGTGCCTGACCAGGCAACGGCTCGGCCCATAACGGATCTTTCCAGACCGGCGTCCGAAGTACCTGTCAAAGACTTCTCAGCGTCCACGATCAGAACGCCGCCACCACTCTGCAGCGAGTGCTCCAACTCCAAATGTCCGGCCACTTTAACCTCCTCGACTCTGCTGGAAGCTTGCATAGTAAGACTACTTAATGCAGGGGAATTTTCGTGGCGGCGTGCATGCAGCGGTCGTCGCCGTGGGGGAGCGGCTAACGACATTTAGACCATGCGCCTGCCTCGATCCCGGCGAGGCCCCAGGCCGGGTACTTGCGCGCCAGGCTGTTGAACAGCGGCACTGCGGTCCGGTCAGAGAAGGGCAAAAAGTGTCGGGTACTTGAGTGCTTTCGTGCCAGAATCCTCACATGACCAGGGAACGCAGTGAACTGAAGAGCATCGGATATGAGATCTTCATCGGAATACTTTCGCTCCTGTCGATCGTCAATCTCGTGCTCGTGTATGCCGCGCGGGAGCAGTCGCTCGACACCGTGCTCGAGGTGATGAACGCCCTTTTCAGCGTGATCTTCCTCGCCGACTTCCTCTACCGGATCCTCACCGCGCCATCGGCGGGCGCCTATTTCTTCAGGCACTTCGGCTGGGCCGACCTGCTGGCCAGCATGCCCTTCGCGCAACTCAAGTTCCTGCGCATCTTCCGGCTGATCCGGGTGTACCGCCTGCTCCGCGACGTCGGCATCCGGACAATCGGCCGCGCACTGAGCAAAGACCGGGCCGGCAGCTCCCTGTACATCCTGCTGCTCATGGGCATTTTCGTACTGGAATTCGGAAGCCTCACGATGCTCCGCATCGAGCAGTATGCGCCGGGGGCCAATATCACGACGGCCTCGGACGCCATCTGGTACACGATCGTCACGATCTCGACAGTGGGATACGGTGACCAGTATCCGGTCACCGGTGCCGGCCGTATTCTCGGTACGGGCATCATCGTCGTCGGTGTCGGCATCTTCGGCACCTTCACCGGCTACCTGGCCAACTTCTTCCTGGCTCCCCGGAAGAAGGAACCCGCACCGCCCGTCGATGCGGCCAACACCAGCGCGACGGTCGAAGCACTCCGCCTGCGCCTCGAAGAGTCCGAAGCCAAGCTCACCGAGATCAGAAAGCTGCTCACCGAGCCAACCTAGCTGGGCCTCCCCGGCCCGGCTGCCTGCCAGGGTTCTTCGCCGAACCAATGACTTTTGGCACTGCCCGTGTGTGCCTGCCGGGGCAAGAGTTGGACCTTCGCTACCGGTTTGGCCAGCGCCCCGGTCCGGGTGCGAAAGGCCGCTTGCCTTTGACGGGTCGGTCCTGCCCCACACCGTCCGGAGACAGCGTCCGGTGTCAAGGCCGTGAAGGTGGGTGACGAGAAGTTCATCGAAGCCGCTTCGTCCTGATCGGCCGACACGACCCCAGTGAACCCTGCGGAGGACCGCAAGGCCACGAACCGACATGCCCGGGCCTCGCTTCGGATCCGCGCGACCAACTCCACTCTCGGCTCCATCCACCAGGGTGCCGGCGAGTCACGAGGTGGGGCCAGAAATAACTGCCTATCCGTGCGATCCAAACCGGTCATAACCACCCGGGGCAAATCTACGCGTCCCCTGCCACATTGAGCCGGAATGCGTGGACCGGAGAGGAGAACGTCAGCACCGGACCCCACGACGTCGTCTGCACAGACCGGGACGAGGATCATTCCGGCGTAGCCCGAAGGCGATATGCCGCCCGTGCAGGTTCCCCTCCACGAGCCCGCGCGCCACGGCGCCGTGGTCCGGACGGGATTAGCCCTCGGCTTCCGCTTCTGCCTCGGCCATAGCCTCGGTCAATTCGAGGGCGAAGCCCAGGGCGCTGGCTAGGTTGCCGGTTGCCGCCACGATCCGGGGGGTGCCGACGATTGGGGCAACAGCGATCAGGATGCCCTGGATGTCCTCACTGGTGATGCCGACATCCATCGCGGTACTGGCATTGAAAAAGTAGGACGCGGCCGGGGCGTCGACGGCGGCGAGGGCAGCGATCCGGGCCAGCATCAACTCGCGAGGATCAAGCGTCGAGCGTTCAACCGATACGGCGGTGAGGTCGGCGAGGGCGTCCAGGATCGGGGTTTCTTCTTCGGCCATGGCCATGTCTCCATCTGGTTGCGGTGATTGTATGGCGAGTGGCGCGACCGGGGCCGGTCGCTGCGACTCGACATCAACGTAACCCTCGAAAGCGGAGGACGACATCACCCCCATGGGATGAACCGATGCTCAGCCCGCCGTGGCGGCCGCAGCGCATCGACAGGAATCTTGAATGCAAAGCCCCCGATTCTGCCTACCCGCCGGTCAAGCGGAACGGGAACGGCGCCGGATGGCGCTGAACGGCAGGAGGATAAACAGGGCGAGTGCCAGATAGCCGAAGACGGCGATGACTGGCTGGACCAGCCCAATCAGGATCATGGCGACGTACACGCCCAGCGTCGGCGTTAGCCGTTTGGTGAGGGTCTTCACATCCTCATCAGCCAGATCCGGGCGCACGAGACGCGCGCGGACAGCATATCGCCAGGTCACCGAAATCATGATCATCGATAGGAGCAGGTTGATGCCGTAGACGGTCGCCGCGATCCGCTCGGGCCCGGCTTCGTGGATGAATTCGGCCAGCAACTTCGTCGGAAACGGCAGGAACGAGACAACCAGGAGCAGTAACAGGTTCAGCCGTACGAACACCGAGTCGGCATGGTCGAGGTATTCGGTGATGACCGTGTGGGCAAACCAGACCGCCCCAATCGTCGAGAAGCTGACCAAGTATGCTAAGTACGACGGCCACAGGTCGACCAGCGCGCCGACGAGGTTCTCGTGGGAGCCGGCAGGGACCGAAATCTCCAAAATGAGGAGCGTTATCGCGATGGCGAACACGCCGTCGCTGAATGCTTCCATCCGCCCGGTCCGATAGGCAGACGGCCGGGGTTGCGGCTGCGCGGCACCAACCTGGTCATCCATGGGACAAGCATGGCAGCCGCTTCTTGACATCCGGCTCATCCGCAACGAACGATCTACTTGATGCGCTGCCCGCGGGTCAGCCACGCCCCGTGGCCGATTTCGGCCCCACATATGACGGACTCACCGACTCCTACGTTTCATCCAGACCTACTTCCAGCCGACACCGTAACGGGGTATATCGCTCGGCATTCGGGCCGACGGATACATCGGGCTCAAATCCTTTTGGGCGGGTCATCAATTGTGCGTCAAAGGCGACCTCACTACTTGGCGGCTACCGAGAAATGATCCTTTCGCCGTCGGGGCCCGTCTGTTACGGAGTCCGATGGCCGGCGATCGGTTCATCCCGCGGGGGTGATGTCTCCCTGGGACGTACAGGGTTACTTTGCAGACGGGCCGGGCCCCTCGCCCGTGCCGTCGGCTCGGCACCCAACACCGAATCCAGATGGAGACATGATCATGGCCGAAGAAGAAACCCCCGTCGTCGACGCCCTCGCCGACATCACCGCCGTGTCGCTCGAACGCTCCACACTTGTTCCCCGCGAGTTGATGCTGGCCCGTATCGCGGCCCTCGTCTCCGTCGACGCTCCACCCGCCTCCTACCTGCTCAACGCCGGTACGGCGGTCGACGCCGGCGTCACGGCAGATGATGTCCAGGGCATCGTCATCGCAGTTGCGCCCATTGTCGGCACTCCCCGGATCGTGGCGGCAGGCAGCAAACCTCGCCATTGCGCTCGGCTTTGTCATCGCAGTGGCCGAAGCCGAGCTCGAAGCCGAGCTTGAGGCTGAAGCCGATGCCCCGGCCGAGGACTGATCACGCCAAGCGGTACTACGAAAGGGACTGCGGGAGCGAGACATGACCCAGCGAACCTACCCTGAGGGCGTACCGTGTTGGATCGACACCGAGCAGCCCGACGTCGAGGCGGCCGCCGAGTTCTATGCCGGCCTCTTTGGCTGGACGTTCGAGGACGCCGTGCCGGCGGGCGCGCCAGGCCGATACGTGATTGCCAAGCTCGATGGCCAGGACGTCGCCGGGATGGCGGACACCCGGGGTGCCGCGACATGGAATACCTACGTATCCGTCGAGGACGCGGATACCGCAGTGCAGCGTCTGGTCGCTGCCGGCGCTACGGTACGGTCGGCAGCCGCAGACGCTGGAGAAGGCGGCCGCAGTGCGGCGCTGACCGATCCAGGGGGCGCCGCGATCCGCATCTGGCAAGCCAAGCGACGCTTGGGGGCACAGGTGGCCAATCAGCCGGGGTCTTGGAATTTCAGCGATCTCCACACGCCTAACCCCGGCGCGGCCATCAAGTTCTATGAGGACGTGTTTGGCTGGAAAGTCGACGACCTCGGCTTCGCGATGATGATCCGCAGGCCCGGTTACGGTGATCACCTTGAGGCGACAATCGATCCGGGCATCAGGGAAAGGCAGTCTGCGCTGGCCCCTCCACCTGGCTTCGAGGATGCGATCGCCTGGATCGCGACCACGGCCCCCGGCGAACTGCCGCACTGGCACGTCTCGTTCACCGTTGCCGACCGGGACCGGACGGTGGTTGAGGCGAAGCGACTCGGCGCCCAAGTCCTTAGCCAAAGCGAGACCGAGTGGACGCGCTCGGCACTGATCCGGGACCCCCAGGGAGCGGAGTTTACCGCCAGCCAGTTCACGCCCCCGTCGCGATGAGCACTCCTTCAATAGAGGCGCCGGGTCAGATGGCGGCAGCTATGGGACGAACGTTCACCCGGTTGGCCCGGCAAGCAGCTTTTTGATCTCGGTGAGCTTGGCTTCGGACTCTTCGAGGCGCTGACGGAGTCCTTCGACCGTCGCGGTCCCCGTCCCGGCGGCATCGACCGGCGGTGCGGGATTCTTGGGAGACAGAAAGAAGTTGGCCAGGTAGCCGGTGAATGTGCCGAAGATGCCGACGCCGAGGACAATGATGCCTGCCCCGATCATACGGCCCGGTTCGGTGACCGGATACTGGTCACCATATCCGACTGTCGAGATCGTGACGATGGTGTACCAGATGGCGTCGGAGGCGGTCGTGATGTTGGCCCCTGGGGCGTACTGCTCGACGCGGAGCATGGCGAGGCTGCCGAATTCGAGCACGAGAATGCCCATGAGCAGCAGGATGTACAGGGAGCTGCCGGCCCGGTCCTTGATCAGCGCGCGGCTGATCGTGCGGACGCCGACATCTCGGAGCAGGCGGTACACCCGGATCAGCCGGAAGATGCGCAGGATCTTGAATTGCGCGACAGGCACGCTGGCCAACAGGTCGGCCCAGCCAAAGTGCTTGAAGAAATAGGCGCCGGCCGATGGCGCGGTGACGATCCGGTAGAGGAAGTCCGCAAGGAAGATCACACTGAAAATGGCGTTCATCACGGTGAGCACCGTGTCGAGGTACTGGTCCTGCACGACATACAAGAGCACGAGATTGATAATCGACAGGATCGAAAGGATACCGATGAAGATCTCGTATCCGGTGCTCTTCAGTTCACTTCGTTCCTTGGTCATATGAGGATTCTGGCACGCAAGCAACGGCGTGGCTGACACTTTTTCAGGAGTAGGGTTTGCCTTGGCAGACGAAGGGGTCGGCAGACGAAGGGGTCCACATGAGCTACAAATATCGAACCGTCCGGGTTCGCGGCACTGACCTGGTTGGAACTATCGCGCGCAAACACGGGGGAGCGCCTGAGATCTACGAAACCTCGAAGGACCCGAGCACCTCGGTCGTCCCGGTGTTCTTCCAGGCAACGGGCGAGGTCCGATTCTTCGACAGGTCAATGCTGGAGGACGTCGTGACGCCGGCCAGCTAGCAGCGGTGTTACACCGCTGCTGCAAACGGAAAAGTCGCCCTGGCGCCCATCCCGGCCGCATGACCCCCACCCCTCCATTCGAAGGGCAGGGCCGCCCAGAATGGCCTTTTGCAGGGGTGTCCGCAGGACGTTGACACCGCTCAGGGCCGCGAGGAGGATTTGTTTTGGGGGGCCTCTTCGAAAGGAGCCCTAAATGCCGTGGCATGTCGAGGGTACATACTTTGAGAATTGCAATTGCGACATGGTCTGCCCGTGTACGGCGACAGGACAGACGGCACCGGCGGACAATGACCGCTGCAACGTGGCCTTGGCCTTCCACGTGGAAACCGGCGAAGTCAACGGTGTCGACGTCGGCGGTCTGACGGTCTGCGTCGTGGCCGATACCCCGGCCCTGATGAGTGAGGGGGGCTGGAAGGTCGGTCTCCTGATGGACGCCGCCGCCTCCGCCGAGCAGGCCGAAGCGCTCGGTGCCGTCTTCGGCGGCCAGCTCGGCGGACCGATGGAGGGCCTCGCACCCTTGATCGGTGAAATGGCGGGCATGGAGTCCCTGGAGATGGCCTACGCCGACGACGGGCGTGTCCACCAGGTGCGTATTGGCAGTGCAGTCGAGATGGTGGTCGAGGACTTCATGAATCCATTTGATTCCACAGGGCGGGGAGTGAAAATTAGCGGGGTCGGATTCCCGGCCGACACTCTGGCAGCCGGCACATCCAGCACCGCCCGCGTCGACGTGTTCGGGATGACCTGGGATAACGCCGGGAAGAACTCATTCTCGGCCCCCTTCGCCTGGTCCGCTTAGGTGCCGGGCAGGAGCCGCCTGACAGCTGGCCACCATGCCGGAGAGTTGGCGCTGATCGGGTGCGCCGCGCTGGCCTGGTATCTGACGTTCTTAGGCTTTTCCGACATGTCCACGGGCCCGGGAACGATGGGATTGAGGCTCTGGGGTTTCCTGGCGGTGTGGACGCTGATGATGGCAGCCATGATGTTGCCGGCGCTGGCGCCCCTGACTTCGACGTATCTCAGATCCATCCGCGCCGTGCGCAGCAGCCGGATCAGGACCATCCGGACAACGGCCCTGGTAGGCGGCTACCTTCTGACATGGATCGGATTCGGCGTCGTGGCCTACGCGGCCGCGGCCCTGTCTGCGCTGCTCGCTGAGAACGCGGCGGACATCGCACCCTGGGTGGGTGCCGGAGTGCTCGTGGCGGCCGGAGCCTACCAGCTGACGCCGCTGAAGGACTTTTGCCTCAGGCACTGCCGGTCGCCCATAGCCTTCCTGTTGCACGTGTCCGGGTACAAGGGCCGCTTGCGGGACGTCCGCGTCGGCATGTACCACGGCGTGTACTGCGTCGGCTGCTGTTGGGGGCTCATGGTGGTGCTGATTGCCGTGGGCGTGATGAACCTGGCGTGGATGGCCGTGCTCACGGTAGTTATCTTCCTGGAGAAGACATGGAAATTCGGGCCCGCCTTCAGCCGGATAACCGGTGTCTCGCTGATCGTTTTCGCGCTCTTCGTCCCGGCACACCCGGAGCTGCTGCCCGGGCTATACATGCCCGCGCCCATGTAAGGCACGCTGGACCGTCGTTTTCGAATGACAGTCCGGGGACCGACGTCGGCACGGGCCCCCGCGCCGTCATCGCTTCTACGGCGTGCCCCCGTGGGCGGGTCGGCGCGAAAACAGCGTGCTGACCAGCCGGACCCCAAAGCCTTCATCCAGCGGCGAGCCACTCAGGAAGAACCGGTAGTAGATCGGCCCCAGCAGGAGGTCGGTGAGCATCTCGGCGTCGACGTCCGGGCTCAGGTCTCCTCGGGAGATGCCCCGCTCCACCAGGAGGCGTACATCTGCCACCCGGCGGTTCACCACCCGCTCCCGGTAAGCACGCGCAAGTTCCGGGTCCGCAGCGACCTCCGATACGAGGCCCTGCATGATGCGGCCTATCAGGGTGGAGCTAAGGAGCTCGATGGTGCGGTCAACCACTGCCGCCAGTTCGGCGTACGTATCCCCGACATCCGGCGTCGTCCCCAGGTACTCGACCGAGTCCAGCAGGACGGCCAGTGCGAGGTCGGTCTTCGACCGATACCGGCGGTAGATGGTCGTCTTGGCCACGCCGGAACGGTTCGCCACGCCCTCGACAGTCAGGCCGTTGACCCCAGACTCCGCGAGCATTTCCCTCGTGGCGGCAAGAATCAACTTCTCCGTCCGCGCGCGCCGACCCGTGTCCGCGGGTTGAGGGGCCGCGGCTGTCCCGTCCTCGCCCGTCACTGTGGGGTTAGCCACATCCACGCCCCTTCCCGTTCCGCGCCAGAAGCGCTAATGTTAATAACGCTACGCAACGTAGCGTTTCGCGGTGGTTGAAGCAACCCACCCGACAAACCCACAACCACCCTACGCACTTTTAGGAGCGCCGACATGGCCACAGATCGTTACCAGCGCGGACTCGACCGCATGATGGAACTCGTCTCCACGGAACACGCCAACACGTTCGACCACGTCAAGCTCGTCGAGTCCTACAAGAGCCTGGACGAGGACCTGTCCGACTACATCGTCTCCTTCGCCTTCGGGGACATCTACTCCCGGACTGCCCTGACCCAGCAGGAGCAGACAATGGTGACCATCTCCACGCTGGTTGCCCTGGGCACCGAGCCCCAGTTGAAGTTGCACATCAACACAGGTTTCAACGTGGGCCTGACCAAAGAGAAGATCGTCGGTGCCCTGATCCACTGCATCCCCTACATCGGGTTCCCGCGCGTACTCAACGCACTGACCCTCGTCAAGGAGGTCATGGCAGAGCGCGGTCTGACCCCGGATTCACCCACGCACTGAGATGCTCCTCCGCCCCTCGCCCTCCTCAATCTCCTCCCTCACACTCAAGGAACGCTCATGCATTTGGTAATAGGACTCGGACCCATCGGCGGAAACATCGGCGCACACCTCGCCGAGCTGGGACAAGCGGTCTATGGCTACGACTTCAACCAGGACCGCATCCGCGAGTGGTCGGACGAGAACAAATCACCTGCCGGCAACGACCTCGCCGCTGTTGACTGGTCGTCGGTCGACAGCGTCCACATTGCGGTGCGGTTGGCCGACCAGGTCTCCTCCGTGTTCGAGGCCCTCAAAGACCACACCGAACGGCCGCTGACCGTCTTCGTCCACACCACGCTCGCACCCGCGGATGCCAGGAGGATTTTTGCATCGGCTCCAGAGTCCTGGCGCGCGTTCGAAGCCCCGGTCTCAGGCGGCCCCCAGGGTGCACGCCACGGTTCGATGACCATCTTCCTCGCCGGCCCCGCCCCCACCGATGCCGAGGGCAGGCTGCTGGCTGACATCTCCGGCCGCGTCTTCCGGATGCAGTCCTATGGCCAGCCGGCCTTGGTGAAACTCCTCAACAACGCCCTGGCTACCTACAACCTGGCCGCCACAGCTCGGATGCTCAACCTCGCAGCCGAACACGGAGTACCCGCCGGGGACCTCTTCGAGGTCATCGGCGTCTCCACTGGGCAGAGCTGGATGAGCGACAACCTCGTCGACGTCCAGTACGACCTGCTTCTCAAGGACGTCGGCCTGCTCCGCGGTGAACTCGGCTCACTCCCCACCGGAGACCTCAACGACGACGTCGAACAAGCGATCCTCCAGGCACGTGCCCTGCTGGGCGCCGATCCCGGAAACGAGTGAGCCCAGGTGAGCCAGCCGAGGCTGGCTCACCTGGGAGCGGGATCAGACGGTCGTGACGGTGTCCAGTTGACGCACCTGGTCCGCCGCCCGGGGACCACCGAGCAGTTCCGTCGGAGTCTTGGAGGTCTCGCGCAGCCCGATCACCGCGACCGCGGCAATGCCGGCGGCAACCGCGCCAAAGATTGCCACCGGAAGCCAGCCCGACGGGCCCGGCTTGAGGAGAATCGCCGCGACCATAGGGGCGAATCCGGCAAGGAGGTTGCCGAGCTGGTTGCTGACGGCCATGCCGGTGAACCGGACGGGTGCCGGGAATTGCTCGGCGAAGAACGATGTCCACACGCCGTTGTAGCAGCTGAAGAACAGCGTCATGTTAAGGAACGCGAAAATCGCGATCAGCACGATATCCGTCGTCGAGATCGCCCAAAGGTATCCGAAGATCGTGAGCGAACAGCCGGCAGAGGCGATCAGCATCGTCTTCTTGCGTCCGATGACGTCGGAGAGGTAGCCGGCCGCCGGGATGCCGACAATCGACAGCGCAATTGCGCCGGAGATGACCGCGAGCATCGCGCTCCGGTCCACCCAGACTGAGGTTGCGTACGAAAGGCTGAACACGGCGAACAGGGTCTGCATCGCTGCCATCAGTGATGCCCCGGCGACGCGGATGACCTTCCGCCAGTGGTACTTGAACACGTCGTTCAGCGGCAGCCTGCGAACTGCGCTTTCTTCCTTCGCCTCGGCGAACACCGGCGTTTCGTCGAGGTGGCTCCGCACGTAGTAAGTAATGACGACGACGACGGCGCTGAGCCAGAAGGGAATCCTCCAGCCCCAGCTGTAGAGTTCCCCGGCGGGCAGGAGCGCCACCGGCAGGAACACGATGGTGGCCAGCGAGCAGCCGACTGCGTAGCCGACCATAACGAAACTGGTGAAGAATCCACGGCGCCCGACGGGGGAGTGCTCGACGGTCAATGTCGAGGCTCCCGCCGACTCGGCCCCCGCGGAGAAGCCTTGCACGACGCGCAGGACCACCAGCAGTGCCGGGGCCAACAGGCCCACCTGGTCGTACGTCGGAAGACAGCCGATGGCGAAGGAAGCGATGCCCATCATGACGACCGTGGCCAGCATGACGCGTTTGCGGCCGATTCGATCGCCGAAGTGTCCCATCACCACCGCACCGACGGGCCGTGCCACGTAGCCCACTGCGAAGGTGGCGAACGATGCGATCAGCGCAACGGTGGGATCGCCGGATGGAAAGAACAGCACGTTGAAAACGAGGGCGGCCGCGGCGCCGTACACGAAAAAGTCGTAGTACTCCAGGGCGCTGCCGAGCAGCGCAGCTGTGGCCGCCCGCCGCGGTGTCATCGCGGGCCGCGAAGTCATTGGGTGTGTCATTTGTTTCTCCTTTGAAACAGGACTGTGGGTCTGAAGCAGGACTGTGGGTCGGCGCAACGCTGTCTCCGGTCTTCGCAAGCGACGGTGATGATGCGACAAGAAATGGGACGAGATTAGTGCGCAGCGCCTGGTGGCGTTGCGTCCGTGTGCCTGCTTCCACCGTAGGGGTGTGCGCTGCGTCACAGGTGTTTCGATGTGGAACAGTCGACGGAAGCTGCGCCGGTGGGGGAGCGGCCAGGACCGAGGCAGGGAGCAGGGGAGAGTGGCGCTGAGAGTCCGCAATGCGAAAGCACGGCCATCCAGTGCGGATGGCCGTGCTTTGTCTTGAGGAATGCAGTGTCTTTTGGGAATCGGAACCGCTCAGGAGAAGGCTGAGAGACCTGTGATTTCCCGTCCCAGGATCAGGGACTGGATGGAGTCGGTGCCTTCGTAGGTGTGGACGACTTCCATGTCGGTGAGGTGGCGGGCTACATGGTGTTCCAGCAGGATGCCGTTGCCGCCGAACATGTCCCGGGCATCCCGGCAGAGCGTTCGTGCCTTGTCCCCGGTGAACATCTTGGCCAGGGAGGCCTGCTCGTTGCTGAGCCGGCCCTCGTCCTGAAGCGCCGCCGTGCGGAAGCAGATCAGCTGCATGGCCGTCAGGTCCGCGAGCATGTTGGCGAGTTTGTTCTGCACCAGCTGGTAGCTGGCAATTGGGTGGCCGAACTGGACGCGTTCCCGGGCGTACTTGACCGCCATCTCGTAGGCGGCGGTGGCGTGGCCAAGGGACTCCCAGGCCACGGTGCTGCGGGTTGTGTTGAGCACCGCTCCGACGTCGCGGAAGGACGTCGACTTTGCCAGCAGGTTTTCAGCGGGGATCCGCAGGCCCTCGATCTCGATCTGTGCCTGCTGGATGGCCCGCTTTGCCATCTTTCCCGTGATGGCCTCGGCGTGGTACTCGGCGGGGTAGGTGCCGTCGTCGTTCTTCTCCAGTACGAACGCCTTCACCTTCTGGTCCGCGGTGTCCCGGGCCCAGATGATGACGAGGTCCGCCACATGGCCCAGCCCGATCCAGCGCTTGGATCCGTTGATGACGTAGTGGTCACCGTCCAGCCGCGCGGAAGTCTCCAGTGCCACAGAGTCTGAGCCGTGCGCCGGTTCGGTCAACGCGAAGGCGCCCAGCTTTTCCAGTCTGGCCATCGGCGGCAGCCAGCGCTGCTTCTGCTCGTCGCTGCCGAGGAGGTTGATGCTGCCCATCGCCAGTCCGGAGTGGACCGCGTTGAAGGTGTTGATGCTGCCGTCACCGCGGGAGAGTTCCATGGCGACGAGTCCGGTCTGCAGCCGGGTCAGGCCAGGGCAGCCGTAGCCTTTGATCGCGGTGCCGATGATGCCCAGTTCAGCGAACTTTGGTACCAGCTGATAGGGGAAGTCCGCCTTCTCCCAGTATTCGTTGATGATGGGAGTGACGTCCTGCTCGACGAAGGAACGCACCCGGGCGATCAAGGCACGGTCGGCGTCGTTGAGGTAGTCGTCCAGTCCATAGAAGTCGGAATTGACGGACATGTCCGTTGTGGTGGTCATCAGTGCTCCTCGGGGGATCGTGTGGGAGTACCGGCAAGGCTGCCGGCCGAAACTGCTGTATCCTCGCCGAGCCACGCGCGCACGAGCTCAGCGCCGCTGTCCAGACCGGGCGGGGTGAGGTCGTAGCTCACCGGGGTCCTGGAGAGCCGGATGGGGTTGCGCACGCCGGGCTGCGTGTTCCCGCCGTGCCCCACGGTCACGACGGGTTCCAAGCCGATCCGTTCCGCGAAGTCGATCCCGGCCCTCAGGTCCTGGATCGGCGCGCACGGGAGTTTGGCTTCGGTGAGGATGTCGAACCATTCGGAGGCGGTCCGGGTCGAGAGGCGCTCCAGCAGGAGCGGCCGCAGTTCCGTGCGGTTGGCGCTGCGCAGCGGCGCCTTCTCGAAGCGCGGATCCGTGGCCAGCTCCGGCCGGCCGATGGTGGCGCAGAGGGTGCGGTACTGGGAGTCGTTGCCGATCGCAATGACAAGCTGCCCCTCGCCGGTCTCGAATGGCTCGTAGGGGTAGATGCTGGGGTGCTCGTTGCCCAGCCTGGCCGGAACGGTCCCGCCCAGCACGACGGCCGCCGTCTGGTTCACCATGCCGGAGAGCGCGGAGGACATCAGGTTCATTTCCACCAGCTGGCCTTCCCCGATGCGGTCCCGGTGCCGGAGGGCTGCGAGGATGCCGATGCAGGCATGAAGGCCGGTGATGACGTCGAATACAGCAACCCCGGAACGGAACGGCCCGGTGTCCGGCGCTCCGGTGATGTCCATCAGTCCGGACAGGGCCTGGATCAGCAGGTCATAGCCGGGCAGCTGGGCGCCGCCGGCGGTCCCGAAACCCGTGATCGAGGCGTAGACAACGTCCTTGTTCGTGGCCGCGACGGTGTCGTAGTCCAGTCCGTAGCGCACCAGGTCACCCGGTTTGAAGTTTTCGACGACGACGTCGGCCCGTTCCGCGATGCGCTGGGCCGTCCGGCGGTCGTCCGGATCGCGCAGATCGAGCTTGATCGAGGTCTTGTTGCGGTTGATCGAGAGGAAATACGTCGAGTCATCCCCGCGGGTGGGCGGGCGCCATGCCCGGGTCTCGTCGCCGGCCGGGCTCTCAATCTTGATGACGGTCGCCCCGAGATCGGCCAGCAGCATGGTGCAGTATGGTCCGGCCAGCACCCTGCCGAAATCTGCGATGACGATGCCGCTGAGCGGGCCATCCGGACTGCGGCCGAATGCCGACGTCTCAGGGGTGGCGGAGTGTTGGCTGTCCATCGATGGGCTCCTCGAATAGTGTTCTCTCCCTCCACCATGACGGAGGACATTGCTATCCGTCCAATACTTATTGATGGCCCTTTTGTTGCGTCAGGTGTAATAATCACATGCATGGAGATCCAACAGATCCGAGCCTTCCTGGCGGTGGCAGAAGAGCTGCACTTCGGCCGCGCGGCAGAAAAACTTCACATGGCGCAGCCTCCGGTCAGCCGCAGTATCCAGCAGCTGGAACGTGAGCTGGGAACCCGGCTGTTCGACCGAAGCACCCGCAGCGTCAAGCTGACAGGCGCCGGAGAGGCGTTCATCGGGCCGGCGACGGAGATCATCGATGCCACGCGCCGGGCGAGCATCGCGGTCCGCGCCGCGGACAAGGGCGAAGTCGGGCGCGTTCGGGTGGCCTACGCGGGCGCTTCCACCCATACCCTGGTGGGCCGGCTCGCCCGGGAGGTCCGGCGCGACCACCCGGGTATCCAGATCGAACTCTTCAGCCAGAATTTTGCGCAACCTGCCATGGACCGTGTCCTCAGCGGGGACATGGACATCGCCCTCGGTCGCTGGGACTACATTGCCGCCGGTATCGAAACGCGGCTGCTTGCGGCGGAGGACCTCGTCGTGGCCGTACCGGCAAGCCACCGTCTGGCCGATGCCGCCGAGGCCCGGATGGCAGACTTCCAGGGCGACGTTTTTGTTTCGCTGCCGCCGCATGCAGGGGCCGTATTGAACGACCGGCTCCGCCGGCTCACGCACGCCGCCGGGTTCGAGCTCGACGTCGTCCAGATTGTCCCGGATTCCTGGACGGCTCTCTCGCTGGTGGCGGCGGAGGTGGGCTGTACCCTCACGCTGTCCTCGGTGGCCGAGTCGGTCACGGATCCCCATGTGCGTTTTGTGCAGCTGGTGGACGAGACCCTTCCGGTGGAGCTGCGCATGGCCTGGCGGCGGGACAACTCCAGCCCCGCCTTGCGGGCGGTCCTGGAGTTGGCTGAGAGGATCCTGCCCGGCGCCGGATGACAGGCGCCGGATGACTGGGTCAGGTCGCCATGGACTCGGGTGTTTCGATCCCCAGTGCGCGCAGCTTCCGGTAGAGCGTGGTCCGGCCCATGCCCAAGGATTCCGCGGCGACCGAACGGTTCCCGCCGCTCTGTTCGAGTGCGGCCACGATCGCATCGCGCTCGAGGGATTCCAGTTTGGAGAGTTTCCTCCTGCCCGTGCTTCTGAGATGTTCCGGAAGGTCATTGGCCTGCACCACGCGTCCGGGATGTGCCCGCCCGAGTGATTCGAGGGTGGCGCGCAGCTCGGCGACATTGCCTGGCCAATGCCAGCGCATGAGCCCTTGCAGCGCCGCTGCGGAGAGCGTGGATCTGTCGGCCGGAGCTGCTGCGTCCAGAAAATGTGCCGCCAGTACCGGGATGCGTTCCTTGGTGGCGGAGAGGCTCGGCACATTCACGCGCGCGGCGATCTGGGACACCACTTCGGATACGAAGTCCGGGCATGCGTCCGGATTCATCGTCAAGACGAGCCGGGCTGGAGAGGGGCCGGCCGTGTCGCTGTACGGCGGTGTACCTGCGTGTGTGGCGCCCGCCGACGGCCCGGCCGGCTGCTGCCGCACCGCCACATCCAGCGCCTTCAGCCTGTTAAGCTCGCTCCGGGGAAGATCCTCCAGATGCCGCAGGACGACGCTCCGGCCTGCCGCGATCGCCTCGCGGCAGTCAGAGAACCAGGTGGCATCCTGTTCCCCTGGCAGCAGGCAGGCGTCGAGGATCAGCGGATTCGGGCCGGAGTCCTGCCCATTGAGCCAGGCGAGTGTGTGGTGAAGCTTGCCGGAGCCGCCCTGCCCGCAAACAGCAATCGCCCCGGGCCCCTGACCTGCGCGATCGAAAGCATTCCGCATGATGTGCCCAAACGCCGCCCCGCCGCCCCAAGAGCCGCCGTCGGCCACCCCAGGCTCGGCCCTGCCCGGACTGCTTGCGGCCTCCGGAACGCGGGAAAGCTCCAGGGCGAAGGCCGAGCTCCCGCCGGAATCGTCAATTCGCTGGACCGTGGCATCGACGTTCAGGGAGGGAATCTCGATGGTTTGCTTGGCGCCGGTCCACACGAGGCCGCGCAATTGTTCCCACAGGGTGGTGTGCAGTTCGCTGCTCATGACGGCCAGTCCGGAGACGTTGGTCATGACAGCCTGGGCGTCGAGCATGATGACCGGGGCCTTGGAGGAGCTCAAACGCAGTTGCGACATCCCCAGGGCGAGTCCCGTCGCGCTGCCGAGATCGAGCAGTCGGCGTTCGATCTGGCCGCCGGCTTCGCGGGCCATGGCCAGCATGAGCGGGTTGTCCAAAGCGGTGTCGCAGGCGAAGGAAATGGATCCGAGCACCCGGCGGGTGACCGGGTGCAGAATCGGGGCCCCTGAACACGACAGGGGTGCCAGTGCCTCGTTGAAATGCTCGGCTCCGCGGACAAAAACGGCCTGGCGTCCTTCGATGGGGGTGCCCAGCCCGTTCGTTCCCACGGAGCGCTCCGAGAAACTGAATCCTTCGGCGGCATATGCCTCATCGAACCGATTGCCGTGCGTCCTGTCCCCGAGCCTGCGGGCGATGATCTGACCGGACTGGTCACTGAGGAACAGGGATATGCCCATGCCGTTGAGGCTCTCCAGCCAGTGATCCATCACGCTCTTGGCGGCCCGGATGAGGATTCCGTCCGGATCGAAGTCGTTGACGAAGAGGAATGCCTCGGGCCCTGCCGACGCCTCCACGCCGATAGAGCGGCGCCAGCTGTGCTCGATATCCGGGGAGACGATTTCCGTCAGTTGGGTCCCATTCAGCAGGCCGCGGCGGATGAGCTGTTCCCGGGCAGCGCGGAGCGCATCATCGGGCACCTTCCTGGGGTTTTGCATGGCTGGTCAGCCCTGGGCTCCGTCTGCCGCGCGCAGGACGACGCGTCCGGGCACGCCGCCGTGCGTCAGCTTGTCCAGGCTCTCGCCAACAGAGGCGGCGGAGAGCTCGGCGTCGATGATGGGGATGTGGGGAATGGCGTCCTGCTTGGCCAAGGCGATGAGCTGGTTCAGCTCGTCCGGGGTCCCCACGAAGCTGCCTTGGATGGTGAGCATCTTGAGGGCCATGAGCGCGGTGGGTACCGTCAGTTCGCCGCCGAAGAGCCCGACCTGGATCAACCGGCCGCCCTTGCGCAGGGAATCGAAGGCTACCGGCGCTGTCTGGCTGTTGTTCACGAAGTCAATGACGGCCGCCACGGGCCCGCCGCTGGCTGCAACGATTTTTGCACTGAGGCCCTCGTCTGTGGACTGGACGGTGGTGGCTGCGCCAACCTGCCGCGCGAGCTCCAGGTTGCGTTCGGAAATGTCGACGGCGCAAATGGCCTGGTGCCCGAGCGCGCTCAGGGTGGCGATGGCGGTAAGTCCCACTCCGCCGGCGCCGATCACCACGACGGGTTCGTCGGGTCCGAGCGGAAGGACCTTGTTCACTGCGCTGAATGCCGTCAGTCCGGAGCAAGCCAGCGTCGCCGCCCAGCTGAGGTCCAGGCCCTCGATATCCACCAGGTACTTTTCGTCACGGACCAGGATCTGCTCGGCGTAGCCTCCGTGCTCCGCTACTCCGAGGTTGCGTCCGTTGGCGCAGACATTGTCGCGGCCGGCAAGGCAATCCCGGCACGTGCCGCAGCCGATCCAGGGATAGACCAGCCGGATGTCCCCGGGTTTGGTCCCGTGCACACGGTCGCCGACCTTCTCGACGACGCCGACGACTTCGTGCCCCATGACCAGCGGGTACGTGACGCCCCGGTCCACCAGCTTCAACGCGCCGCGGCTGCCCAGATCGTACGAACCTTCACGAAGATGGGTGTCAGTGTGGCACACACCTGAACGGATGACCCTCAAGAGGGCCTCGGTTCCTGTCGGCAGCGGATCCGGCAGTTCGATGTCCTGGATCTCTGGGCTGTCTTGGAAAACGGCAAAAGCGTGCATGGTGACCTCGCATCGTTGCGCAGACTGTATTGATTCAAGAATGACACCAGTTCTGATAGGTATCCAATACTAAATCGCGGCCCCTTTGATGTCCTGAGCGCATCAATCAGGAGCCGCGTGAGTGTTCCAAAGTGGAACACTGAGCCGGCAGAAATGTGACCCACGCTATATATAGCGGCAAACGCAGCCAACAACCGATCCATCCGTTCCCGGGCAACGCGGGGGCGCTCTCCATACGAAGGAGTATGAGATGACTATCTCGACCGAAGCAGCAGTGACTGAAACATCTCAGGCGACCGACCCCCTCCGCGACCTGTACGCGGACTGGTCGGAAATCATCGCCACCACGCCCAACCTGACGATGCGCCTGTTCCGCAGCATCTTCGACGAGTGGCACCAGCCCACGCGGGAGCCTGAGGCAGTCACCTACAAGGAAGACGTCGTCGGCGGTGTCCCCGGCATCTGGGCCTTCCCGGAAGGTGCCGACCGCACAAAGGTGCTGCTCTACACCCACGGCGGCGGCTTCGCCGTCGGCTCCGCGTCAAGCCACCGCAAGCTTGCCGGCCACGTTGCCAAGGCAATCGGCGTCGTCACCTTTGTCCTTGACTACCGCAGGGCGCCCGAGCACCCGCACCCCGCGCAGGTCGAAGACGGTGTGGCTGCCTTCAAGGCCCTCGTCGAGAGCGGCATCGACCCGCAGGACATCACCACCATTGGCGACTCTGCCGGTGGCAACCTTGCGGTTGCCATTCCCCTGGCCCTCAAGCAGCAGGGAGAGCCGCTGCCCGGCCAGGTCATCGCCTTCTCACCCTGGCTGGACATGGAGAACAAGGGCGAAACGCTGATCACCAACGACGCATCGGACGCACTCATCTCCGTGCCCCTGCTCGAGGGCATGATCGCCGGCGTGCTGGGCGAGTCCGTCAGCCCGCAGAACCCGCTGGCCAACCCGCTCTACGCTGATTTCGCCGGGTTCCCGCGGCTGTACATCACCGCAGGCTCATCCGAATCCCTCCTGGACAATGCCACCCGCCTGAACGCACTGGCGGAAGCCGCCGGCGTCGACGTGACGCTCTCCATCGGCGAAGGACAGCAGCACGTGTACCCGTTCCTGGCCGGCAACTCCGAGGTTGCCGACGCCGAACTCGCCCGTATTGCCGGCTGGTACAAGTACTGAGCCCCGGCCACTTCACTACAAAGACCTGAAGCACAAAGGAGTATTTCATCATGGCTGAAGAACAGGGGCAGACTGCCTCCACCACCCCCACCGCCGAATTCGACGCCGTCGTCGTGGGCGCTGGATTTGGCGGCATCTACATGCTGCACAAGTTGCGCAACGAACTGGGCCTCAACGTCCGCGCCTTCGACCGCGCCGGGGGTGTGGGCGGTACCTGGTACTGGAACCGTTACCCTGGTGCGTTGTCGGACACCGAGAGCTTCGTGTACCGCTACTCCTTCGACGACGACCTGCTGAAGGAATGGAACTGGACGCACAAGTACGTGACGCAGCCTGAAATCCTCAGCTACCTCGAACACGTGGTTGACCGGTACGAGCTGCGCAAGGATATCCAGCTCAACACCGGGATCACCTCGGCCCGCTACGACGAGTCCGCCGACCGCTGGGTCATCGGAACGGACGCCGGGGAAACCATCACGGCGAAGTACATCGTCAACGGCCTCGGACTGCTCTCGGCCACCAATATCCCCAACATCCCGGGCATCGACTCGTTCGAGGGCAAGATCTACCATTCCGGCGCCTGGCCCGAAGGCGTGGACCTTACCGGCAAGCGCGTCGGCGTCATGGGCACCGGTTCCACCGGCCTGCAGATCATCACCGCCATCGCGCCCAAGGTGGGGCACCTCACCGTCTTCCAGCGCTCGCCGCAATACAGCGTCCCGGTCGGCAACACCACTGTCACGCCGGAGTACGTCGCATCCGTCAAGAAGGACTACCCCAAAATCTGGGAACAGGTCCGGGCCTCCGGCGTCGCCTTCGGATTCGAGGAGAGCACCGTTCCGGCCATGAGTGTGTCTGAAACGGACCGTCAGGCGGTCTTCCAGAAGGCCTGGGAAGAAGGCGGCGGATTCCGCTTCATGTTCAACACTTTCGGCGACATCGCCACGGACCGGGACGCCAACGAAGCTGCCGCATCCTTTGTCCGGGGCAAGATCGCCGAGATCGTCAAGGACCCGGAGACGGCCCGCAAGCTCACCCCGACCGACCTTTACGCCAAGCGCCCCCTCTGCGACAGCGGCTACTACGCCACCTTCAACCGGGACAACGTTGAGCTGGTATCCGTGAAGGAGACGCCGATTCTCGAGCTGACACCAAAGGGCATCAGGACGTCCGACGGCGTTGAGCACGAGCTCGATGTGTTGATCTTCGCCACCGGCTTCGACGCCGTGGACGGTAACTACACGCGGATGGACATTCGTGGCCGCGGCGGCGAAACCATCCAGGACCACTGGAAGGAAGGCCCCACAAGCTACCTCGGCATCACCACCGCCGGATTCCCGAACATGTTCATGATCCTCGGACCGAACGGTCCCTTCACGAACCTGCCGCCGAGCATTGAGACCCAGGTCGAATGGATCTCCCAACTGGTCAAGGACGCAGAAACCGGCCAGGTGGCCTCCGTGGAACCGACGGCCGAGGCCGAAGAAGCCTGGACCGAGACCTGCCAGGAGATCGCCGACATGACGCTCTTCCCGAAGGCCGATTCCTGGATCTTCGGTGCCAATATCCCCGGCAAGAAGAGGACGGTCATGTTCTACCTCGGCGGCCTCGGCAACTACCGGAACAAGCTCGCCGAAGTTCGCGAATCGGGCTACGAGGGCTTCGACCTGAAGGTACTCGCTCCGGCGGAGTAACCACAATCAAACGACAGCGACGGCGGCTGCCACACCTTGGGGGAGTGGTAGTCGCCGTTCTGCGATCCCATGGCGAAGCATTTGCCCATTGGTAGGCTTGGATGCCTCTATTTTCGTCAAGCAGTGTTCCAGGTCCTGACGTGGGAGAAAGCATCTCCCATCTCGTCCTGACCACGCACTAGTAAGTGGGCTAACGTCAGGTGCATGACTATGCACGACGACCAGTTGCACATTGACGAGGACCTCGCTCGCCGACTGGTAGTCGAACAATTCCCAGGATGGGGTCACGAGCGCATCAGCCGCGTCATGACGGACGGCACGGTCAACGCCATCTTCAGAATCGGCGCCGATCTCACGGCACGTTTCCCGCTCCGATCCGCTGACCCAACTGACATAAGCGCTGAGCTCGCCGGGGAGGCAGCCGCAATGCGTGAATTGGCAACATGCTGTCCCGTCCCCACACCGGAGCCAGTGGCTTTGGGCCGTCCTGGTCACGGCTATCCGTTGCCGTGGTCTGTGCAAACGTGGTTACCCGGCGTCGTTGCAACCCCCGATGGCTTGGCGAACTCGGAAGTGTTCACCCGTGACCTCGCCACCCTCGTTCATTCGCTTCGAGCCGCCGATGCGAGAGGCCGCCAATTTACGGGATCCGGTCGTGGCGGCGACTTAAAGGACTCTGACGAGTGGATGGAAGTCTGTTTTCTTAAGAGCGATGGGCTGCTTCCGGTAGACCGGCTCCGTGCGCTCTGGTCGGAATTCCGGAGCCTGCCCTCTGCTGGCCCGGCGGTGATGACGCACGGGGATTTGATTCCCGGCAATCTCCTCGTCGGAGGCGACCGACTTCTTGGCGTCTTGGATGGTGGGGGTTTTGCTGCTGCCGATCCTTCCCTTGACCTTGTCGCAGCCTGGCACATGCTCGATAACGAAAGGCGGGCACTCTTACGCCGGGAGCTGGCGTCTAGTGACCTCGAGTGGAGGCGTGGAGCCGCCTGGGCGTTCCAGCAGGCAATGGGCCTGGTCTGGTACTACCGGGAAACGGTTCCAGGGATGAGCGCGCTCGGGCGGAGCACCTTGGCGCGCATCCTCAATGACCGAGAGTTTTCGGTTTCTACCCCCACTGGTTCAGGTGCTGCTAGCCAGCACTAACCGGTGGTTGAGGGTTCGGTAGATCTGCCGGGTGATGTATCGTTTGAGGCTGCGGATGATCTCTTTCTTGGTGCGTCCTTAGCTTGTTCGTTTCGCGACGTAGTCTTTGGTGGCTGGGTCGCGGGTGACAGTCAGGGGTTTGCGGGCGTCCATGCCGAGTGGTCCTGGATGCGTACGCGTTCATCAAGGGCTGGCTGATCGCCACCTCGCTCTGGGTTGGCTTTCTGCTGCTCCTGGTTGCAGCACACTATGGCGTAGCCGCCGCGCTGGACGGAACCGATGCCGGCCACGTGTGGGGCTTTTTGGGCATGGTGGTTCTTTATGGCTTCGAGTTGCCCTGGTGTTCGCGGCGCCACTGGCCTGTGTGTTGGCCTACCTACTGCGCCCGGTCCGGCAACAATGGATCCACATCAGAGCTTTTTTCGCGGTGCCCACCCTCGCGTTCTGGCTGCTGGGAAGCGTCCTGGGTCTCGGCGGGCAGCCCTGGCTGCTGATCCCATGGGCCACAGTTGGCGCAGCGGCAGCGATCGGCCGTTGGGCGGTCCGCAAAGACGTCCTTTCCTCGAATTCTGCTGCTGCCCCCGCCAGACCACCCGGTGCATGATTGGACTACAGGCACCGGGGGCGCCACACAACGCGGCGAAAAGACCGCCACCTACCGCTGCGGTTCACAAACGTGCCGGCTTCGTGCGGGCACCGTTTCGGTCGCATCAATATTGTCGGTGGCTCGTGATGTGCTTGGCGTATGGATCGCGGGACAGCGTGGAGTGCGGAGTTGAGTGCAGAGAGCGGGGCGGCCGTGGAGGCCGTCGCCGCCTCTGTTGCCGCGCTGGCTGCCTTGGCCGGCGCTGACGACGCCGGTGCGCCTGCTGCCGACCCGTTGGGAGACGGCGATCCGCTGCGGCGGCGGGCGGATGCCTGTCTGGACGGGCTGGCCGAGGTCGCCCGGCTGGAGGCCCGGACCGCGGCGTTGAGGGTGCGGCTGGCCGCCGACTACGCGCAGGCAGCCATAGCCGTTGCACCGCCGGCGCCGTCCGCGCGGGACCGCGCCGTTCAGGAGATCGCCCTGGTGGCCGAGGTCGCCTGTGTCCTGACCGTGAGCGAACGCACCGCCGCGGCCCTCCTCGCCGAATCCCAAGTTCTGACGACGGCGCTGCCGCTGACCCTGGCCGCCCTTGAGTCCGGGGCGATCTCCTGGGCCCACGCACGGATCCTCGTGGACGAAACCAGCAGCCTGGATGCGGCCGGGGCGGCCGGGCTGGAAGCGCACTTCCTGGACCCCGAAGCACCCAACCCGGCCCGCGGCTGCCCGGCCGGGGACCTCGTGGCCTCCCGGTTCCGAGCCAAGGCCCGCACCTGGCGCGAACGCCACCACCCGGCCGGCATCGAGGCACGCCACGCCACGAGCGCCGCGGACCGGCGGGTCGAGTACACCCCGGACCGGGACGGCATGGCCTGGCTCTCCGCCTATTTCCCGGCCGACACCGCCGCCGGGATCTGGGACCGGGCCACCGCCGCCGCCCGCGCCCTCCAGGGCCCGGACGAGCCCCGGACCCTGACCCAGCTCCGCGCCGACATCACCGCCACCTGGCTCCTCACCACCGGCACCGGCACGGGTGCTGGATCGGACGACGGCGGCACCGGTACCGGCGCGGGTGTTCCGGTCCCGCGGGCGCAGGTCCTGGTCACCGTCCCGGTCCTGGCCCTGCTCGGCGCCACCGACGAACCGGCCGTCCTGGACGGGCACGGGCCGATCCCGCCCTCGATGGCCCGCCGCCTCATCGCCGAGGGCGCCGGTTCCTTCCACCGCGTCCTGACCGACCCCCGGGACGGCGCCCCGCTCGAAATCGGCCGGACCAGCTACCGGCT